>JAKLEM010000020.1 GCA_022711655.1 Candidatus Auribacterota bacterium
ACATTCGCCCGAACGCTTTCGCGAGCTGGAGAAGTAGCGGGTCGTTCGGGAAGATGACATTCCGATGCCTCAGCCCAAGTAACAGCGTCCAAAGATGGAGCCGCATGTCCAGCACGCTGTGCGCATACCGGTTTATATCGACCAGGAAGTTGATGTCGCCGTCAGTCAACCCCAGGCGCTGATGATGGTCGATGTATTCCTTGGTGCGCCGGCAGAGGAACATGTTCTTTTCTCTCCTGGCCGCGCGGCTTCTCGCCGTGAAATGGGCGGCGCCCCGCAAAAGCAGCGGCTGCTTGAAATAAGCGCCCGCGTAATTGTCTTGATGCTGGCGGTAGCGGACGAGCGGCTCCGGCACACAGACGACTCCCCGCTCTCGCGAGGCAACGACGGACAGCCACCAGTCGTGATATGTCTCGCACTGGGGGATCGGCAGCGCGCGCCGCAGAAGATCCGCTCTAAAAAGGGCGGTGCATCCGGTGACGCACGCGTTGCACACGAGATACTCGAAAGACGCCGTCCGATCAGTTCGGGCCTTTGAGACGGCAAACAGCGATGGAGCGATCATCGCGTCCCGCTCGTCGATCAGTTCCGCATCGGAATACACCAGCGAGCGGTCTCCTATCGCTCTCGAAAGCCGTTCGAGCTTGTGCGGCATCCAAATGTCGTCCTGGTCGGCAAGGGCGATATACTCGCCCGTGCAGCGGCCCAGCACCTTCTCGAAATTCCTGATCATGCCGAGGCGATATTGGTTGACCGAATAGACAAGGCCGCAGCGCCGGCTGTAGTCGTCGAGGATCGCCGCCGTATCGTCATCGGAATGGTCGTCGCATACGACGACCTCGATCGGCCGGTATGTCTGCGCATACAGCGAGTCAAGCTGCTCGCGCAGATATGCGCCGCCGTTGCAGGTCGCTAGCGCTATAGATATCAGAGGGGCATCCATATAAGCCTCTATCCCCGAAACGAATCAGAATGGAAAAGGCGGTGAAATGCTATTTCACCGCCTTTTCGCATCGACAGATCGCCGTTATTGTTTTCTTGCCGGTTTCTCCGCCTCGTCGACAAGCATGATCGGTATGCCGTCCCGCACCGGATACCGCAGGCCGCAATTCGGGTTCTGGCAGATGATCCGTTCGCCTTCGAGTTTTACATCGGACTTGCATTCAGGGCACGCCATGATCTCCAACAGTTCTTTATCGATCATACAAACCTCCGTAGATGTGAATATAATAGCAACCCTCGCGGCGGTAATCCAGCATTATTGCACGACGAAGCCTACGCGGCCATCCCGATCGCTATCGCCGCACGCTGCGCCCTGCCGAACTCGGCGCTGTCGTAACTCACCGGCGGCAGCAGCTCCACAGCCCCGGACTGTATCCGTTCGGCGATCGCCGGATCGATCTGACGGATGAGCGCAAACTCGTCCTTGCCCAGATCGACGAATTTACCGTCGGGGCGGCACACCAGGAACGAAAGCAGCCGTCCGACATATTCCCTGAAGGCGCCAAGATTCTCCTGATGCACGATCAGGTTCCACCGGTCGACCCCGGCCTTCACGGCCGCCTCGATATCCCTGACCACATCGGGACTCGCGCGGCGCACCTGGATAACGTCCGGCGCTTTATCGAGCGCGGCGTCGATCACCTCGTTGACGAGCGGAGCGCCGTCCTTCATGCAGTCGAACACGACGAGCTGAGACTTCTTCCCGGCCTCCTTGCAGTAGCCGGCGAAATAGGCGAACATCTTTAGATACACCTCGCACCCGGGAATGGGCGTTTTTCTGTCATGCGCGAACAGGTTCCGTTTGTCGTACGCCACCACCAGGCCGTTCTCGGCGGCAAGCCCGAACGAAATGAGCAGCGCCCTGAATTCGGGAGACCTGACGACCGCCTGCAGTTCAGGCGCCAGGCTGCCGATATCGGTGCCCTCACCGTACAGCGCCGCCGCGACTGCGTCTGCGGTACGTCCGTCAACGAGGCCGGCGAGACGCACGGTCTCATCGGGAGACAGCTTCTCGCCGCCCATGACCTTACGATACAGCTCCCCGTCCATCGCGCGCAGCGCATCGCCATATGTCCGCCCCATGAAATCGCCGGCGCGCATAACCGGCTCGCCGCTCAAACGGGCGGCGGCGATCAACCGCTTCCTCGCGATCTGAAGATAGCTCGAGCGCAGCGTAAGGAGCAATTCTTCTTTGACGGCAGCGATAGACAGCGCGCTCCCCTTCATCCGGCTCGGGCCGCCGCCGTCCTGCCTGCCGCCCCATCCTTTGTGGCTTTGAGGCTCCTGAGCATTCAGCCGCGGCCACAAGGCTGAAATATTCGGCGCTTCGTCCGCATTTTCTACCGGCAACACCGAAAGCGAATACATTGCGCCCTGATCAGGCTTGTCCTTAGGCGGTACGCGACTTTGGATGATGAGCACCGGCTCGTTATCAGCGGTTATAACACCTTCCCGCCGGAGCACGATCAGGATGTTGGCGTTATGGACGATCGGCCCGTCCGCGCCGATCTCCACCGTCAGGACACCGTCTTCGCCGGGCGGCGTCACTTTCACCCTGCCGGCGTCGCGGGCCTCTTTGCCGACCATGCGCGCCGTGTAGCGCAGCTCTTCATTTCTGTTATCGATGAAATCCCTGAACGCCGACAGCTCCCCGGGCATCTGCTCGGGCAGGCTGAAATCCAGCCCGCGCGCAGCCTGCCCGTCATCGAGAGATTGCACAGTCGTAACGACGCGCGGCAAGACGGCGCACAGTTTCGCGAACAACAGCTCCCGCTGTTTCCCTTTGGAAACCTCGCGCAGCCCTGCAAGCGCCAGCATGTTGCCGGCCCTGATATCGTCTTTCTGCTGACGGCAGAGCTCGGCCAGCTCGTTGAACTGATCGTCGCTCATCACGCCTTTGACGACCAGAGCGCCCCCCTCGATCCTCAGATTCTTATGCCGCTTCACCGCCGGCTCGAACACCTGCGGCTCCTTGATCGCGGCGACCGTTCTCTCGTCATTGATCTCTTTCTGGATACCGAACATGATGTTCGTGAACAGCTGTATCTTCCTGGCAAGCGCCTGCGGGAGCGACTTCTTGACCAGCAACCCGAAGTCGGCGTAACAGGCGGCCTCTCGCACCAATTCGAGGACAGGCTTATTATCTTTGATCGAGCTCCAGTTCTTCAGGACAAAATAGGCCAGCATGCTGTCCGGATCGACATGGCTGGTGACATAAGAATAATTCCGGAGCATCTCCGGCGCGGTATCACTGTTCCTCTCGAGGAACCTGATCATCAGAGACGTCGCCGTCTCGCGCCGCAGAGCCGGATCGTCGTAATGGTGGTCGATCTCCTTGATCGTCTTGTCGAACACGCCGATGTCGTTATCCGGCAGATGACAGTCGGTGATAAACACCGTCTTATCCCGGTCGGCATCGTCGCGGCCGTAGCGTATATAGAGGTTGAAGATCTTCTCGTTGCCGATAAAAACATCCTGCGCGATCTGGAACACCCCGGAGACGCGGATCAGCGCCTTAAAGAAGACAGATTCCGGCGCAAAGAGGTTCTGCAGGTCGGAGAGGTAATCCCTGACGTCGATCTTGTGCTTCGCCAGCAGCCAGACGGTCAGCCGGGCGCTCTCTTCGGCGAGGGTATCTTCTATCTCGTCGCCGACCTCGAACGATTCGTGCAGCAGCTCGTGCGCGAGGCCGACCGTAAGGACGATCTTCAGAATATCGGGGGAAAGTTTCTCGTACGCCTTAAAAACGGCTCGATTGACCCCCATGAACCCGTTGCCCATGTGGTCTTCGAACGCGTTCGGCGACTTATCGAGAATCGCCAGCGATATACGTTTACCGTTGAGCCCCCCGAGTATCTCTTTCCAATTCTCAGGGTCCCGCTCTTTCGTTATCGCGATAATGTCCTCTATCACCTCTTTTAGGCTTATGCCTTTCGGCAAGACCTCATCGAACCGGGGATCGATGCACAGAGTAAAGGCGCCTCCCTCGAACGAGATCTCTTCGCTCCTGCCGGTCCTGGCGATATGGTCCCTGAGCTCCGAGACAGATCCTTTCGTGAACAGATCCTTCCCGGCCATGTATGATTCCGAGACATGCTGATCGCTCATGGAAGCGGCGATCTTGCCGGGAAATGTCGCGATCTTTGATGGCGACTTATGTGCCGCGACGGCGGTTTGCAGACGCCGATATATCGGATCTATTGTCTGCGCTTCCCGTTGGTTCGCTCTAAATGCGGATTCCGGGGCGAGAGAAAAGAACCCGTTCTGTTCAGAACGAGCCGAACAGACCACGTACAGCAGACAGAATTGAAAGACGGCACATAGAATAATTCGCTTCGAACGGTTCATGTAAACCTGCCTATGACAATAGTATACATTGCATTTGAGCGATTGTCCAGAGCGGCGAGAATAATTGTCTTAAACTAATTAATGGCAGAGACTTAGGCACACCGTTAGACCCGGATCTCTGAAAATTCAAGGAAATCTCGAAAAAAGAGGCCCTGCAGGTGAACAAACGGCAGATCAGCGCGTTGAAGTCAAAAAGTCACGGAGCGCATCGCGCCAGGAGCGCATTTGATGGGATGTGGTTTCCTGATACTTCGAACAATCGAGCACCGAATACGCGGGCCGCGGCGCCGGCCGGTTGGATTCGGCTGTCGTGATCGGCATGATCTTCACGTCCTTGATGCCGGCTTTATCGAGGACCGCCTGCGCATACTCGCACCAGGTACAGCTGCCGGAGTTGGTCACGTGAAAGATCCCGCTCGCGTTCTTCCCCAGGAGCCTGACGATCGCGTCGGTAAGGTCGACGGTATACGTCGGCGAGCCGCGCTGATCGTCGACGACGGAGATGACGTCCGTTTCGTCGGTGCGCTTCAGTATCGTGGAGACGAAATTCTTGCCGCTCCGGCCGAAGAGCCACGCGGTCCTGACGATCAGGTGATCTTTCGCCAGGTGAGCGGAAAGCTCGCCGGCAAGCTTGCTCTTGCCGTAGACGCCCAACGGCCCGGCGTGGTCGTCCTCGCGGTACGGCCGCGCCTGGTCGCCGGCAAAGATATAATCGGTGCTGATATGGACGAGCTTCGCTCCCGCACGGTTGCACCCGTCCGCGATATAGCCGACCGCTGTCCCGTTCACCAGATACGCATGGGCGGCGTTCTGCTCGCTCGCGTCGACGTCGGTGTATGCGGCGCAGTTGATCACCACCTTCGGTTTGTATTGCGCGATCGTGCTGATGACCGCTTCTTTGTCGGTGATATCGATGACGTGGTCGCCGGGGTTCTTCACGCGGAACTGCGGCCCGATGATCGGCTGGCACTGGCCGCCGAGGCTGAGCGCAATATCGGTGCCGAGCATGCCGTCGGCGCCGAATACAAGATATTGAGGCGGCGTCTGTATCTTTTGTTTTTTCATGTGTGCACGGCCTAACGCGCCTTCGATTCCGACAGGCGCTTCGCGTAGTGCTTCGTGTAGTAGTCCCTGAACTCTCCCGACTTTATCTTCTTCCACCACCAGCCGTTGTCACGGTACCACGCGACGGTCTCGCGGAGCCCTTTCTCGAACGACATCTTCGGCTTCCAGCCCATGGCGCGGAGCTTCTTGATCGACAGCGAATAGCGGCGGTCGTGGCCGAGGCGGTCTTCGATGTGACGGATCAGCGACCTCGGCTTGCCGAGGGCGTCCAGGATGATGTCGACGACCTCCCTGTTCTCTTTCTCGTTACCGCCGCCGATATTGTAGGTCTCGCCGTCCTTGCCGTTGCCGATCACGAAATCGATCGCATCGCAATGGTCCATGACGTACAGCCAATCGCGGACGTTCTTGCCGTCGCCGTAGAGCGGCAGCTGCTGGTCCTCGATCGCATTGGTCACGAAAAGCGAAATGAACTTTTCGGGATACTGATACGGGCCGTAATTATTGGACGCGCGCGTAACGATAACCGGGACCTTGTAGGTCGCCCAGTAGGAATATGCCAGCCGGTCACCGCCCGCCTTCGACGCCGAATAGGGGTTCGACGGAAGAAGCGGCGACTCTTCGCTCGCCGAACCCTTCGCGATGCTCCCGTACACCTCATCTGTCGAGATCTGGACGAACTTTTCGATCCCCAGACGCTTCGCTTCCTCGATCAGGCAGTAGACGCCCTGCACATCGGTCTTGATGAAATCCGACGGGTCGCCTATAGAGCGGTCGACGTGAGTCTCCGCCGCGAAGTTGACGACGATATCGACGCCTTTCGCGTACGCTTTCATCACGTCGCGCTCGCAGGCGATGTCCCCCTTGATGAAGATGTGCCGCTTGTCCCCTTTGAGGTCCTTGAGGTTGTCAAGGTTCCCCGCGTAGGTCAGCTTGTCAAGGTTGACGACCTGAACGTCGCGGTATTTTTTCAGGATATAATGGACAAAGTTCGAACCGATGAAACCCGCGCCGCCCGTGACCAGATATCGTTTCATATAATCCGCTCCTCTTCGTATAACGTATGCGTGATAGCGGAAGGCAGGCAGTGTCCCTGTCAGCATCGCGGGATTTGCCCCGGCGAGGCAAATCCCGCTCAGCGCCACTGCTCGCTCGTCCCGCCTGCGGCGGGACCCCATGCCCGCTCGCATTGGCAATGTGCCGACAGGGACACTGCCTGCCTTCCCTGATCAGCCTGCATTACCGCCAAGAGTTGATCCTCGGCCCTTATCTCATCCCCAGCTTCTTCGCCACCAGCCTGGTCGCCCGGTAAAGCGACTCGAAGGTGCCGGCGTCGGTCCACCATCCCTTGAGGACGCCGTATGTCAGCGTCCTTTCCTTGATGTAGACGTTGTTGACGTCGGTGATCTCAAGCTCACCGCGCGCCGACGGCTTCAGCGTCTTCACGATGTCGAAAACGCGGCCGTCGTACATGTAGATGCCGGTCACCGCGTAGGAGCTTTTCGGCTTCTTCGGCTTCTCGACGATACCGGCGATCTTCCCGTTCTTCACCTCGGCGACGCCGAATCGCTCTGGGTCGTCGACCTCCTTGAGAAGGATCTTCGCCCCTTCGCCCTGCTGTTCGAAATCCCTCACATACTCGCGTATGCTGTGCTCGATAATATTGTCGCCGAGGATCACGATGATCTTGTCCTTGTCGGCGAAATGCTCGCAGAGAGAGAGTGCCTCCGCTATACCGCCCTCGCCCTGCTGATAGGTGTAGTTGATGTGCTTGAGCCCGAAATCTTTTCCGTTGCCCAGGAGCCGAAGAAAATCCCCGGCGCTGTTGCCGCCGGTGACGATCATGATGTCCTTTATCCCCGCGTCGACAAGGGTCTCGAGCGGATAATAGATCATCGGCTTGTTGTAGATGGGAAGCAGATGCTTGTTGGTAATCCTCGTCAGCGGGCTCAGCCGCGACCCTAATCCGCCTGCCAGAATGATCCCCTTCATAGAACACCCCTTCCAGAGTTTCTTACCCCTTATCCCTTACACCTTGCCCCGTGCTATCCGTCCTTCCTCTTCCAATCGTACGGTATATCGTTGGTATGCGGGTCTATCCGGTGCTCGTCGGGGTTCTTCGGGTCATACGGCTCCGTCGGCACGTTGACGACCATCGCCTCTTCCAGGCTGACGCACTTGAACCCGTGGACTACTTCGGGCGGTATCGACAGGCACGCCGGGTTGTGGTCGCCCAGGAAGAACTCGTTCACTTCCTTGTAGGTCGGCGAGCTTTTCCGCGCGTCATAGAGGACGATCTTCATCATCCCCTTCACGACCGTAAAAAAGTCGGTCTGCTTCTTGTGGTAGTGCCAGCCTTTGACGACGCCGGGATATCCCGTCGTCAGGTAGACCTGGCCGAATTTCTCGAACATCTCCTCGTCGTTGCGCAGGATCTCCATCAGCCGCCCGCGCTCGTCCGGTATCACGCGCAGTTTCTTGAGTTTCACGCCGTCGATCATTTGGACAGTTCCTCCTCTTCGAGTTTTTCTATGGTTTCGAGCTCCCGTTCCGACACCCTGTTCTGCGGCATCATCACGAACACGCCGCCGACCAGCCCCCAGACAACCGACACCAGCCGCAGGCCGAGCGCCATAGCCAGGTACTTCGCGCTCTGGGGATACACAATGTTGAAGAAATAGACGTACGCGCTCTCGCCGACGCCGAGCCCCCCCACCGATATCGGGAGCGCGCTGATAGTCGATATGATGGGTATGAACAGAAAGAAGTTGTAGAGCGGCACCTGCGTGATACCGAACGCCCTTCCGATGCCGTAGGTGACGAATATCATGACGACCTGCAGGACGATCGAATAGAGGAAGGTGATCAGCAGCACTTTTTTGTGGTCCCGGTACGCATACAACGCGTGGTACAAGCGGTGGATCATGTCGCGGAAGGGGATCAGCGCGTACAGCTGGTCGAAGAACGGTATCTTTTTCACGATATCTTTCCGCACGAAGACCAGGCTGGACAGCGAGAAGGCGGCGAACATGATCAGGATAAGGTTAGACGCCTTGCCGAGACGCGGATCGCCCAGGTGGAACAGGAGCGCAACGACCGCAACGGAGATCAGGGCGAACATCCCCACTATCCGGTCGACCAACACGGTGATCGCCGCCTCGGCCTTCTTCGTTTGCGTCTCACGGGAAATGTAATATGCCTTCACGACATCGCCGCCGGTCAGCCCGAGCATGAAGTTATTGAAGAAAAGGCCGATAAAGAAATACTTCACCAGATGCGCGTACGGGACGTTGATGGCGTGCACCTCCAGGAGGAGGCGCCAGCGGATCACGCTGATCGCAGACACAACCGCGAAGACGACGAAGGCGGGAACGAGCCAGATCACCTGCGCGTTCTTCACCGCATCGGCAAAGCTCGACAGATCGCCGCGCATCTTCCAGAAAAGGAGCGCGAAGAAACCGACGGTGACGAACACCCTCACAAGGTTCAGGACGGTCTTTTTCTGCATATCAGGCCAGCGCTTTCACGATGGTATCGCCGAACGCCGCCGCGGCGTCCGGACCGTTGCCGGTGATGAGAAGGCCGTCCGACGTCACGGCCTCTCCGGTGTACCGCGCCCCGCACTTCCTGAGCTCTTCCGCGTCGCCGGGAAAACAGGTGGCGCGTTTGCCGTCGAGCAGCCCCGCGTGCGCGAGGATCACCGGCGCGCTGCATATCGCCGCCACGATCCTGCCGAGCGAAAGCGCGTCCCTTGCGGCCGCATGGCACGCCGCGTCGTCCCAGAACCCCTTGCACCCCGCGCCGCCGATAAAGGCCACCGCGTCGAAGTCGCGGGCCTTGAGAGCGCCGACCGCCATATCCGCCTTCGCCTTCAAGCCGAATTTGCCTGTACAATCGCCGGGCGTACCCGACGCGACGCGAACCATGAACCCTGCCTTCTCGAACGCCTCGCGCGGCCGCAGGTATTCCTCGTCGCGGAATTCCTTCTGGGCTATGACCATAACAACTGTTTTCATTCCGGACATATGCTCTCCCTGAAAAACTCGTACCCCCGCCGGACCTCGTCGGCCGTCGCGGGATGGTGCATCTCAAACACCTTGACCATATCGGGCCTGACGTACTGTTTGAACTTACGGTAATTCAGCGTCCCGCAGAGCGGCGCGCGGTGGTCGTCGCTCCTGACGATATCGTGGATATGCATCCCGATCATGCGGTCGCCGTACGCCTTGAAGTAGGCCTCGTGAACATCGACCCCGAGGTTCTCTTTGAACTGCGCGTGGCCGATGTCGTGCCAGTAATGGATATTGCCTTTCTTGAACGTATCAAGAATGATGCCGACCTCCCTGAACGACGGGATCTCCCTGATATAGTACCTCGTCTCCACTCCGATGAGGACGCCGCGCTGCATCGCGTAGCCGTTCAGCTCGTCGAGGCTCTTCAGCACCTGGTCCAGGTATTTTTTCTTGCACCGCTCCCGCCGCGCCGTGCATCGCGCTTTCAGAAAGCGGTACCGCAGAGACCCCGACTTCCCCTCTTCGAGAAGCCGCGAAAGAACCTTGCCGTCGTCCTGGTGGTCGACCCGGCCAAGGTGCAGGACAACGCATTGCGCCCCGATGTCATGCGCGGCATCGATCGTCTGTTTCGTGAAACGCACCGCGCGCTCGCGCTCGCCCTCGTCCGGGGACGACACGAGGAACATGTCCGGCGTCGTATCCCCCCTAGGCGAAATAACCGGTAACGGGCAAAAATTATGAAGGCTGACAACGCGTATCCTGCCAGCCTTCACTGAGTCTTTGATATCTGTGAACAGGTGGACCGGGAGCGAGAAACTGAGCTCGACGTTCACGAACCCGAGCTGCGTAACCTCGGAAACGATGTCGTCGCCGCTCAACGCCCGCCACGCGTTCCACGCGGTCGAAATGGCGTACATACGCTGCACCTGGTGCAGTTGACAGAAACCGGAAACCAGGCCTGTCCGGTCCTGATTTCCGGCGTCCGGTCTCTGCGTTATAGACTAGCGTCTCCGCGAATCCTTCATCTTGCGGCGCTTCTTCTGGCTCGGCTTCTCGTAGTGGCGGTGCTGTTTGATGTGCTTCATGATCCCTTCCTTGTCCATCTTCTTCTTCAGACGGCGAAGGGCCTTCTCAACACCTTCTCCCCGCTTTAACATGATCGTCGTCAATTTATCTCCCCCCCCTCTACCTTGGTAAATTTTCCATAAACATACTATCGGGAAAGCGATATGTCAATAGAAACCCGATTTCTAAAATGATGTGCAGTTCTCGAAACGGCGAAGAACGGCTCGGATGCAAGGCGCCCGCAAGCGACCGCGGAGGCGTACGTAGAAGTACGCCGCACAAAGGGCGCTGGCGGGCAACGCCCCCATTCGGCGGCTGGTCCGCAAATCTTACGATTTGCCGGCTTGCAGCAGACGGGCTGTTATCCGCCGTTTCGCTACTTGTCGTTCTCGACAGTGGCCCCTTTGGGGATAACGACGATGCCGGAGTCGGTCACGGTATAGTGCTTGCGGTCCTTCTCGAGGTCGTATCCGATCTCGGCGTATTCGGGGATACTGACGCCTTTGTCGATGATGGCGTTCTTGATCTTGGCATGACGGCCGATATTGACCCCTTCCATAAGGATCGACTGAAAGACGTTGCTGTAGCTGTTGACGCGGACTTCGGGGGAAAGGATAGAGCGCTGGACCTTGCCGCCGCTGATGATGCACCCGGCGGAGATGATCGAGTCGAGCGCGGCCCCGACGCGCCCGCCTTTATGCTCCTGCGCGAAGACCGTCTTCGCCGGCGGGTGCTGTTCCTGGTAGGTCCTCAGCGGCCACTCTTTGTCGTACATATTGAAGACCGGCGTCACCTCGATCAGGTCCATGTTCGCCTCCCAATAGGCGTCCAGCGTCCCGATATCACGCCAGTACTTGACCTCTTTCTTGTTCTCGTCAACGAAGAGATAGGCGAAAACCCGGTCTTTCTTGAACATGCCGGGTATGATGTTCTTGCCGAAATCGTGCGCGCTATCTTTCTTGGTATCTTCGATCACGGCGCGCATCAGCTTGTCCGTTTTGAAGATATATATCCCCATCGAGCTGAGCGCCTTATCGGGGCTCCCGGGGATCGTTTTCGGGTGCTCCGGCTTCTCCTCGAAACCGATGATGCGGCGGTCCTCGTTTATCTCGAGGATGCCGAACTGCCGGGCGGCCTTCGCGACGTCGAACTCTATCCCGCCGACCGTCACGTCGGCGTTCTTCTCGACGTGGAACCGGAACATCATCTCGTAGTTCATTTTATAGATATGGTCCCCCGAAAGGATCATGACATGCTCGGGGCGCTCCGCCTCGATCGAGTAGATGTTCTGGTAGATCGCGTCGGCCGTCCCCATGTACCAGTTCTCGCTGGTGCGCTGCTGCGGGGGGATGACGTTGATGTACTCGCCAAGCTCGTTGTTGAAAATGTTCCAGCCAAGCTTGATATGGCGGTCGAGCGATATCGACTTGTACTGGGTAAAAACGTTGATCTTGCGAACATGCGAGTTCAGGCAGTTAGAGAGGGTGAAATCGATGATGCGGTAGATGCCGCCGAACGGGACCGCCGGCTTCGCGCGGTCCTTTGTCAGCGGATAGAGGCGCTCGCCGCGCCCGCCCGCCAGAATGATCGTCATAACGTTATTCATCATGCGCGGCTCACTCCCCTGGTTTCTTCCGGTCAAGTATCTCTTTGATGCTCTTCTTCAGCTCGGAAAGGTCGGACGACTTGACGATGTACTTCTCGGCCGCCCACGTCATGAAATTATCCTTATAGCTGGTGTAGGCGGTGTTGAGGATCACCGGCACCTTCTTGTTGACGGCGATAATATTCGAGAGCGTTTCGACCCCGTCTGCGCCCGGCATCCTGATATCGAGCACGACGAGGTCGATCTTGTTGTCGCGGACCTTCCTGACCGCCTCCCTGCCGTCTTTGGCTAGGATGACGTGATAGCCTTCTTCCTTCAGCTCGTCCTCATAGAGGACCCGCTGGTTCTTGTCGTCTTCCACCACCAGTATCGTCGCCATTCACGATCCCTTATATTCCCGCCGCTGGCACAGCGGCTCCGGTTTGCGTTTCGACCGCATTATAGCCTGACTGTATCGGCAGGTAAAGGATAAACGTTGTCCCTTTTCCGACCGTGCTGGCGACCTCGATGCGGCCACCGTGGTCGTTGATGATCCGCTCCGTCACCGACAGGCCGATCCCCGACCCTTTCCTCTTGGTCGTGAAGAACGGCATGAACAGCTTGTCGAGCAGTTTTTTCGATATCCCCCTGCCCGTATCGGCGATCGTGACCGTGACGAACTCGCCGTCGCGCCCCGTCGAGACGGTAAGCTTGCCTCCGGGACGCATCGCGTGGACCGAGTTCTTGAAGAGGTTCAGGAGCGCCTGCATGATCTGCTTGCTGTCGAGCATCACTTTCGGCAGCCTGGCGCCGAACTTCTTCTCGAGGGCTATTTTCTTTTTCTGCAGATCGGGGCCGATCAGCGTGCAGGTGTCGCTGATCACCTGGTTGATCTGCGCGTGCTGGAAGTACGGCTTGACCGGCTTGCTGAGGACAAGGACCTGCGTCAGTATCTGCTCGAGCCGGCTCACCTCGTCAACGATCACCTTCAGCCGCTGCCGCGTCCGCCCCGTGCGATCGGGGTGCTTGAGGATCGATTGGGCGAACCCGCCGATCGTGACCAGCGGGTTGCGGATCTCGTGCGACACGTAGGCCGCCATCTTCCCCACCGCGGCCAGGCGCTCGTTCTCCAGGAGCTTCTCCTGCGCCGCCCGTATCTGCCGGTACGCCTCCTTGAGCTTGTTACGCTCCTGCGTGAGGTTCCGGTACATCTCGGCGATCTCCAGCGCAAGCCCCGCCTGGTTCGCGAACATCGTCAGGAGCTGGACGTGCTCCTCAGTTATCGGCACCATGCTGAATATATTGTCGGCGACGATCGCGCCGATCGCCTTGTCGCGGACGACCATCGGCACGACGACATATTCGTGCGAGCCGAGGATCGGCGTCAGCGGTCCGGCCTCCGCCGCCGCGGCGCCGCGGCCGTCGACCTTGAACGGCTTCTTCTCGCGAATAGCCCTCGCGGCGACGTTGCCGTCGTCATCCAGGCTGAAATCCATCGCCTTGATCATCTCCTCGAGATGGACGTCTCGAACGACCGGGTTCTCCGACTGGCTCTCAATCACATCCTTCAGCGTCTTCGACGGGCCGGCCAGGTGCGCCCATATGCGCATGGCGTGCTCCCGGCTCGCCGGGCCGACGCCCATCTTTCCGGCGAGCCTCGAGCCCGCCTTGTCGACGAACAGGATGAAGGCCCGGTTGAACCCCAGAGCGCTGCCGGAGGTCACGCAGGCGAGGATCAGGTTGAGGATCTTGTTGAGCGAGAGGTCCCCTGCGGCGATCGCGCTGTTCACGGATCGGAGCATCGACAGTTCGAAGATCTTTTCGACGCGGTCGGAAATGTCGTCGATGGTGAGCAGGAGACGCCGCTGCTCGCCGCGCCCGACAACGCGGATACCGACGTTCAGCGTCCTGACCGATTGCGAATCGGGAACGGGATAGCGGATGTCGGCGATAAACGACGGGGCGCCGGTCGAA
This sequence comes from Candidatus Auribacterota bacterium, assembly GCA_022711655.1. Classification (GTDB taxonomy): domain Bacteria; phylum Auribacterota; class Ancaeobacteria; order Ancaeobacterales; family Ancaeobacteraceae; genus JAKLEM01. The sequence goes on from JAKLEM010000020.1 coordinate 14,053, forward strand.
GCCGCCTTCCGCAGCGCGTCGCCGATCCCGTCGTCACGGACAAGCGACGACGGAAGCACCTCTTCGATCTCCCGCCCGACGATGTCTCCGGCACGTTTGCCGCAGAGCTCGCAATACTCCCGGTTGACCGACACGACGCGAAGCCCGCCGTCGAGGATGAAAAGGCCCGACGGGACCAGCGAGCGGAGCGTCCCGGCCAACTCTTCGAGGAAATCAAGTCGTGACTGGTGATTATCAGGCATAGCGGTACAGGCTGTCGGGAAAACACCCGAAAAGATCAGTATCAGTCGACGACGGCGCCGTTGCCGTCGCTCTCTTCCTTCATGCACATCGATCGCCATTTCTCGATGTACGGGACCCTCATGAAATAACTCCACACCGATCCGTACAGGTAGTTCTCGATCATCAGGACGGTGATCCCCTGGTCGATGCCGAGATACTTGTCGCACCACCAGTTGCGGTCCAGGTTATAGGCGTCGCGGAACCCGTACCTGCCGTACAGGTTGTCTTTGAAATTCCGGTACATATGCTTAAGCGCGTTGATCGTGATACGCGGCGCGAACGGGATCGACCCCGCGGCGGCGCACGGCGCGACCGTTCCGTCATGGTCCGGCCGCCCCGGCTTGGCGCCATACCCCCGGTAGCCGTCCGGCCCCTGGCAGGCGGTCAGCCCCCAGCTGTCGACGCCATACGACTTGAAGTCCTTGGATTTCTGGATGCAGAAGGCGCGGTTCAGGATCGTCGCCTTCATGGAGTTATCGAAATAGTTCACGTCGTCGTCGACGAGGTTCCTGAGGTCGATCCAGGCGTGCGCGTACTGGTAGGCGAAGATGCTGCCCGTCGGACAGAAAACGACCCTGCCGAGCTTGGTATCGGCGACCGGACGCTCCCACTGCTGCCAGCAATCCACCGGGATGGGATGGGTCGGCGACCCGATAGCGAGGGCATAGACCAGTATCAGCTCGCTATAGGCGTCCCAGTAGTGCGGCAGGAAACCGGTTTCCGGCTTCCACCCCATACAGAGCATCTTCTTCCCGTTGAGCATCCACTTCCAATCGACCCGGCGGTATATCTGGTCGGCGACCTTCTCCACCTCGGTCCCCTTGTAGAACTGCCCGGCGAAGAGCGCGCCCGACACGACGATTGCCGTGTCGATCGACGACGCCTCGGAAAGCCACGCGCGTTTGCCGTCGTACATACTGACGAAATGGTAGAAGAAGCCGCGCTCGTGCGCGACGATGTCGCGCAGCGCGAGCAGGGTATTGAGGACGCGGGCATACGCCTCATCATGGCTCACCCACCCGTGCGTCTCGGCGATACAGACCGCGGTAATGCCGAAGCCGACCGCCGCGATGCTGCTCGGCGCGTACGGGTCGGAGCTGTCTTTAACCAAGCCGTTGTTGGGGTTCGCTTCGTTCCAGAAATATAAGAATGAATCCTTCTGGATCTTCTTGAGGAATGTCTGAGTCTTTTCGTCGGCAAGGTCCGCGGCGCGCGCGTACCGTACGCCGTGGCCGGCCATCACGCACACGGTCAGGAATGTCAGGATGGATACCGTTATCCGGGAATGAAAAAGTAGTTTTTTTTCGGATATCACGAGGTCAAACTATACAGATTATCCGCAAAAAAATCCACTAATTGTGCGTCAAACTGCGTGCCCGCATGCCGCTTCAACTCGGATACGGCCGTCTCCGCTCCCACGCCTTCCCGGTACGAGCGGGTATCGGTCATCGCGTCGTACGCGTCGGCGATCGAGAGCATCCGAGAGTAGAACGATATCTGTTCGCCTTTGAGCCCTTCCGGATAGCCCGTGCCGTCGAAGCGCTCCTGATGGTGCAGGACCATGTCCAGGTCGTATTTCAGCGAGTTGATACGCTTGAGGATGTTGTAGCCGATGCGCGGATGGCGCTTGATCTCATGAAGCTCCTGCGCGTTCAGGGCACCCTTCTTCTTGAGGATCCGTTCGTTAACGCCTATCTTGCCGATATCGTGCAGGAACGCGACGGTCTTCATCTTGCTCAGGTCGCCCTGGTCGACGCCCTTCAGCTTCAGCGAGAGCATCTTCTCGAACAGGCGCGACACGCGGCGCGAATGGGCGAAGGTGTTGCCGTCCTCGCCGTATATCCGGGAGATGAGGTCGTCGACCGGCCCCCGGTCGAACGAGCCGACCGAGCTTTCGAGGATATTGATGATCTTCTGTATGCAGATGTTCTCGATCCGCTTCTGCACCGCGCGGTCGGCGGTCGCGGATATCTCCGAAACGCCGAACGGCTTCTCTATGCAGTCGAACGCGCCACTGCGCATCGCCTCGAGGACGAGGTCCTTGTTGCGGCACGCCGACACGACGATCATCTCGACCATCTCGGACACCTTTTTCGCTTCCTGAAGGAACTCGATGCCGTTCATGCCGTCCATCAGGATATCGAGGAAAACAATGTCGATCTTCTGGTGATTCTTTTAATAAAACTTGAGGGCGACGACCGGATTATTGAACGCATACAGATTATAATCGCCTTTCAGCACCCACTTCAGCGCCTCGATGCTTCCCTGCTCGTCATCCACTATCATGATCGTATGCCGTCTCGAGTTCATGGTCACCTCTCTTGTGGGTCGCATAGGAACGCATGAATGCTGCCAATCAGGCCTCGAGGTAAAACTAAATCTAATTATTACCACAAAGTGCTTATCTACGACTATTTACAGCTATCTACAAAACCCCGTAAATCTCGCCGGCAAGAAAATCTTTGCCGTTTATCTACAAAGTTGTTACCGTAAACCAAGGCATGTACAAATTTGTACCGTTCGCAACTCCGAACCCGTAGGAGGCGGCAAATGCTTCTCTCACCGAACGAGATCCACGAGAACATGACTATCACCGTCGACAACAAGGTCTGCAAGGTCATCTCCTGCGAGATGCACGGCACCGGGCAGACCGGCAGGATCTTCGTCATCAAGGCGAAAACGATCCCCGACGGGAACCACATCGAGAAACGTCTGCGCGCGGAAGAAAAGGTCGCCGAGACCAAGCTCGACCGGGCGGAAATGGAATATTCCTACAGCGACGCCGATTTCTTTTACTTCTACAACCCGGCGACATTTGACCAGGTGCCGGTTGCCAAGGAGCTTGTCGGCGACAACGCCCCGTTCCTCAAGGAAGGGGCCAAGATCCAGGTAGAATACCTCGGCGAGAAGCCGGTGAATATCGTTTTCCCCCAGAGCGTTGAGCTCACCGTCGCAAACTGCGTACCGCCGTCACACGAAGAGGCCAGCACGATGAAGGAAGCGGAGCTGGAGAACGGGATCACGGTGCTCGTTCCGCAGTTCATCAAGCAGGGCGACGTCGTCAGGATCGACGTCGAAAAAAGGAAATTCCTGGAGAGGAAGAAAGAGGAAAAGAAATGATGACGATACGAGCTTTCCTGACGGCAACCCTGCTGTGCGCGCTCACGGCCGCCGGCTGCGCCGCCGCGCACGCCCAGGACGAGACCGAGGCGAAGACGATAACGATAGGGTTCGCCGACCCGGGCGACGCGCTGACGCAGGCGAAGATGCTGCTGTCGCCGAAAGGCGCCGCCGTTTTCAACCGCAACAACAACACGATCGTCGTGGTCGACTACCCGAAGAATATCGCGGCTATAGAGAAGATGTTCCGGGACCAGCCGTCACCGCAGAACGTCAGGATAGAGGTCAGGTTCAAGGACAGCTCCTCCGGCAGCGGCGATCTCCTCGGCTTCAACGTCACCAACAGTTCTCACAGCGAGCGGGGCGTCCAGCACATCACCACGATCAGCGGCGGGACGGCCTACATCGAGGTCGGCGAAGCGGTCGCGGAGCCCTACTGGTTTTACGAATACGGGCTGACATACGGCTATGTCTCGCAGGGCGTCGTCTGGCGTGATGTCGGCGCGCGGCTGATGGTCCAGCCGAGGGTGTCGGGAAACATGGTGCAGGTGACGGTCGTTCCCGAGATAAGCTTCTTCGACGGCAACCACCGCCGGAGCGTCCAGTACCGCAACGCGTCGACGACGGTCGTCGCGGCCGACGGCCAATCGGTCGAGATCGGCGGCGCCGCGCAGAGCGGCAACCGGCAGGTCGACGAGTTCACCATCAACTTCTTCCGCACCAAAGAAAAGAGCCGCTTCTCCCTCATCCTGACGCCGCACATCCTCGGGAGTCCCGCGCAGGGAAAAAAGCGGCCGCCGGCGGCGTACATAGAATAGCCATTAAGGGGCAGCACAGCTTCATCTAAGAACAAAACGAGACGTAGCTCGGCATGGGAACAATCATGATTTCCGGAAAGCACGGATCGACCAGACGACGAGAGTCGAGAGCAAGACGATAATAGCAGTCGACGGCTCGGGGACTTCCCCTTCGCCTTCCGCTACGAACCCGATCGCCCCGATCCAGGTGTCTATCTCGCCCGCCGTGATGTCCGATGCAAAGAAGGTCTCGAACGTCGACGTCCTGGCGAACTGCCCGCTGGCGTCGTCGGCCCAGAATATGATCGACGGCTGGTTCTCTCCCCACTGCGCAATCACGATATCCTCGTAGCCGCTTCCGTCGATGTCATAGATATCAAGCCCCTTTGCGGCGGTCGTATCCAGCTCCGTGAACCTCGACATATCCCGGAGATCGTCGCCAAAGTAGACGAACGAATTCGCGTTCAGGTAGGTGGCCTCGCCGGAATTGTCCCGGTAACAGCTGAAGACGATGTCGAGACAGGAATCATCGTCGAAGTCGGAGAGACCGACTTCCCAGGTCCCGGTCGTTTTAACCTCGGCGCGGGCCGCGGCGGTATAGCCGCGGGTCCCGTCGCCCCAGTAGATGTAGGAGTTCTCCTCCCAATCGTACCAATACGACGACTCGTTCGCGATCACCACATCAAGATACGTATCTCCGTCAATGTCACCCACGGCCACATCCCTGCCGCCTATCGACGGCAGCAGCCCCGGCTGTGCGGCAAACGTCTTATTGCCCGCGCCCCAGTAGATGTATGAATTCGCAAAATTGGAGTCCCACCCATCGTATCCGTTCGCGAAGATAATGTCTTTTCGGCCGTCACCGTCAAGGTCGGCGACTTCGCACCCGCGTGCGTTCAACGTGGGCAGTTCGGCCTTGGTCTGGTACGTGTACGAGGGGCTGCCCCAATAGACATACGAGTTGGGGTTCCACGCATATTGACCCAGCGGCTGGTTAACATCTTTCGTGCTGTTGGCAAATACGATGTCCGTATATCCATCGCTGTCGACGTCCGCAACCGTAACATCGGTCGCGCCCAACGTCGGGAGCGCCGTCACGTTTGACGACCCGCCCCAATAGATATACGAATTGAGGTTATACGACCAGCGATTGTTCAACTGTCGGACAGTGTTGACTGCAATCAGGTCCATGTTGCCGTCGTTGTTCAGGTCTGCCATCGTATTGGTATAGCTTCGCCACGATGGAAAACCGGTCCTTGACGACGCAGGATATGCATAGTAAGGGTCCCCGGTATATACGTAGGATTCGATCCCTACGTCGTCATGATAGGTCTGCTCCAGGACTATGCCCGTCCCGATTGAGGTCGAGACGATCAGTTCGGTATAGCTGTCAGAAGCGGCCGAGCCGGCGCACAGCAGCGCTCCAGCTATCATCACCGGAACCATCTTGGGTGCACGCATACCGATCATGTGTCATTCCTCCTTCATAACCATTAAATACCGTTTCATAACCGCCTCCTCTTTTAATTCCGCCGTTACGTAGTACTAAAAAAACCCCGTCCAACGAAAGGATGGACGGGGTCATAGTTGTCAGTGCGAGGAGGCCGCCTTTCGCGGCTGACGAAGCAGTCTCATTCCTCATTGCTCACTCATGAGAGATCGCTTCGCTGCGCTCGCGATGACACGCTTTGTTAACGTGGTATGCTCCACGGCAACTGGCTGCCTTTCCGGCTCACTCCGGGGAAGGCCCTGCAGCTTTGCAACCCGGCGAATCAATGATTCGCGGAGCTGTACCCGCAAGCCGGCGAATCGTAAGATTCGCGGAACAGCCCCCGTATGGGGGAATGGGTACGTCCCATCCTTTCAGATGGTTTGCCTTTACTATTTTCTCTAGTGACCTCCCTTGTGTAAAATAGCGTTTTTTTCTCTCACCTGTTTTATTATATACCGCTTTACCCTGTTTTGTCAAGTCAAATAGATTGACGATTGGATGTTTTCCCTGTATAATTACCACTAAACAAAATTGGACAATTATGGACAATACTTCATTACCAAAACGGGCCCAGGACCTGTACGAAAAGGGGCAGCAGGCGCTCGATAACGGCAATTACGACTACGCGATAACCCTCTTCGAGGGAGCACTCGACTACGCGCCCGCCTTCTCCGAATGCCGCCGGAAGCTCCGCCTCGCCCAGCTGAGGAAATTCGACCTCGACAAGCCGGGCATGGCCGGCATCTACATCCGGCTCGCACTCAATATTCGATCCCTGCTCTATGCCCGCTTCCTCGAATCGCGCTCAAACTGGCTCGCCGCTATCGGCGAGTACGAGAAGCTCCTCACGATACATCCGAAGAACAAGACGGTCCTCGGGATGCTCGCCGCAGCAGCCGAGAAGAACGACATGACAGATCTCGCTATAGACACGCTCAACGCGATCCGATTCATCGACCAGCGCAACGTGGCGGTGCTCAAGAACATGGCCCGAATCTTCAAGGAGAAAGGCCAGCTCGACAAGGCGCGCGACTGCTACGAAGAGGTCCTCAAGATCAACCAGCACGACCCCGACGCCAGCCCGGAACTCCGGAAGATCGCCGCGATCGGCACCATACAGCAGACGGCGTGGGACAAGATCGACACGTTCAGGGACAAGATACGCGACGAAGACCAGGCGAAGCTGTTCGAGAAAGAGGCGAAGCTGACCAAGTCCGACGTCGAGATACGGGATCTCATTTTCTCGCTGGAGCGCAAGCTCGAGCTGACGCCCAACAACGTCACCGTCATGAAGAGCCTCGCAGACCTCTACGCGCAGGTGCGCGAGTTCCCGCGCGCCGTCGAGCGCCTCAAGAAATGCATCGAGCTGAGCCCCGCGGACCCGGCGCTGAAGCGCAGCCTCGCATCGGTCGAGCTCAAGATGATCGAGCGGGACATCAACATCGTCAAAGAGAAGCTGTTCGACAAGCAGGGCGACGAGGCGCTCAAGGAACAGGTCAGGGAGCTCGAGAACAAGCGCAACACGCTGCGCCTCGCCGACTGCATCGCGCGCGTCGAGCAGTACCCCACCAACTTAATGCTGCGGTTCGAGCTCGGCTCGCTGTACATGGAAAGCGACAGGATCGACCAGGCGATATCCGAGTTCCAGCTCGCCGTAAAGACGCCGAGCAAGAAGATACAGTCGCTGAACTGCCTCGGGCTCTGCTTCAAGGCGAAAAAGATGTACGACCTGGCGATCGAGCAGTTCTCCGCCGCGCTCGAGACCCAGCGCGAGATGTCGCCGCTGAAGAAGGAATTGACCTACAACCTCGCGGCGACCTACGAGGCGATGGGACAGATCGAAAAAGCGGTCGCCGAATTCAAAAAGATCTACACGGTGGACATCGCGTACAAGGACGTGGCTGTCAAGATCGAGAAGACCTACCGCGGGTTTTAATGACCAATGCCCAATGAACCAAATCCCAACAAGGCATGCATAATAATTCCTTGTTGGACATTGGAGAATTGGTCATTGGTCATTGGTCATTGCGCCTTATACCACTTCGCGAACTCTTCGATCCCCTTCTCTATCTTGACCTTCGGCTCGTAGCCGAGAAGCTTTTTCGCCTTGTCTATAGAGGCGCAGGTTATCGGGACGTCGCCGGGCTGGTCAGGCATTTTACGTATCTTCGCCTTTTTCCCCGCGTTCTTCTCGATGAGCTCGATCAGGTAGCCGAGCTTGACGGTATTGCAGTCGCCGAGATTGATGATCTCGTAGCCGAGATCCTTGCCGATCGCGGCACATATCCCTTCGACGATATCCAAAACGAACGTGTAGTCGCGAGCCGAATGGCCGTCGCCGAAGAATTCGACCGTCTCTCCGTTCACGATCTCGCGGGTAAACTTGTGGATTCCCATCTCCGGACGCTGCCGAGGCCCGTACACGGTGAAGAAACGCAGACAGGTGATCGGCATTTTGTAGAGATGGTGGTAGGTATAGCAGAGAAGCTCTCCCGCCATCTTGGTCGCGGCGTAGGGCGATATCGGCTTCTGCGCGAGCTCGTCTTCCTTGAACGGGATCTTCTCCCGCGCGCCGTACACCGATGACGACGACCCAAAAACCGTCTTCTTCACGCCGTACTTCTTCGCGCACTCGAGCAGGTTCATCGTCCCCTTTATGTTCACGTCCTCGTAGAGCAGCGGGTCCTTGATCGACGGCCTGACGCCGGCGCGCGCCGCGAGATGCACCAGCGCGTCGGGGCGGTGTTTCTTGAATATCTTTTCCATCGCCGGCAGGTCGCGTATATCGTCGCGGTAGAGCGTGAACCGCCGGTGCTTGAGCGGGCCGGCGATGTTGCGCTCCTTGAGGCGGGGGTCGTAAAAGCTGTCAAAGTTGTCGATGCAGACGACCTGCATCCCGTCGGCCAGCAGACGGTCGACCAAATGCGATCCGATAAAGCCGGCGCCGCCGGTGACAAGGATCTTCATATTGGATTCCTTTTGCTATTACCGCAATTTCTTTATGCGTAGGGGCCAGGCATGCCTGCCCCTACGGCTGTTTGCGCTCGGCCCCGATCAGAGGATATACGTATCAAAATATACTAACCGCTCCCGCAACAATCCGAATAAACGGCTCCGGATAGATACCTATCGACAATGTCCCTGCTGCAGCGATAATGACCGCGGCGACGATCGCCGGGTGCAACGCAACGGCAAGATCCTTCTCCGGCTGATCAAGATACATGTATTTTATCACACGGACGTAGTAATAAAGCGCAATCACGCTGTTGAGAACGCCGGCTACCGCCAGATAGAGCTTCTGGCCCTGCACGGCCGCGCTGAATATGTAGAACTTGCCCAGGAATCCCGCCATCGGCGGTATCCCCGCAAGCGACAGGAGGAACAACGTGAGCGCAAGCGCAGCGACCGGCGCTTTCTGCGCGACGCCTTTGAGATCGCTGATCTCTTCGGAACCGACGGCGCGGATCAGCGGGATGACCAGGGCGAAGGCTCCGAGGTTCATAAATACATACGCCAGAAGATAGATGATGACCGATTGCTTACCGAGCGCGGACGGCACCGCGAAACCGATAAGGATATATCCCGCCTGCGCGATACTCGAGTAGGCCAGCATGCGCTTGACGTTATTCTGAGAGACCGCGATCACGTTTCCGACGGTCATCGTGGCGACCGACAGGAACCCGGCGAGGTCATACCAGTTCATCCCGAAATCGCCTATCCCCTTGTAGAAGAATCGCAGAAGGACGGCGAACGCGGCGACCTTCGGGCCGACCGAGATCAGCGCGGTGACCGGCGTCGGCGCCCCCTGATAGACGTCGGGCGCCCACATCTGGAACGGCACCATGGCGATCTTGAAGCCGAGGCCGGCGAGGACGAGGACCACCGCGAGATACAACGCCCCCGCGTTCAAGCCGCCCGCCGCCACCGCGGCGAAGGTGCGGTCAAGGTCGATGCTTCCCGTCAGGCCGTAGACCAGCGACATCCCGTAGAGCATGATGCCGGTCGACAGCGCGCCGAAAAGGAAATATTTGAGGCTCGCCTCGCTGGAGAAGAACTCCCGCTTTGTCAGCGAGACAAGGATATACGACGACAGGGAGACCAGCTCCAGAGAAAGGTATATCATCAGTAGGTTCTTCGACAGCGAGAGTCCCGAGAGCCCGACGCTCATGAAAAGGAGCAACGCGTAATACTCAGCGGTATCCCCGTCGCGATGGAACCGGTCCCCCATCGACAGGAGCACCGCCAGGAACATGACGATGCAGATAACGAAGCGCACCGCCGTCGAGAAGGCGTCGACCGTCACCATACCGCTGAAATAGACCGAGCTCTGCGGCGGGATATGCGAGGAGATAAACCAAAGCATCCCTCCCGCCACAGCGAACGCGATCAGGGAGACGATGCCGAGGTCGCGCTGTTTCGACCGGGAAAGGAAATCGAACAGGACGATGGCGAACGCGGCAAGCACCAGGAAAAGCTCGGGTGCGAACTGGACGGAATTGATCAGCAGCTCTCTTACGCTCATACAAGAAGCCCCTTAACCTTCTCGACCAGCATCGCAACCGACGGCCCCTGCAGGTAAAGCATGGAGATCGGGTAGAGGCCGAGGAATAACGTGATCGCCATCAGCGGGACCAGCGTCACCAGCTCGCGCCTGTTTATCTCGGTGATATCTTTCCACCGGACGTTCAGCGGCCCGAGCAGGACGCGCTGGAGCAGCATCAGGTGATACGCCGCGGTAACGACAATGCCCGATACGGCGATGATCGTGATGACCTGAAAAACGGGGAACGTGCCGAGCAGCGAAAGGAATTCGCTCACGAACCCGCTCAGCCCCGGCAGCCCCAGCGACCCCATCGTAAAGACGGTCAGGAGTCCGGCATAGACCGGGATCTGCGCCCCCAGGCCGCCGAAGCTCTTCAGGTCGCGGGTGTGCGTGCGGTCGTAGAGGACGCCGACGAGCAAGAACATGCCGCCCGTGATCGTGCCGTGGTTGAACATCTGGAACAGCGCGCCGTTCATGCCTGTCGCCGTCATGCTGGCGAGCCCGAGCAGGACGAACCCCATATGGCTGACGCTCGAGTAGGCGACCAGCTTCTTGAAATCGATCTGCGCCATCGCGACGAAGGCGCCGTAGATGATGTTGACCACGCCGAGTATCGCCAGCGGGAGGGCGAACCACTTGGCCGCCTCGGGAAGGATCGGGTAGCTGATCCGGAAAAAGCCGTACCCGCCCATCTTCAGCAGGACGCCGGCAAGCAGGACCGATATCGGCGTCGGCGCCTCGACATGCGCGTCGGGCAGCCACGTATGGAACGGGAAGATCGGCACCTTGATCGCGAACCCGAGGAAGAGCGCCATGAAAACGATCTGCTGGAAACCGATCGCGAAGCCGCCGCTCCCCTTCTGCAGCTCGAGGATGTCGAAGGTGTGCGGGTTGCTGGTGAAATAGAGGGCGATGAACCCCAGCAGCATGAAGACGCTGCCCGCCAGCGTATAGAGGAAGAATTTTATCGCCGCGTACTCCTTGCGGGGACCGCCCCAGATGCCGATCAGGAAATACATCGGCACCAGCACCACTTCCCAGAACACATAGAACAGGAAGAGGTCCAGCGCGAGGAACGTCCCGAGCATACCCGTCTCGAGCAACAGGTACAGGACGAAATACTCTTTCTGCCGCCCCTCGATACGGTAGGAAGCGATACACGCGAGAAAGCACAGGAGGACCGTCAGGAAGACCATCGAGAGGCTCAAGCCGTCGACGCCGAGGTGGTAGCTGATGTTGAAGGTCTTGATCCACGTATACTTCTCGACGAACTGCATCGCGCCGTCGCGGTAATTGTACGCGAGCATGAGGCCGATGCCGAGAAGCAGCGCGATCCCCGTGGCGGCGGTCGCGATCACCCTGATCAGCTTCTCGTTCTTCTTCGGGACCGCCAGGACCGCCAGGATCCCGGCGATAGGCGTAAATGCTATCAAGGACAGTATCGGAAAGTTCATATCATCTCCCGCTGTTAACGTATAAGATTAACGAACAATATGATCACAAGACCCGCGATAATGAACAGCATATAGTTCTGTATGAGCCCCGTCTGCAGTCGCCGGGCATGGCCGCTGCAGAGATCCACCAGCTTTGCGGCCCCGTTCACCAGCCCGTCGACGACGTGCTTGTCGAACGAGTTCTTCACCTCGCTGAGGAACAGCGAGAAAAGCCCCGTCCAGTTCACAACGCCGTCGATCAGGTTCTTGTCGAACCGGAACGAATATTTGCTCAGGAGCGCGATCGGCCTGATGATCGCGCTCAGGTATATTTCGTCCATATAATATTTATTGATGAGCAGCGTATGCAGCCAGGTGAAGCGGATGCGCACCGCCTGCGGGACCAGCTGCCACTTCAGGATATAGAGCGCGAAAGCGATCGCGATGCCTATAACCCCGGCGGCGACCGACGCACCCATGATCAGGCCGGCCGGCGCCCCGCCGTGATGCCCCTCGCCGAACGTCACGAAATGGCCGAACCAGTTGTGCATGAGCGGCGAGCCGACGAGACCGATAAAGATCGAGAAGAACGCCAGGACCATGAGCGGCACCGTCATCACCGCCGGCGACTCGTGCGCGTGCAGGTCGGCCTTTCTCGGCCGGCCGAAAAAGACGATAAAGCAGAGGCGGAACATATAGAACGCGGTGAATATGCTCGTGAGGTAGGCCAGCCCGAAGATCACGTAGTTGCCGCTGGCGAACATCGAGACCAGGATCTCGTCCTTGCTCCAGAATCCGGCAAGCGGCGGAACGCCCGCGATCGCCAGCGACGCGATAATGAACGTCGCCGCCGTAATCTTCATCTTCGAAAAGATGCCGCCCATCTGCCTGATATCCTGCGTATGGACGCCGTGGATCACGCTGCCGGCGCCGAGGAAGAGTAGCGCCTTGAAGAAGGCGTGCGTCATCAGGTGGAACGTCCCCGCCGTGTAGCCGCCGCAGCCGAGCGCGGCGATCATGTACCCGAGCTGGCTGATCGTCGAATATGCGAGGATCCGCTTGATGTCGTTGACAACGAGGGCGATGGTCCCCGCCATGAACGCGGTCACGATGCCGATATAGGCGACGACGACGAGCGCGGCCGGACAGGCCGCGAACAGCGGGTAGCACCGCGCCACGAGGTAGACGCCTGCGGCGACCATAGTCGCGGCGTGGATCAGCGCGCTGACCGGCGTGGGGCCTTCCATAGCGTCAGGCAGCCAGACGTGGAGCGGGAACTGCGCCGACTTCCCCACCGCGCCGCAGAATATCAGTATCGCGGCGGCGGTCAGCAGGACGCGGTCGGGGTTCTGCGCGATAGCCGGCAAATCGCTGAAATAGGGCGACCCGGAAAGCCAGAAGATCATGGCGAGGCCGATGAAAAGGCCGACGTCGCCGATACGGGTCGTGATGAACGCCTTCTTGCCCGCGTTCGCGGCAGAATCCTTTTCGAACCAGAAGCTGATCAGGAAATACGAGCAGACGCCGACCAGCTCCCAGAAGATATAGATCATCATGAAGTTGTTGGACAGGACCAGCGAGAGCATCGAGAACATGAACAGCGACATGTAGGCGAAGAACCTGCTGAACCGCTTGTCGTCGGACATGTAGCCGGTGGAATAGACCTGGATCAGCGTCCCGATCACCGACACGACAAGGAGCATCATAAGGCTCAGCTGGTCGACGAGGATACCGAACATCACCGGCGCGCCGTTGACATTAAGCCAGGCGAACGAGACCGATGCGACGCTTCCGCGCAGGAAATTGACGAAAGCGGAGATCGACAGCGCCGCCGATGCGGTCGATGCCGCGATGGAGACCAGCGCGCTCTTCTTCCCCAGCTTTTTGCCGAAGAGGATATTGGCCGCGAACGCCATCAGCGGGAACAGCGGAATAAGATACGGATAATTCATCATAGAAGTTTTACCATCTCAGCAGGTTGATCCTGTCGGCATAAACCGTTTTCGCGTTACGGTAGACGGCGATCAGGATCGCCAGGCCCACGATCGTCGCGGCCGCGGCGGTGCCTATCACGAAGACGGCGAACAGGATCCCCGATTTGTCTCCCCACAACCGCGCCATCGCGACCAGGTTGATGTTCGCCGCGTTCAGGATCAGCTCGATGCTCATCAGGATACCGATCGCGTTGCGCCGCGTCAGCGCGCCATAGAGCCCGATCGCGAAGATCAGCGCGCTGAATAACATGACATGGGTGATCGATATCATCTCACTCGTCTCCCTTTTCCCTGAACGCCAGCGCCACCGCGCCGATCAATGCGGCGAGCAGTACCAGTGAAATGAACTCGAACGGCAGAACGTAGTCCGTGAAGAACGATCTTCCCAGCTCGTTCAGCGCAACCGTCCCGCCCGCCGCCGGCTCCCCTATCTTCATCTTGACGATCGCGATCGCCAGGATCGCGAACAGCGCGCCGGTGAGCAGGAACGACGCAAGCTTCTGCTCGTTGGCCTGCATGATGTTCCGGTCGCTCAGCTTCGCCGTCAGCATCACAGCGAAGATGATCAGCGTCAGGATCGCCCCGACGTAGAGCAGGATCTGCATGATCGCGAGGAACTCGCTGTTCAGGTAGAGGTAGACCGCCGCGACACCGATCAGCGTGACCGCGAGCGCCACCGCGCTGTGGAAGACGTTCTTCAGCGTCACCACCATAAGCGCCGCGATCGCCGTCGCCGCCAGGATAAAGTAGAAAACGCTGAGCGAAATAAACCACTCGGGGATCTTGAGGTCGAGTATCTGTTTTACGAGGTTCGCTATCATGCTTTATGCCTTGTTCCTTTTGTACCACGCCAGGCCGTCGTACCCTTTGATCAGATCGACCTTCAGGGGTTTCCGGCTGTCGATCACCGCCGTCTCGTAATCCTTGTTCATATAGATCGCCTTCGTCGGGCAGGCCTCTTCGCAGAAGCCGCAGAAACAGCACAGCTGGGCGTCGTAGGTGAACGATTCCAGCACCTTTTTCTTGTCCTCGCCGACATTGAATTTTATCGCGAAGCAGGCGTCCGGGCAGATCTTGACGCACTGCATGCACATGATGCACTTTTCTTTATTCAGCTCGGCCATGCCGCGGAACCGGTCTGTCATTTGCGCACGCCGCTTCGGATACTGCAGCGTCACCGCGCGCGAGCAAAGGTTCCTCAGCGTCACCGACAGGCCGAGGATGAGGCTCCAGACGCCTTGCATGATCTCCATAATATACTTCATAGCGTACCGCACAAGACAGATATGTTATTTCAGCAACAGCAGCCCGCCCGTCACCGCCAGGTTGACGAACGACAGCGGCGTCAGGAACTTCCATGAAAAACCCATCATCTGGTCGACGCGCACCCGCGGGTATGTCCACCTGAACCACATCAGGAGGAACACCACGAAATACGCCTTCAGCAG
>JAKLEM010000021.1 GCA_022711655.1 Candidatus Auribacterota bacterium
TATCTCCGCGATCTGGCGAGCGAAGCTCGCTGTCACGAAGTCGGTCGCCTGCCCCGGGCCGATATGGTTGAACGGCCGCATCACGACGATCTTCAGGCCGTGGCTCTTGCAGTAATTAAAGGCGAGCGTCTCGGCCGCCGCTTTGGAGGCGCCGTAGAAGTTACACGGGTCGAGCGGCTGCGTCTCCCTGATCGGGATCGCCTTTTTCGGGACCCGCCCGTATACCTCGGCCGAGCTGATAAAAACGACCGGCGTCTTCGGCGCGACGCGGCGGACCGCTTCGAACAGGTTCAGCGACCCGATCGCGTTGATCTCGAACGACTCCTTGATGTCCGCGTCGAACCGCTTCACCGACGCGATACCGCCGAGGTGGAAGATCTCTTCGGGGCGCGCCGTCCGCAGGTCGTTCTTGAGCCCTTCGACGTCGCGCAGGTCGGTCTTGAACAGCGTGAGGCCCTTCACGAAGTGCAGGACGCTGTCGGGGGTCGTATGGCCGATACCGAAAACCTGCCGCTTTTTTTTCAGCAAAAGGTCGAGCAGGTAGTGGCCGACGAAACCGGAGACGCCCGTGACGAAGACTTTCATATTCTCTTTTCGAATCAGTTTGAAACGCTATGAAAAAACACTCAGAGGCACGAGACTGCGCGTGAACCGAATGACCAATTACCAATGACAAAATCCCAACAAGGTAATTTATAACAGTTCCTTGTTGGACATTGGTTCATTGGTCATTGGTCATTTATTCTTTATCTGCTTCTTGTATTTCTCGATATCGTAGTCGACCATCATCCGCACGAGCTCCTTGAACGACACCCGGGGCTCCCAGCCGAACTTTTTCTTCGCCTTCTCGGGGCTGCCGATCAGCAGGTCGACCTCCGCGGGGCGCACGAACGCCGGGTCCGTCTTCACGTGCTTTTCCCACTCGAGGCCCGCGTGTGAGAACGCCTCGATCACGAAATCCTTCACCGAATGGGTGTGGCCGGTGGCGATCACGTAGTCGTCCGGCTCGCCCTGCTGGAGCATCATCCACATAGCCTTGACGTAGTCGCCGGCGAACCCCCAGTCGCGCTTGGAGTCCATATTGCCGAGGCGGAGCTCCTTGTCGATGCCCAGCTTGATCCGGGCGACGCCGTCGGTGATCTTTTTGGTGACGAACTCGAGGCCGCGCCGCGGCGACTCATGGTTGAAGAGGATACCCGAGCAGGCGAATATGCCGTAGCTCTCGCGATAGTTGAGCGTGATGTAGTGGCCGTAGACCTTGGCAACGCCGTACGGGCTGCGCGGATGGAACGGCGTCTTCTCGGTCTGCGGGATCTCCTTGACCTTGCCGAACATCTCGCTGGACGAGGCCTGGTAGAATTTGATCTGCTTATTCACGAGCCGGATCGCGTCGAGCATGCGAGTCACGCCGACCGCGGTGAACTCCGCGGTAAGCACCGGCTGTACCCACGAGGTCGGCACGAACGACATTGCGGCGAGGTTGTAGATCTCGTCGGGCTGCGTCTCTTCGAGCAGCTTGATCAGCGAGAGCTGGTCGAGCAGGTCGGCCTGCCGGAGGTCGATACGGTCACGGATATGCTCGATCCGCTCGAACTTTTCGGTGCTGGAGCGGCGGACCATGCCGCTCACTTTATACCCTTTTTCGAGAAGGAACTCGGCCAGGTACGAACCGTCCTGCCCGGTTATCCCTGTGATAAGCGCTTTTTTCATGGTAGCTCCCTTGTACCGGCAATACCGGTTATGCCCAATGGCCAATTTCCAAATGTCCAACAAGGAATTATCATAAAAACAACCTTGTTGGCATGTGGCTCATTGGACATTGGTCATTAGTTTTGTGTTCCCGTACTACGGCAACGTCCACTTGGGATTGACGTTACTGCCGCGGTATTTGATCTGGTAATGCAGGTGATCGCCAGTCGTCCGTCCGGTGTTCCCCGAATAGGCGATCAGTTGCCCCCGCCGCACGTTATCGCCCTCTTTTACCACTGTCTTCGACAGATGCCCATAGTAGGTATAGAGCTCGTCGCCGTGATCGATCTTGACATATTTTCCCAGGCCGTTGTCGGCGCCGGCAAAGATCACCCGGCCGTCGGCGGTCGCGTACACGCATGTCCCTGTGTCGACGGCGATATCTATCCCGTCGTGATGCCTGATCCCCTTGCCCAGCGGGTCGAAGCGTATGCCGTAGCTCGACGAGACCGGCGGGCTGGTGAACGCCACCGGCCAGCGGCTCGGCGTTATGCGCGGGTCGCGGCCGATGAACGGATTGCATCCGTTCAGGGCGAAAACGAGCACACAGAGTACCATAGGGAGGGAGAGCAGAGAAAGTATTCTTTTGTGCATACCCATAGCTCACCGAACGCCCAATTGACCGATGACCAAATCCCAACAAGGTATTCTATTATAGTTCCTTGTCGGACACTGGTTCATCGGCCGTTGGTCATTTCACGAGATTTCTCTTTACGCAACAGCACTTCATTCATGCTGCCTGTCCTATAGCCCTCGAGATCGATCGTGATGTATGCAAAACCCAACCCCTTGAGCTTCTCAACCACGCGGCTCCGCATGCCGTCGTCAAGCATCCTGACTATATCCTGTTTCGGCACCTCGATCCGCGCGGTATCGCCGTGATGGCGCACGCGCACCTGCCGGAACCCCGCGGCGATCAGGAACGCCTCGGCCTCGTCGATCATCCGCAGTTTGTCCGGGGTGATCCGGTCGCCGTACGGCACGCGCGACGACAGGCACGCGAACGAGGGCTTGTCCCACGTCGCCAGGCCGAGCTGCTTCGAGAGCTGCCTGATCTCCATCTTTGTCAGGCCCGCGTCGGCCAGCGGGCTCCTGACGGCGCATTCCCTCGCCGCGGTCCGCCCCGGGCGGTAGTCGCCCAGGTCGTCGACGTTCGATCCGTCGGCTATGCGGGCGATGCCGTGCTCGTCCGCGATAGCGCGGAGCTTGGTGAACAACTCTTTCTTGCAGTAATAGCACCTGTCTTTTGGATTCTCGGAAAAGCCGGGTATGTCGAGCTCTTCGGAGGTGATAACGACGTGACGCGCGCCGATCGCCTTCGCGTACGCCGCCGCCTCGTTGTATTCGCGCTCGGGATAGGTCGACGAGCGGGCCGTCACCGCGAGGACCTTATCGCCTAGTATATCGTGCGCGACACGGAGCAGGAACGTGCTATCCAGGCCGCCAGAATAGGCGACGAGGAGGCTGCCGGTCTCAGCGATAGACGCCTGAAGCTTAGCGTATTTCTCTAATACCTGCGACATGCGCACGCCCTCACGTCAATCGATCTGCTTGGTTATCCGCGATATTAATTTCACAAAGGCGGCGCCCGCGACAAATGTCACCGCGCAGATGAGCGCTATCGCGCCCCATTCGTCCATGTTCAGCGGGACGGTCTTAAAGACCTTCGACAGCGGCGTATAGATCACCGCGAGCTGGAGCCCGAATGACGCGAGAACGGCGCCGATCAGATACCTGTTCGAGAAGACGCCGACATGGTATTTCATACGGACAAGCTGCACGCTGACCAGCTGCATCACCACGATCGTGGTGAATGCAAGCGTCCGCGCCTCCTCGACCGTCTTGTGATGCAGACCCCACCAGAAGATGCCAAGGGTCGCCGCGCTCACGACCGCGCCGATGAATAGTATATAGAGCATCATATTGTTCGACACGATCCGCTCGCCCGGCTTGCGGGGCGGCCGTTCCATGATCTTCTTGTCGATCGGGTCGAGGCCGAGCGCGAGGGCAGGCAGCCCGTCGGTCACGAGGTTCATCCAGAGGATCTGGACCGCAGTGAGCGGCAGGACGAGATTCTTTCCCTCGTCGACAAAGCCGATCAGCATCGCGGTAAAGATCGTGATGACCTCGCCCAGGTTGCAGCTCAGGAGATACCCGACGAATTTCTTGATATTGTCGTAGATACCGCGCCCCTCCTCGATCGCGTTTACGATCGAAGCGAAGTTGTCGTCGGTGAGGATCATACCGCTCGCCTCTCGCGCCACGTCGGTGCCGACCACCCCCATCGCGATCCCGAGGTCGGCCTTCTTGAGGGCGGGCGCATCGTTGACGCCGTCGCCGGTCATCGCGACAACGTGGCCTTTCCCCTTCAGAAGATCGACGATCCTGATCTTGTGCTCAGGGTTAACGCGCGCATAGATCGAAAGGTCTTCCACGACCTGCGCAAGGTCGGTCTTTTTTTCGAGCTCTTTTCCCGAGATCGCGTCGCCGTGCAGCCCGACCTCCCGTGCGACCGCCTTCGCCGTCAGCTCGTAATCCCCTGTGATCATCACGACCTTGATCCCGGCCTTCGTGCATTTCTCGATCGCCCGCTTGACCTCTTCGCGCGGCGGGTCGATCATCGCCTGCATCCCCACAAAGATCATGTCGCTCTCAAGGTCCTCCCCATGCGGGGACCGCTCCGCGAGCCTGCGGTTCGCCGGGTCGTCCCCATGCGGGGACCGCTCCGCGACTTCCTTGTACGCGAAGCCCAACACCCGCAGGGCGCTGTCGGCGAAAGAGCGGTTCTTTTCGACGATCCGCTTGCGCGCCTCGTCTGTCAGCGGCACGACCTTCCCGTTCTCGGCGATCCTCGTACAGAGGCCGAGGACAACCTCGGCTGCCCCTTTCATGTACGCGACCTTCCTGCCGTCGACCAGATGGACGGTCGTCATCCGCTTGCGCTCGCTGTCGAACCCGATCTCCTCGATCCGCGGATACTTTCTCTGCAGATCCTCCTTGCTGATACCCGCCTTCGCGGCGCTGATGACGAGCGCCCATTCGGTCGGATCGCCAACAAACGTTTCGCCGGAAACGACGGCATCGTTGTTCAGCGCGCCGATCTTGAGAAGAAGCTCGAGTTCCGGCGTGCGCGGCGCCTCATGCGTATCCCCGACGGTGAACGAGCCGCTTGTTTCAGACCCGGCCCCGGACACCACGACAGTCTGGCCGTTCACGTAAAGGCTGCGGACGGTCATGACGTTGCAGGTGATCGTCCCCGTTTTGTCAGAACAGATCACCGTCGCACAGCCGAGCGTTTCCACAGACGGAAGCCGACGGATCAGCGCATTACGCTTCACCATCCGCTGGACGCCGAGCGCCAGCGCTATCGTCACGACCGCGGGGAGCCCCTCGGGGATCGCCGCCACCGCGAGGCTGACGCCGACCATGAACATTTCTATGATCTTGAACCGGGTGATCTCCCCGCCCTTGAGCAGCCCGCCGGCGAACACGACAATGCAGATGACGATCGTCGCATACCCGAGCCATTTCCCCAGCTCCTCGAGCTTTTTCTGCAGCGGCGTCGCCTCGACCTCGACCTCCTGGATCATCGTGGCGATCTTGCCGATCTCGGTCTGCATCCCGGTGAAGCAGACGACCGCCCTCCCGCGCCCCGCGGTCACGACCGTCCCCGAAAAGACCATATTACGCCGGTCTGCCAGCGGGATATCGGCGCCGAGGGCATCGGCCGTCTTCTTGACCGGGGAGGACTCGCCGGTCAGCGACGCCTCCTGCGTCTCGAGGTTGACCGCCTCTATCACACGCGCATCTGCCGACAGCTTCTCTCCGACCTCGAACTGTATGACATCGCCGGGGACGAGCTCGGAGGCGTCGACCTCCCGGACACTGCCGTCGCGAAACACCTTCGCCTTGAGCCCCGCGAGCTTCCTAAGCGCCTCGATCGACTTTTCCGCCCGGAATTCCTGGATAAAACCGAGGACAGCGTTGCCGAGCAGGATAAGGAAGATCACGAACGAGTCGACGTATTCGCCGAGAAACGCAGAGACGGCCACCGCGGCAATAAGGATGTAAATGATGAAATTGTTGAACTGGGATACGAATATCTTAAACGGCGATATCTTTTTCGTCTCCTGCAGGATGTTCGGCCCGTACTTGTGGAGGCGGCGGGCAGCCTCATCGGACGATATCCCTTTGTCGGTGACGCCGAGCTCCCTGAGAACGTCTTCTTTCGAAAGATGGTGATAATTCTGCACAGATCCCTCCTTTTCATTTCAGACGAGGTGAGCTGATGATTATAGCATGATGGAAAAAGTCGGCAACTATTTTGGGGGGTCTCAATAATCGTTGTCAAATACCTCATTCTGGGTTATAGATTCTATCCGCGTATGAAGAAACTCTTCCACAAACTGTCCGCGGTCAAGATCAGTCTCGCGGCGGCGGCCGCCGTTCTTCTCCTGTACGTCCTCAACCCCGCGTTCCTGGCGGTGATCGAGCTCAAAACGCTCGACCTTCGGTTCCAGCTGCGCGGCAAAACCGATCCGGGCGGCGAGATCGCGATCGTCACGATCGACGACCGGAGCCTCGACAAGCTCGGCCGGTGGCCGTGGCCGCGCGCCTATATCGCGGACGCGGTCCGCTACCTCAAGGACTCCGGCGCCGCGGTGATCGGATTCGACATACTTTTCACCGAGCCGGACAGGAACACCGCGCTCGCGACGGTCGAGAAACTGGCGGAGGCGTTCGCCTCGTCCGGGCTCGACGCAGAAACGGCGGCCGGCAAGGCGTTCGCCGAACGGCTCGAAGCGGAAAAACACGCCAACGACAACGACGCCGCGCTCGCGGACGCCTTCGCCTACGCGGGGAACGTCATCCTCCCGATGTACTTCACCCTGCCCGGCGAGAAAGGGGCTGCGGCGACGCCGGAGGAGCTGAAGCGGATCAAACCGCTCCTGGACCGCTCGGCGTACGCGCTCGTCAAGAAAGGGATCGACGACCCGCGCTATCTTCCTCTTGAAGCGGTGAACGCAGAGAACTCCATCGGCCGGCTTGCCGCCGCGGCGGCCTGCGAAGGGGCCGTCAACATCATCCCCGACCGCGACGGCTCGCTGCGGCACGAGCTTTTCGCCGTCGGCCTTTCCGGCGATTATTATCCGTCGCTGACGCTTCAGCTGGCGCGCGCCTATCTCGGCGCGCACCTGTCAGAAACGAAATTCATCACGTCCGACTCGGTACTGCTCAAGGACACGGTGATACCGCTGACGATAGACAACAGGCTCCTGATCAACTACTGCGGCCCGAACGAGACATTCCCCTACTACTCGTTCGTCGACGTCAAAGAGCGCCGGATACCGCCCGAAAAGATCAAAGGGAAGATCGTCATCTTCGGCGCGATCGCGGCGGGGCTCGGCGACCTCAAGATCACGCCATACAGCCCGCTCCTGCCCGGCGTCGAAAAGCACGCGAACGTCGTCCAGAACATACTCCATAATAACTTTCTTCGCTGGAACGCCATAAGCGCCGTCATCGACGGCGCCGCGATCATACTCCTGGCGCTCTGCCTCGGCCTTTTCATGACAAAGACATCGGCATTGCGCGGCATCGCGATCTCGCTCGGGATGCTTGCCGGGTACTGCGCGCTCGCCCAGCTCTCTTTCTCGCACCTGCACATGATCGTCAACGTCGTCTACCCGATCCTCAGCATGATCGTTTCCTACACGGGGGTCACCGCCTTCAAGCTCCTCACCGAGGAAAAAGAGAAGCGTAAGATCAAGGACATCTTCAAGCATTACGCCGCCGAACAGGTCGTCAACCAGCTCCTCGCCAATCCCGAAAGCGTCAAGCTGGGCGGCGAGAAGCGGACGATAACCATACTCTTTTGCGACATCGAGAGTTTCACCGCCATCTCCGAATCGCTCGACCCGCAGGACATGGCCGCGCTTCTCAACAAATACCTCACCGCGATGACCCGGGTGGTCTTCCGGCACGGCGGCACCGTCGACAAGTTCATGGGGGATTCGATCATGGTTCTCTTCAGCGCTCCGCTCGCCTTCCCCGACCATGCGCGCCGCGCCAGCCTCGTCGCTCTCGACATGTTGAAAGTGGTAGACGCGCTCCAGGAGGAATGGACCGCCAAAACAGGGCGGCGGCTCAACACGCGAATAGGGATCAACACAGGCACGGTCGTCGTCGGGAACATGGGTTCGGAAGAACTGATGGACTATACGGCGATCGGCGATGCGGTAAACCTCGCACAGCGGCTCGAGCAGCTCAACAAAGAATATGGGACGACGATAATTATCGGAGAGAACACCTTCCGAGAGCTCGGCGACAGCGCGATAGTCCGCGAGCTCGGCACAGCGAAGGTTAAAGGCAAGAACCAGCTTGTACAGATCTACGAGCTGAAGGGGCTGAAGGACACCTCTCGCTGATCAATTCTGAAACGCCCCCATGCGGGGACTGCTCCGCGAATCTTCGATTCGCCGGGTTGCCCCCATGCGGGGGCCGCTCCGCGATCAATACTCGACGTTCAGCGAAAAGTGGAACCGCGGCTTCGGGCTGCTCGAGATCGGCCGGTCGCCGATCGGCCACGCCCAGTCGAAACGCGCGTTGATATAGTCGAGGAACGACACGCGAAGCCCCATGCCGGTGCCGGCCATCATCATGGTCGAGCGCTCGACCTCCTGATGCTCGTACAGGAATCCCTTGCCGACATCTATGAAGTGCACGAGCTGGATCGCGTCGCGCCAGCTCTTCTTCGTCCCCGTGATATAAAAATCCTTCGGCAGGAAATAGGGCGGTACGCGCAGCTCGACGTTCTGATAGAAGCCGTAATCGCCGAGGTATTCGCCTTCGGGATAGCCGCGTATCGTCTCCGCGCCGCCAAGCCGTATCTGCTCCGCAGGAAGAAGCTGTGTCTGCGCGACCTGCAACGAGCCCCGGTATATCAGCATCGTCTCGAAGAAACAGCGGTTTACCCGCATCCAGTCCACGTCCCAGTGGACGAACTGCCCGCCGACGCCCGGCCTGCTCGTCTGGTCGTGCTGCGTCGAAGCGCCGAGGAGCCCTCCGAACCCGCAGTTGAACTCGTTGCCCAGGTACAACCTGCCCCACCGGTCCTTTTCGGTCAGGTTCATCGCAAAGGTCCAGGACCTGATGCTGTCGAAATAAACATATTCGCCGAACACCTTGGACTTGGAGTCTTTGAGGTTGAAGCTGTTGACCATTTCCGCATCGAGATACTGGCTCTCATAGAGCGGCTGGATGATGGAGGGAACGAAGGTCGACGCCTCGCCGATCAACTTCGCGAACTTCAGTTCTTTGCCGAGCTCCGAGCGGATCCAGCTGAAGTTGAACCCGGCCCGCGTGCCATACCCGTTATGCAGCGGCAGCTGGTAATCGGTCACCGCGCCGACGAGGTCATGCCGGTCGGAAACGATCGCTTTCGCATACATAATGTCGTCAAGCGTAAGGAAATTGGTGTCCTTCAGAGAGAACCCCTGCCGCAGCTTGCCGCTCAGGCGGGTGCCGAGGTTGTCGAACGAATAGCCGACGTGGAGCGGAAATTTGTCTTTCACTTTCAGGACGACGTCGCTCGTCTCCGGCTGGACGCCTGGGATAAGGACCGCGGATGTCTGCCGGTCAGGGTGGAGGTTCAGCTTCACCAGGCTGTTCTCGAGCTTCTGGTAGTTGAGCACGTCTCCCTGCTTCTGCTTGACCCCCTTCTGGATCAGCGCCGTACGGAACCACCGGTTGCCCTCGACCATGATCTTGTCGATCTTACCCTCCATGATGCGGATGGTAACGGTCCCTTCTTCGATCTTCTGCGGCGGGAAATAGGCAGCCGAGGTCACATATCCCTTCAACCGGTAAAAATTGGTGATCGCCGTCGCCGCGGCCTGGAGCTGGGTAAACGTAACCTCTTTACCTTCGCAGTCAGCGACAAAAACACGCAGGTCTTTCAGCGGGATGACGGTATTCCCTTCGATATTGATCGTCTTGACAAGGAACGCTTTCTCTCCCTCGACCGGCTGCGGCATCGGAAGCGGCTGTTCGTCGATGATCTGCGCCGCTTTCGGTTCCTCCCATTTGATTTTCTCTCTTTTGCGTATCGCTTCGAGTTGCGATCCAACGGTATCAATGGCAAAGACCCGCACGGGCATCGCCGTTACGACAAGACATGCTGCAATGACCAGCCTCGCATTTCGCCGAACCGCACCTCTCTTTTTCAGAGCACACCCGTCTGTCATAGCTATTGATCTCCGGATACTACGTTTTCAGTACGCAACATGCAGCGTGATCATTCAGCAGGGTATTTTAACGGGGAACCGCGTAAAGAGCAATAATTATTTATCCTGCGGGCCGCCCATGAAAATCCGATGCGAATTTATAGTTGTCATTGCAATTAATTGTTTGACTTAATTACGAATGCCCTATATGATGTACTGAAAACATTTTTTCACGCAAAAAAGGAGGTGTGCGTATGTTTAAAAAGTTTCTGTTAGGCCTGTCGGTAGTCGTAATGTGCGGCATGATCAGTGCCGCGACGTCAGCTGCGGAACCGGCGACGCAAGCTGAAGTCACTGCTTTCCTTGCCAATCCGGCGAGCTGGCTTGCGGGTTTCAATACCTCTACGCCTGCAGGCGAGGCGGCTCTGTCCACTGCGGTACAAAATCTTGCATTAACAGCAAACGCAGATGTGCTCAACGCATTTACAAGTCTGTTGGGATCCGCAAATCCAGCAGCACAATCGGCGATCGGCGGGGGCCTCGGCAACGCCGCCATAGCATTGAACACCACCAATCCGAGCTTCGCTTCCCAGATTTCGCAGGCCGTTGCGGCGTCAGGGTCAACGCAGGCGAGTTCAGGTTTCGCGGCGGCCACCGGCGGTATGGGCTTCGGTGACGGCGGCGGTGGCGGCGGTTTGGGCGGTCCTAGCAATAGCTTTGGCGGATTTGGCGGCGGCAGCGGCAGCGGCGGTTCCGGCAGTGACAACGTCGGCGGCCCCTTCAACGGCGGCAACGCCCTCGGCAACGGCGGCGGCGGCACCGGCCAGACCGGCAGCGGCAGGGACACGAACCCGTCGAACAACGCTTATGTCGATCCTAACGCAGCGAGCACCGCTGAAGAGCAGAGCAAGGGAAATATCAGCCCGATAAATCCGTAACCGGCTGAACAACTCATTAAAAACCCCGGCGTCAATGCCGGGGTTTTTAATTTTACGGCATGTTTTTGACAACGAAAACTCTATTGACTTAACGGCGCTTATCCTGTAGATTGCTTTAAATAAAAAAAGGAGGGGTACGTATGTTAAGAAAGGTCTTTTTAGGTCTGTCGATTGTTGTGATGTGCGGAATGATCTTTTCGGGCGTTTCGTTCGCGGGGTCAGGCGCTGTTCTGAAATCGTTCGAAGGCGACGTGACGGTAAAAGCGGCAGGTTCGGACAAGTGGGCACCGGCAACGGCGAACATGACGCTGAACAGCGGCGATGAGATCCAGACAAAAACCGGCACGGCTGAAGTGGAATATGCCGACAAGTCGGTTCTCAAGATCAAGAACGACACATTGACGACCTTGTCGGTGATCAAAGACGAGAAATCAGGGCAGCTCACCAGGAAGATCAAGTTGATCATGGGCGACATGTGGGCGCAGATCACCCCGGGGACGCCGACCAAAACAGAGTTCGAAACGCCGAGCGCAGTGGCGGCGGTGAAGGGTACCATATTGAGCCTGTCGGTCGACGCAAACGGCGTTGCGCAGATCGCGACGACAGAGGGAATGGTCACGCTCGCCATGGGATCAACGTACACGGTGAACCTCGGCGACGGTCAATCAGTGCAAGTAACGGCAAACCCCGACGGCGGCTATACTATCAGCTCGATCGCGGGCGATGTTACCGTGAATGTGGCGGACGGTTCAACGGTTGAGATCAATGCCGGCTCAGGGTTCAAGGGCGACGAAGGCGGCGCGTCAATAAATGTCATTAGCGGCACGGCTACCGTAACGCCGAAAGACGGCGAGCCACAGACGGTCCAGGCAGGCAATGGGGTCAATGTGAGCGGCACCGGCGTCGTAACGCCGCAGGAACCGAATTCCGGGCAGGCCGATTCGGAGAATAACTCCGGTAAAGACGTCAACCCGTCAAACAACGCGATCGTCGATCCGTACGTCGCAAGCACTGTAGAAGAGCAAAAGAAGGTTGGCACTAACGATATCAGCCAGAGCAAACCGTAACTTGTGCTGAGCATTTAAATAAAAACCCCCGGGATCTTTTCCGGGGGTTTTTATTTTCCTATGAAGCGCTACTACCCATTCAACGACTACCTCAAAAAGAAATTCGGCTGCAAGGTCTACAAGGTCTCCGTTGACGCCGGGTTTACCTGCCCGAACCGCGACGGGACCGTGGCGTCAGGCGGCTGCATCTACTGCGACGATGCCGGAAGCAGGGCTTCGTACTGCGACCGGGGCCTCTCCGTGCGCGAACAGATCCTGAAAGGGATCGAGCTGGTCAGGAACCGCTACGGCGCTCGCAAGTTTATCGCCTACTTTCAGGCATTCACGAATACCTACGCGCCGGCAGCCAAGCTGAAGAGCATATACGATCAGGCCTTCGTCAGCGATGACGTCGTGGGTATCGCGATCGGGACACGGCCGGATTGCGTCGGCGAAGAGGTCCTCGACGTCATCGAGCAATATGCGCTGAAACGCGACGTGTGGATCGAGCTCGGCGTCCAGACGGTACACGACCGGACGCTTGCGGCGATCAACCGCGGCCACACCGCGGGCGATTCCCTGAGTGCTATCCGTGCGATCAAGCGCCGTGCCGGGCTGAAGGTATGCGCGCACATCATCGTCGGCCTCCCCGGCGAAGGGGCAGCTGAAACTATCGAAACCGCGCGGGAACTTTCCGACTCGGGGATCGACGGCGTCAAGGTGCACTGCCTCCATGTCCTCAAAGGGACCATTGCCGAAAAGATGTTCGCGGAAGGAAAGCTCGCACTGCTCGCGCGCGAAGAATACGTACGGCGCGCCTGCGACGTCCTGGAGAATATCCGCGCCGGCATCACCGTGCAAAGGCTGACCGGCGAGGCCCCCGCCGAACGCCTCGTCGCCCCCCTGTGGGTCAACGGCAAGCAGCGCATTTTGAAGATGATCGATGTGGAACTGGAACGAAGGGACAGTTTTCAGGGGAAACTAACTAGATAGGGACAGCATGATCGGGCGCTGTCCCTATTTATCGTTGATATCCAGCGCTTCAGGCTCTCGGATCTCGACCTTGAGCTCCTGGTCGATGGTCTGGAGGTCTTCGTCGATCCTGACCGCACCGCGCGAGAAGGTCTGCTCCGGGGGGACCGCTTCCGGCATGCGCTGTTCGGCGGGGATTTCCGTCTGCTTCTGATCGCGTTTCGGCGCGAACCGCACCGACACCACCTTCGATACGCCGCGCTGCTCCATCGTGATGCCGTACATGATATCGGCGGCGCTGATCGTTTTCTTATTGTGGGTCACCACGATGAACTGCGAGTTCTTGGTGAAGTCCTTCAGGCAATCGATAAAGCGCCCGATGTTCGACTCGTCGAGCGGCGCGTCGATCTCGTCGAGGACGCAGAAGGGGCTCGGCTTGACCTTGAATATCGCGAAAAGGAGCGATACGGCCGTCAGCGCCCTTTCGCCGCCGGACATCAGCGACACGTTCTGGAGCTTCTTCCCCGGAGGGCGCGCGATGATCTCGATCCCGGTCTCCAGGACATCGGCCTCGTCGATCATGATCAGGTCCGCTTTGCCGCCGCCGAAGAGGCGGACGAACATCTCCTGGAAATTGGTGCGTATCTGCTCGAAAGTCTCGAGGAAGAGCTTGCGCGTCGTGGTGTTGATCTTGGAGATGACCTTGATAAGCTGTTCCTTGGCGTTCACGAGGTCCTGGTGCTGCTGCATGAGAAATGCGTAACGTTTCTCAAGCTCCTCGTTCTCCTCGATCGCAGCAAGGTTGACCGGCCCCATTTTCTCGATCCGCGCCTTCATGTCGGCGATCGTCCGGGCGACCTCGTTCCAGTCGGTCGCCTCGTCGATCTCCGTCTGATCTTCGTCGAGGACGACCTGGTACTCCTTGCGCGCGTACTCCGCCATCGCGTTCAGGTGCATCCGGAACTCGGAGGCGCGCAGCTCGTGCTTGAGGCGCTCCTCGCCGGTCTGCGCGAGCGATGCGCGATGCTCCTTGAGAGCCTTGTCGTACTCGCCGAGCTTCGCGGCAATCGTCCGCCTACGCTCTTTGGACTCGTCGATATATTTCGCTATGCCGCCTTTCTGGACGCGGAGCGACTGGAGCGTCTCCTCCGCCCCCGCGAGCGACTGCGCCAGGTCGACCTGCTTTGACCGGTACATCGCCACGTCGTCCGTGCGGCTTTCGAGCAGCGTCTCTTTCTCCGACCGCTCCTGGACAAGGCGCGTCAGCGCGGCGGCGATGTTGAATTCCTTTTCTTCGGACGAGGCAAGCTCGATCTTGAGCCCGGTCTGCTCTTCGTTGATATCGTCTTTCTGCCGGGTCAGCTCTGACAGCGCCCCCTCGATCGCGCCAAGCGCGGACTTGAGGCCGGCCGCCGCCCGCTCGTTCTCCGTGATGACCAGCGCGAGCCGCTCGATATCGCCGGCAAGCCGCCCGTCGGTCTCGAGCAGATCGGTGATCTCCGCCACCACCACCCGGTGGTTCTCGCTCAGACGCTCCTGCTGGAAACACAGCTTTTCGTATTCGCTCCCCTTGGTGGCGAGCTGCACCTCGCTCCTGTTCAGGCGGTCCTGGAACGATGCGCGCTCCGACTCCAACTCTTCGAGCTCCCGCTCTTTGGATGCCTTCTCCGCCCCCTGCGCGGCGAGCTCAGCCTCCGCGCCGGCGATCTCGGACCGGAGCGCCTCGATCTCGTTGTCCCTGCGAAGGATGCTGAACTCTTCCTTCGCCACCTTGCCGCCGCGTATCACGCGGTTGCGGTCTATGTATTCGCCCGTCATCGTTACGACGTTGAAGTCGAAATCGTCGCGCTTGATGAGCGCGAACGCCGCATCGAAGGTATCGACGACGATGGTGTCCCGGAAAAGATAGTCGAGTATCTCCAGAAAATTCTCTTTGCACGTGATGAAGTCGGTCACGAACCCCTTGATCGAACTCTCGCCCGCGAACGCGCCGAGCTCCCGGCGGGCGCGCAACCCCTTGATCCGGTACTTGAACTCGATGAGCGGTATGAAAGACGCGCGGCCGTCGTCCCGTTCGCGCAGCATGTTGACGTGGTCTCGTATCGAATCGACGTCGTCGGTGATGATGTCCTGCACCTCGCCGGTCAGGGCGACCTGGACCGGTATCTCGTAGCCCGGCTTGATCGAAATGAAGTCGGCGATCGGCCCCATTACGCCGTTCTGCCGGCCCGTCCGCCTGGATTCGAGGATCGACTTGACCCCCGGGTTGTACCCTTCGAACCGCTCCTTGAGCTCGACCAGCAGCTTGACATCGGCCTTTTTCTCCGCGAGAGAGTCCCTGAGCTGCACAAGCCGGTCAGCTATCCCGACGATCTCGGAGACGAGCGCGTCCCTGCGGGCCGCCTGACGGGCCGCCTCGGTGCGAGCCGCCCTGACGCCCTGCTCCTCGTCGGTGAGCGTCGCCTGCAGCGCGGCGATCTGCTCGCCCAACCGGTCGATCTGCGCGAGGATCTCCTGCTTCTCCACCTGCAGCTTCTCCCGGCGGAGCATGAGGTTCTTTTTCTCGAGCTGCAGCTGGACCAGCTCGTTGCGCGCCCTGGTGTCGGCGGAAAGGATCTCAAACGACGCTTCCTTGTTCTTCGCGAGCTCGTCCTCTTTCGCCCTGATGGCGCGGACCGCCTGATTGATCTCTTCCTGTTTCGCGGCGATCCGCTCTTTGACCTGCGCGTTCACGTCCCTGATGGCGGCAAGCTCCCCCTCGGTGCGGGCGATAACCTCGCCGGACGCCGCGACGTCTCCCCGCAGCGCCTCTATCTCCTTCAGCGAGTTCTCCTCCAGCCGCTTCATGTCGCGGAGCCGCTCGTTGTTGTAGACGATCTCGCTCTCGAAGCGGTTTACCTTCTCTGATATCGCCAGCATGTCCTTTTCGAACGACGAGATCGAGCTCTCCAGCTCCGCGACGTCGTCGCGGAACGCCTCGCTCTCGTCCTCGAGCGCCCTGATGCTGCCGTGCACCGACGCCTCGTGCTCGCGGATCCCCGCGATGCGGCCGGCGATCTCGTCCGCCTCGTAGCGCATCGCGCGGTAGCGGAAAAGGTTGTAGCGGATATCGAGGTCCTTGAGCTCGTCGTGGACGGTCTTATACTCGCGCGCCTTGTTGGCGTACCGGTTGATGGAATTGATCTGCCGCTTGACTTCCTTGAGGATGTCGTTGAGACGGATCAGGTTCTCTTCTGTATACTCGATCTTGCGGAGGGCCTCTTTTTTCCTGCTCTTGTACCGGGTGATCCCCGCCGCCTCTTCGAAAATATAGCGGCGCTCCTCGGGCTTACTCGAAAGGACCATGTCGATCTTGCCCTGCTCGATCACCGAGTAGGCGTCGGTCCCGATGCCGGTGCCCATGAAAAGGTCGTTGACGTCCTTCAGCCGGCACGGGGTCTTGTTGATGAGGTATTCGCTCTCGCCGGAGCGGTAGACGCGGCGGGACACCGTCACTTCGTTGTAGCCGAGGTGCAGGTCCTTGTCCGCCTCGGCGAGCGTCAGCGACACTTCCGCCATGCCGAGCGGCTTTTTGTCGTCGGTGCCGTTGAAGATCACGTCCTCCATCCTGCTGCCGCGAAGGAGGCGCGCGCTCTGCTCGCCCAGCACCCACCGGATACCGTCCGAGATATTGCTTTTGCCGCAGCCGTTGGGTCCGACGATGACGGAGATGCCCGGCTCGAAATCGAGGGTGGTCTTATCGTGAAACGACTTGAAGCCGATGAGTTCTAGGCGTTTAAAATACATGCGCGTCTGATTGGGTTGTCCCTCTCGGGGGGACGGTTATTATTTTATGAAATGATACGATCTGAAGCACCCGGCGTCAAGCAAAAAAACACTATATGCGGTATTTCGGACAGCCCGCAATCCCACATATAGGGACTGCGGCGGCACGCGGACATTTATTCGGTTGACGCCGTTCAAGCCGGGACATATAATAAATAAATTCCGGTTTTATCAGGTTTTTTTGCGCAAAAAATCTAAAAGGGAGACTGCAATGGACAACATTTTATTTTCTTCGATACGAGAAACTGGCATCATGGGGAAAAGCATCCTGCTCTTCCTGATCGCCATATCGGTCTATGTCTGGGCGGTCATCGGCATCAAGCTCAAGACGCTGCTGGCTGCCCAGCGCGCCACGAAGACGGTCATGAAACTATACCGGGCCCAGTCGAGCAACCTGTCCAGCCTCTTCAACGACGGCCGGTTCAAGAACAGCCCCTCGCCCATCGCGGCGATCTTCATGGCCGGGTGCAAAGAGCTGCTCTACCATCTCGACGAGCAGAACAACTCCAACGGCGGCAAGCTGACGATCATCCAGCTCGACGGCATCGAGAACACGCTGAAGCGGACGATCTCCGACCAGATAATGACGCTCGAAAGATCGCTGATCGTGCTGGCGACCGCGTCGAGCGCGAGCCCCTTCATCGGCCTGTTCGGCACCGTCTGGGGGATCATGGCCGCGTTCCGCACCATCGGCATCCAGGGCGCGGGCAGCATCGACGCAGTCGCCCCGGGAATAGCCGAGGCGCTGGTGACGACTGCGGCCGGCCTCGCCGTCGCGATCCCCTCCATGGTCGCCTACAACTGGCTGGTCGACCGCGTCAAGGCGCTGACCGCCGAAATGGATAATTTCGCGTCGGAGTTCATCTCCCTGATCGAAAAAAAATACATGCAGAATTAACGGACGCCGCATTCGGCGGGAACCGAACACGCACAGGCGGATCAATCGATGAGACGGACACTCTGGAACAGGGAACAATCGACGGTGCGCAGCGAGATAAACGTCACGTCGCTGGTCGACGTCACGCTGGTGCTCCTGATCATCTTCCTCGTCGTCGCGCCGGTGATCCAGCAGGGCATCCAGCTGAAGCTGCCGACCGCGTCGACCAAGAAGATGGACAACGCGGACAACATCACCGTCAGCATCAACGGCGAGGGCCGGATCTATTTCGGCGAATCGCGCGTCACCGACGAAGAGCTGGAGAAGCGGCTGGGCTACATCGCGAAGACGAAGCCCGACTCGTTCATCGTGGTGCGCGCCGACCGCGACCTCAAGTTCAACAGCATCGTCAAGGTACTGGACATCATCCGCAACGCGGGGCTGTCGAACACGGGCATCGCGACCGAGAACGAAAAAATAAAATAGGACCGACAGCAACGATGATAGACATATCGATCACTGAAGGAGGCAGGCGGGAAGTGTTTGTTGCAGCACGTTGACAATTCGAGCGGGCATGGTGTCCCGAGCAGCAGCGAGGGACGAGCGAGAATTGTCGCCGAGCGAGATTTTCCTCGCCGGGGAAAATCTCGCGGTGCTGAAACAAATACTTCCCGCCTGCCTCCCTGACGCCATCCGTCGGTGATGTATGGTTTGTCTACCGTCCCAAGAAACCATGCCCTCGAACCTCTATCATAAACTGCTTGAACATCTCGACACCGACTTCAAGAAGGCGATAGCCATTTCGGTCGCCGCGCACCTGCTATTCCTGCTTTCTTTCGTCGTCATTCCCGGCCTCTTCACGTCAAAAAAGATCTATTTCGGCCCCGTCCAGCCGGTCAGCCTGACCGTCGGAGCGATGAAGGGCCCGGGCAAGGGCGGCAGCGGCGCGCGCGCGGCGGCCGTGAAAACCCCGGCCAAGAAGACAGCCGCCGCAAAGAAGACCAACAAGCTCAAGAGCGAGAAGATACTGCCGCTGAAGACGCCGCCGAAAGACACCTACGCGAAGAAAGGGGCGAAAGACCAGAAGCCGGAAAAATCCCTGAAAGACAGGATCAGCGAGAAGCTTGCCGCGGTCGAGAAGGACACGAAGGACGAGTCGCCGAAAAAGCCGGCTGAGAAAGAACCAGAGGGTGATGCCTCAAGCGGCTCGTCGCTGAAGATCTCCTCCGGAAGCGGCTCGATGACCGCGGGGATCGGCGACGGGTTCGGCGACACCGACCTGCCGTTCGCCTGGTACCTCGACCTGATACAGACCAAGATCGCCGACAACTGGGAAGAGCCGAGCGGCCTGCTCGTCCAGAGCGACACCGTGTCGGTCGTCGTCTTCTTCCGCGTCGACCGCTCGGGCGCCGTCAGCAACCTCTCGATCAAGACGTCGGCGGGGCGCGAGGACATCGACAACTCGGTGATCGAGGCGGTAAAGCGCGCGCAGCCGCTCCCCCCGCTCCCCGACGAATATAAAGGCGATTTCCTTGACATCAATATCAAGTTTGACTTAAATAGATAAAGGCAATACGGCGGGCGCTTTGCATCCGCGCCGTTCTTCGCCGTTTTGAAAAGAATGTACCCACTGCACAGAAAGATTCACACATGAAGAGACTTTTTATCGCTTTCGCCGCTATATCCTGCATCGCCGCTTCCGCCCACGCAGGGACCGAGGTCTTCCTGAACATCTCAAAAAAGTTCGGCCAGAAGATCCGGGTCGCCGTCCCCTCTTTCGCCGTCTCGGCCGGGGCGAAGACTGAGGCGCTGAAATCGTCAGATCAGCTCCAGAACGACCTGCTCCTTTCCGGCTATTTCACGCCGGTGAAAGAGCGGCAGTTCGTCGAGGAGACGCAGCGCGACGACCAAAAGACCGGCAGGATAAATCTCGGCGAGTGGAAGCGTATCGGCGCGGACATGGTGATCAAGGGCGCGTACAGTGAACGCGGCGGCCGTATCGAGATCCGCTGCGAGATATACGCCACGATCGACGGCAAGAAGGTATTCGACCGTACGTACGACGACGCGGCGGCCAAACGGCGGGCGCTGATACACCGTATCACGGACGACATCGTCAAGGCGCTGACCGGCGAGCGCGGTATCGCGCAGACGAAGATCGCTTTCGTCATGGGGTCGGGAAAATCGCGCGAGATATGCATCGCGGACTACGACGGGTTCAACGCGAAAAAGCTGACGCACGACGGCGCGCTTGCGCTCTATCCGAAATGGTCGCCCGACAACCGGAAGATCGTCTATACCGGCTACATCAACGGACGACCCGAGGTCTTCCTTATCGACACGCAGAGGAATTCGCGGTCGCTCTTGTCGTCAAGCCCCGGGCTGAACGCGAACCCCGCTTTCTCGCCGACACGCGACGAGATCGCGCTCACCCTGAGCAAGGACGGCAATCCCGAAATATACCTGATCGATCTGAACGACCGCTCCCGGACGCGGCTCACCGACGACCGGTCCGTCGACTCCTCGCCGGCCTGGTCTCCTGACGGCAACCGCATCGCGTTCGTTTCCAACCGCAGCGGCTCGCCGCAGATCTATGTCATGGACCGCGACGGCGGCGGCCTGCGCCGGCTCACTTTCCGCGGCTCATACAACACCACGCCGGCGTGGTCGCCGAGGGGCGACCTGATAGCCTATCAGACGATAGCCGGGCGCGAGTTCCAGATCTGCACCGTGAACGTCGACAACGGCGAGATCGACACCATCACCTCCGACAGCCGCAACAACGAGGACCCGTCATGGGCTCCCGACGGCAGGCACATAACCTACACCTCCACCTCGGGCAGGCGGTCGGCGGTATTTATCGTTGATATTTTCGATAAGAATCCGATACAATTACCCGACATGAAAGCGAACGTGCTGAATCCGGACTGGTCGCGATAGCGGCACGACGAACAACTACCCTCTCCTACGCAAGAGGAAACAGTATCTGACGCCGCCGGGCGTACGAGGCGGCGTAAAAAGGAGGATCGCCAATGAAAAAGGCAAGTGTGTGGTTTCTGTGTTTCGCCCTGGTCATGAGCGTCGCCGTCTCCGGCTGCGCGAAGAAGGGCTCCGGGTCAGGTGCGTCGTCGCTGAAGTCCGAAGACATACCGCTCGACGAGGCGAACATCAGCTTCTCGGAGCCGGCAGGGATACCGCTCCTGGAAGAGGACATCCACTACGACTACAACAAGTCGAATATCCGCGCAGACGCGAAACCGATCCTGGAAGGGGTCGCCAGCTGGATGAACCAGAACCCGAACAAGTACATCATGATCGAAGGGCATTGCGACGACAGGGGGTCGAAGGAATACAACCTCGCGCTCGGCGAACAGCGCGCCCTTTCGGCGAGGCGCTATCTCGTCGACCTCGGCATCGAGGCGAAGCGCGTCCATACGATCAGCTACGGCGAAGAGAGCCCGATCGATACCGGCAGCAACGAGGCGGCATACGAGAAGAACAGGCGCGGGCACTTCCTGATCTCCCGGTAAGCGATCAGACAGAGAGAGCAGCGAAAAGGAACCGGGGGACCGTTGTTGTTCCCCGGTTCTTTTTTTTCGACGAACGTAACGATAATGCGTCCCACATAAGGAACCGTCCCGATGATCCGATATCGCTTCTTCGTCCTATCAGCAGCAGCCGTCCTGGCCTTCTCAACGGCCGCCTGCGCGGCGGACTACAACAGCATACGGTCCGACATCAACGAACAGCTCCGCGAAGTGAAAACGGTCTCCGACCAGATGAAATGGCAGGTCGAAGAGGCCAACAAGCGCGCCGAAGACCTGGAAAAAGAGGTCGGCTCCCTCAGAAAACAGCTCGCAGAGGTCAGCCGGGCAAACGAGCAGAAGCTCGCCGAGATGCACGCGAAGATCGCGGCATTCGACGAGAAACACTTGAAGCTCGAGGCCGAGCTCGATAAAAAGATGCAGGTCATCCTCGAAGAGGTGACCAAAGAAAACGAGCGGATCCTCTCAAAGGTCGAGAAGGGCTCGAAGCCGAAAAAGGAAAAAGCGAAAAAAGAACCGGCCAAGAAATCTGGCGACACTGACGCAGCCGCCCCCGCTCCGGATGAGACGCACGAGGTTGGCCCCGGAGAAACGCTCTCGAAGATCGCGCGCAGTTACGGGATGGCGGTGTCGGACCTTATGGAACTCAACGGCATCACCGACGCAAACTCGGTTCGGGTCGGGCAAAAGTTGAAGGTCAGAAAATAAGGGAGCGCTAGAAATTGCAGAGGCGCGCGACGCAATCGCTGAAATCGCGCGAGCCGTTGATGATCTTCACGTCGACCCGCAGGTATATCATCGGCAGAGCTCCCGGGAACGCGTTCGGGAACCTGACCGAATCCTTTTCAGTGGTAACGATGCAGTCCACGTTTTTTCCCAGCTCCCGGATAACCACGTCGATATCCTCACGCGTATAGCGGTAATGGTCCGCGTACCGGTAGGTCGCCCGCACCGTTGCGCCCAGCCTCCTGATCGATGTCTCGAACCCTTCGGGATCGGCGATCGCAGAGATCACGGCGACCTGTTTTCCCTGCACGTACGACAGGTCGTATCTCTGCGTGCCGGAAACGTCCGCAAAATACCGCGGCTCATAGTAGCACTCGACGATCTCGGCGCGGGTGTTATACGCGCGGATACGCTCCCGGACCGGCGCGGTGTCGGTCTCTTTCGCTTTCGTGATGAAGAAGATATCGGCGCGCTTGAGATTGCGCCTCGGCTCCCGAAGGATACCGCGCGGCAGCAAATGCCCGTTGCCGAACGGATTCGTCGCGTCGACAAGCACGATGTCGAGGCGCCGGTTGAGCGGCAAATACTGGAACCCGTCGTCGAGGATCAGGGTGTCCGCGCCGAGCATCTCGATCGCATACCCGCCCGACCTGACGCGGTCCTTGCCGACGATGACCGAAACGCCTTTTAAATTTCGGGCGAGCATATACGGCTCGTCGCCGGCGTCCGCGGAGGTCATCAGGAGCTTCTCCCCGGTGGAAACGATACCGGGCGGCTCATGCCACTCGCCGCGCAGCAGGCCCGACAGGCGGCTGCGCTTTTTGCGCTTGTAGCCGCGAGAGAGAACGGCGACCTTTCTCCCCCCGTCGGAAAGCGCCCGCGCGAACATCTCGACGAGCGGGGTCTTGCCCGTGCCGCCGACGGTGATGTTGCCGATGCTGATGATCACGCACCCGAGCGTCTTCCTGCGGAATATGCCGTGGCGGTAGAAGAAATACCTGAGGAGAACGATGAACCCGTAGATCTTCGAGAGGACGAAAAGGAGCTTGCGCAGCGACCCGGCGGCGAGGCCCGGCGTACGGTTGTTGATCACATCAAGAAAATAGCGCTCGATATTCCACGCCATAGCGTTTCACCGTCAGTCGTGCTGATGCGTCCTCGATTTTGCCGCCCCGATGACGGATATAATATCCTCGGGATGCGTCGCATCGAGGATCGCCTGCTTGACCTCGTGGCGCTTGATGATGCGCGATATGTCGGCGAGGACGTTCAGGTATTCCTCCGCTGCCTTTACCGTCCCCACGACGAGAAAGATGATCTTCACCGGGAGCCCGTCCGCGGAGTCCCACTCGATACCGTGCCGCGACACCCCCATGCCGATGTAGATACGGTCGACGAGGTCGGTGCGCGCGTGCGGCACCGCCAGCTCGCTCCCCAGCCCGGTCGACTTGTCGGCCTCCCGCGCATAGACGGTCTCCAGGATCCCGGCGGCGCCTTTCAAACCGTACGCGGCGCACATCCGCGTCACCAGAAAATCGATCGCCTGCCTCTTGGTGAACTTGTCGAGGTCGAGGAAGACCGCGTCCTGCCTGAGGTATTTGATGATCTCCATAGCGCCCTATTGCATCGCCGTGGCGATGATCGACAGATTCTTTTCGAGAACGCCCCCGCGGTAACGGTCGACTACCGCCGCGGCGGACGCCCCCATCCGCTTCATCCTGTCCGCATCGTCCGTCAGCTCGTCGAGCACCCGCCCGAGAGCGGCCGCGTCCTGCACCTGCACCGCGCCGCCGCCATCGATGAGGACCCGCGCCTCGTCCTGAAAATTGTCCATGTGCGGGCCGAACACCACCGCCTTGCCCCACCTGGCCGGCTCGAGGATGTTCTGGCCCCCGGAGGCGGAAAGGCTCTTGCCGACGAACACAACGTCCGCCGTCGCATACAGCCTCGAAAGCTCGCCTATCGTATCCAGCACCATCACGTCGTACGGAGAATGCTCCGCCCTCTGCAGCGCCGAGCGGCGCTCGATGCGCAGCCCTCTCTGCTGGGCAGCGCCGACGATCCCCTGAACGCGCTCGATATGCCGAGGCGCAAGACAGAGGAATACATGGTCCCGCTTTTTTCGCAGCGAGACGAAATGGTCGAGAAGGATCTCCTCCTCTCCCTGATGGGTGCTGCCGCCGAAGATGACGACGCTGTCAGGCGGGATGCCGAGCTCGGACCGCAAACCCCGCGGCTCCGGCTTCGCCTCCTGCCCGCGGCCCATCGCTTCGTACTTGAGGTTCCCCGCGATGACGACCCGCGAAGGATCAACGCCCAGCTTTACGATGTTATCACGATATAATTCCGATTGCATCCCAAAAATCGTTATCCCCTGCACAAAGTCGCAGAAGAACCGCCGTATCGCGTAGTAGCTCTTGAACGATGCCGGCGAAATCCGGCCGTTGACAAGCACGACGGGGATAAAGCACTGGCGCGCGCACCTGAGGAAGTTCGGCCACAGCTCGGTCTCCGTCAGGACGATCAGCTCGGGATGCACCGCGTCGATCATCCGGCGGACCGCCCAGGTGAAATCGAGCGGGAAATAGATCACCTGGATCTTATTCTGGCTCACGCGCGCCGCCGCGAGGCGGTTCGACGCCAGCGTCGTCGTCGACAGGACGATCATGTAATCGGGATACTTCGCCTGCACCGCGTCGATCAGCGGAAGGACGGCGAGCACCTCGCCGACGCTCACCGCGTGGAACCACATCGTCTTCGTCCCCTGGCACGCCTCCGCGACGCGGGCGGCGTTCATACTGAAGCGCGAGAAGAGCCCCGCGCGGTATTTCTCCCGGAACAGCAGGTTGACGAGATAATAGGGCAGCAGCAGTATGAAATAGATGTAAATGCCGGCGTTGTAGATGATCCACATCATGGTGTTCAGCCTTTATGCGCGCGGGTGCGCCTTTTCATAGACCTTTTTCATTTTTTCTGCCGTGACATGCGTATAGATCTGCGTCGTCGACAGGTTCTTGTGCCCGAGCAGCTCCTGGACCACGCGCAGGTTCGCGCCGGCGTCCAGCATGTGGGTCGCGAAGGAATGCCGCAGCGCGTGCGGCGACACCCTCTTGTCGATCCCCGCCTGCCGGCGGTACTTCTCGACCATCCGCTCGACGCTGCGCGCCGTGAGCCGCTTGCCGAATCTGTTCAGGAAGACCGCCTTGTTCTCCGCCGGACTCCCCGCGAGGTAGGCCGACAGGGCCTGCGCCGCCTTGCCGCCGACCGGCACCAGCCGCTCTTTCTTCCCCTTGCCGCGAACCTTGATGACCTCGCCGATCAGGTCGACGGCGTCGCGGTTCAGCGACACGAGCTCGCCCACACGGATCCCTCCCGAATAGAGTATCTCCAGTATCGCGCGGTCTCTCAGGCACCCGGGGTCGCCCTGCTCCGGCGCCTCGACCAGCCGCGTCATCTCGTTCACGTCAAGGAATTTCGGCAGCGGCTTGTTCAGCTTCGGCGAGCTCACGCCGGCCATCGGGTCGGACGCGAGAAGCCCCTCGCGGATCAGGAAGCGGAAAAACGACCGCAATGACGCCAGCTTGCGAGCCACCGTGCGTTTCGCGTATTTCTTGTCCTGGAGGCTGACAAGGAAGCGCCTAATCATGAAATGATCTATGTCGCCGAGACGCGGCTGAGCGGCGCCATCCTTTGCCGGCGCGTCCAGGAACGCGGCGAACTGCGACAGGTCCTCACGGTAATTGATCACCGTATGAACCGAGGCGTTCTTCTCGACCTCGAGATACCTGATGAACTGATCAACCTTGTCCGCTATCAGCGCCATTTGCCTCCGCGGGCTGGCCGCCCTCCGCAGCCGGTTTCTCTTTCGCGCCGGCCTTCGCCTGGCTCAGGAATTTCGCGACGAAGGTACACTTCGGATAGCCGCTGCAGCCGTAAAACGTCGTCCCTTTTTTGGAACGCCGCTTGACGACGTCGCTGCCGCACTGCGGACACTTGACGCCGGTCGGCACCGACTTCGTCGTCTTGCATTCCGGGTATCCCGAGCAGGCGATAAACTGGCCGTGGCGGCCCATCTTGAGGACCATCGGCTTGCCGCATTTCTCGCACACCTCGTCGGTCTTCATGACCTCCTGCTTGATATCCTTCATCGCGGTTGCCGCGGTCGCGTAGGTCTCGGCGAACGGCTTATAGAAATCCTCCAGCACCTGCACCCACCCGATCTTCCCCTTTTCGATGTTGTCCAGGTTGTTCTCCATCTGCGCCGTGAACGCGACGTCGAAGATGCCCGGGAAGTTCTCGACCAGCAGCTTGGTGACGGCGATACCGAGCGTCGTCGGTATCAGCCGCGTCTTGTCCTTGTTCACGTACACGCGCTTGATGATCGTCTGGATGGTCGGCGCGTAGGTGCTGGGGCGGCCGATCCCCTCCTCTTCGAGCGCCTTCACCAGCGTCGCCTCGGTATAGCGCGGGGGCGGCTTCGTAAAGTGCTGTCCCGGCTTGAAGTCGACCGGGTTGAGCTTTTCGCCGACGGCGAGCTCGGGTATCTTCGCCTTCGCATCGTCGGCCTGTTCCTCGTCGCCTTCTTTCGGCTCTTCTTTGTAGACGGCCGAATACCCAGGGAAAAGGACCGTCGAACCGCCGGCCTGGAACAGGTATTTGTCGGCAGAGATATCGACCGTTATCACCGATACGCGCGCGGGGGTCATCTGGCTGGCGATAAACCTGTCCCAGATGAGCTTGTAGAGCTTGTACTGGTCGGGGCTCAGGTACTGCTTGATCGACTCCGGGTCGCGGTAGGCGGAGCTCGGCCTGATCGCCTCGTGCGCCTCCTGCGCGCCCTTGCGGGACTTGTACTTGTTGGGCGTCTGCGGCGCGTACGCGTCGCCGAAGCGCTCCTTGATGAACGCGAGCGCCTCGTCCTGCGCCCCCTTGGAGATGGAGAACGAATCGGTCCTCATATAGGTGATAAGCCCGACCAGGCCGTCGGCGCCGAGCTCGAGCCCCTCGTAGAGCTGCTGGGCGAC
>JAKLEM010000022.1 GCA_022711655.1 Candidatus Auribacterota bacterium
AAAGTTGCGCTGGTCCTCGGCAGCGGCGCGGCGAGGGGGTTCGCGCACCTCGGGGTTCTCAAGGCGTTCGAAGACAACGGCGTACGCGTCGACATGATAGCCGGCACCAGCATGGGCGGTTTTATCGGCGGCTATTACGCCGCCGGGACGCGGCCTGCCGCCCTTATCGACGAGTTGAAGCGGGGCGACTGGAAAGACGTGCTGACGCTCTTCGATCCGGTGAGAGACTTTACCGGCCTCATTTCCGGAACCAAGATAGAAAAGCTGCTGCGCGACGCGTTCGGCGACCGCCGCTTCGAGGATCTTGAGACGCCGCTGACGGTCGTCGCCACTGATATCCTGCGGGGCGAAACGGTACCGATAAGCGATGGCAGCCTGGTGACCGGATTGCGCGCGACGATCTCGGTGCCCGGGATCTTCAAGCCGGTGCTGCACGGCGGCAGATACCTGGTCGACGGCGGAGTGGTCGACCCTCTTCCGGTCGATATCGCTCGCGCTGAAGGGGCGACCCACGTTATCGCCGTCGACGTGAGCGTCCACGCGGCTGCTTTCTATCATCACGTGAAGACGCGCCGCGCCATCCGGCAAAAAGAGAAAAAGGCGCAGCGGGATAAGCTTATTTCGCGCATCATCGATGTCCCTGCGGTGCCTGAGCGGCTCAAGGCCGCCGTAAAGGAGCGCCTGGGCTCGCAGCGCGAAGTCGAGATCGTGCCGAGCATGCTCGACATCATCTTTCAGACGATCTATATCATGGAGTCGGAGATAGTGCGGGCCAAGCTCGTGGAGTCTCCCGCCGATCTCGTGATCAGGCCGCGGATCGATACCGTCAGCGCGACCGATTTCGAGCGGGCGGAGGAGATCGTGCGAGTCGGCGAAGCGGCGGCTATCGCGGCGATGCCGCATGTCAGGAAGATCGTCGGAGGCGAGCGCTGATGCCGCGGTGTCTGCTCCAATTCCGATCAACTGTTGAGGTGCCATGTTCCTGGTCGAGAAGATCATTTTTTTGAAGAAAGTCGCGCTTTTCGCGGATATGAGCTCCGACGAGCTTCTTGCCATCGCCCAGATCTCGCGAGAGGAAAGCTATGCGAGCGGGACGGTCGTCTTCAACGAGGGCGACCCGGGCGACAAGATGTACCTGATCGCCTCAGGCAAGATAGACCTCTCAAAACGCTCCGACGGTTCGTCAGCGCGCATCGCGTCGTTGTCCAGCGGCAGCTGTTTCGGGGAGATGGCGATCCTTACCGATGCCGGGAGGACGCTGACCGCCGTCGCCGCCGAGCCGTCCGTCCTCCTGAGCATCTGCAAAGAGGATTTCAAGACGATCGTCGAAGAGGTCCCGTCGGTCCCGTTCCAGATCTTCAACGTCCTATGCCAGCGTCTGCGAAGCATGCTGTGAAACGGCGGATAACGGCCCGTCTGTTGCGTTGCCCGCCATCGCTCCCTTTGTGCGGCGTACTTGCCAGTACGCCTCCGCGGTCGCTGGCGGGCGCCTTGCATACGGGCCGTTCTTCGCCGTTTCGAATTTAAAAGCAGGTTTACTATGAAAAATGATGTCCGAAATGCGCGGCGCCGCGAAGCGGCGAAGGTCGCGCTCGCGATGGTCTTCTTCTTTATCGTCCTTTTCGGCTGTTTCCTCGGCACCACCGCGTCGCTGTCGCTTTTCCTGAACCGCGTCGGCGTTGCGCTGTTTCCCGTCGTCTATATGGTGAACGCCGGCTTCATGATCTTCATGGCGTTCGTCTATTCGCTGTTTGCCGACCGCGTCAACAACTTCAGGATCGCCGGCATCTTCTTCGCCGCAGACATCGTCATGCTGCTCTTTTTCCGGCTGCTGCTCGGCGTGTCGGACTATTACGCCCCGATGCTCCTGTACGTCCTGATGGTGACGATCACCAACTACGTGTCAATCCAGTTCTGGGCGATATGCGACAACGTCTTCTCGTTCATGGATTCCAAGCGGCTCTATTCGATGATCGGCGCCGGCGGGACGGTCGGTATCGCCGCGGCGGGGTTCGCGACCAAATACCTTGCCGGGCTGTTCCACACGGAGAATCTCATCGTCGTCTGCGCAGCCATGCTCGGAGTTTCGCTCTTCATCGTTGCGGCTCTCCGGCGGTACGCGGATATCCCCCGGCACGTGGACGGAGGCGCGCGCGACGCGGCGCGCATTTTTAGGGAGATGTTCGGCGGGTGCAGGTACGTCATGAGCTCCCGCATGTTCATGATACTGAGCGCGGTGACCGGCATCGGCTTCATCCTGAGCTTTTGCATCGATTACTTCTACAGCGACCTGGTGCTGGCGTCGATAAAGACGGAAGACGGCGTCACCGCGTTCCTCGGCCTCTGGTCGGGGATACTGAACACGCTCACGCTGATCATGCAGTTCTTTTTCGCGGCGGCGATCATCACGAAAGCCGGCGTGGGTAACACCAGCGTTATGACGCCGGCCTCCTTCGTCGCGGGATACGGCCTCCTGACGGCCTCTTATTCGCTGCCGAGCGGCATCTTCGCGAAGGTCGTTCCCTCGGCGGCGCGTCATGCGCTGGGGATCCCCGCGGCGAACATCATGTGCTATCTTGCCGACGAGAAGTCGCGCGTCAAGGTCAGGACGTTCATCAGCATCTTCGTCATGTCGCTTGCGATGCTTGTTTCGGGGATGATA
Organism: Candidatus Auribacterota bacterium; assembly: GCA_022711655.1. Classification (GTDB taxonomy): domain Bacteria; phylum Auribacterota; class Ancaeobacteria; order Ancaeobacterales; family Ancaeobacteraceae; genus JAKLEM01. Next base: position 2,663 of record JAKLEM010000022.1, read on the forward strand.
CTGAAGATGGCCACGCAAACGGAGGCCGGCCCCGTCGGGCGCGGCATGTGCGTTTCTCTCCTGGCGCTCTCCGCGGTGATGCTCGGCCTGTCTCTCTTCCTGAGGGTGAACTATCGCAGGAATATATTCGACTTCCTCAAATCCCAGGAGAAGGTCTCGATATTCGATTATCTCAACCAGTTTGCCAGCGCAGACAAGGACCTCAGCGATGCGCTTGTGTCCCGCCTCGCGGGCGCCGCAGACGATGACGCTCTGATCGTCCTTGATGTCCTGCTCAAAACGGGTTTCCGGGACAGGCGAGCGGCGTACGCGCGCCTGTACGCTAATTTTACTCCGGCTGTCCGGGCGAAGTTCATCAGCGTCGCCGGCTGTCTCGGCGACCACGATCTCCTCCGGGAGATCGCGCGCGGCTACGCAGGCGAAGAGGAGAGCGTCAGGATAACGATACTGAGAGAATTCGATCTCTATGACCTCGCGTTGGACCGCGATCTGCTCCTTCGGGAATGCGGGTCGGGCGTTCCGCTCGTCCGCATCATGGCGGGGAAACTGCTTTTTAAGACGGGCGACCAGGCGGGAGCGGGGATACTGGAGGAATATATCGGCAGGGCATCCTGCGATGAGGCGGGCGTGCTGTTCATCCGCGAATGGAACAACCTGCATATCCCGCGGCTGGACGAGGCGATCGCCCGATGCCTGGCGTCGCACGACGAGCCTGTAAGGGCCCGCATCCTGCATCAGCTGCGCGTGCCGCTTTCCGGCAGGATCGCCGCGTGCGTCAGGGGGCTGATAGAGGAAAGCCCCCGGCTGGGTAAAGAGACGGCGGCGCTCGTCGCGCGTTCGCTCGATATCGGGTTCGTCGCCCCGCTGCTCGGCCGCTTCGGCTCCGCTTCCGAGCGGGAACAGCGGAAGATCATCAAGGTCCTGAAGAGATATCCCCGGCTGCCTGCCGCGGTCCTTGCCGGGAAACTGGCTGCGGAAAAGGGAGCGAACAGCCAATTCCTCCTCGGAGGGCTCCTCGAGAACGCGGAGCCGTGCGGCGCTGGCGAGTCTTCGCTGCTGCTGCCCGTCGCCGAAGAGAAACTGCGCGAATGCTGTCAGCTGCATATCCTCAGAGAGGGGCTCGCTGAGCACCTGGCGCGCGACGCCGCCGATCTCGTCAGATGGATGACGTCGGAAAGGATACGCGAAGGGATAACGACGATCCTGCACATCTGCGCGTACGTGAAGCGGGACAGGGAGCTCCACCTGATACCGCGCAGCCTGTTCTCGGGCAACAAGAAGAACGTCGACCACGCCCTCGAGAGCCTCTTCCTTTTGAAAGACGATCCGATCGCCGCCGATCTTATACCGTTCGTCTACGCACCTTACGCGCAAAGGCTCGAAAAGCTCGCCGAGACGAGGTGCGGCCTGACGCGGAAAGATGTCTGGGATGCGGTGGGGGCGGTGCTGTCGCTGGACGACGAGCTGTTGCGGGCGGTCTTGCTCTACGTGCTGCGCGATATCCCCCAGCGGAACAAATTCGCTGCGCGCATCGCCGAGCTGCGCCAGTCGCCGCATCCTATCGAGAGCGAGATCGCCTTGGCCATGTAGATGCGGTGACCCGTTTCCCGGGGGACTTATCCCACGGCTTTTCGGATCAGATCTTGAATATCGGCCGGATGCGGCGCGGCGAGGACGATCCGTTCTTGGCTGACCGGATGGGTGAGCGTGAGCGATGCGGCGTGGACTGCGGGCCTGCCGATATGCTGGCTGGCGACGCCGTATTTTTTATCGCCAAGCACAGGCATGCCGGCGCGGCCGAGCTGGAACCTGATCTGGTGGGGGCGTCCTGTGTCGATCCTGACCTCGAGCAACGCTGCGCCGGGGCCCTGTTTCAGCACCGAGTAGTGCAGGGTCGCCTCTTTTCCATTCTCTTCGGCCGTTACGATATTCTCGTCCTCGTCTTTTCCCAGGCGGTCGGTCAGCGACCCGCGCCGCCGCGCCGGATGCCCTTCGACGACGACATGATAGATCCTTGCGACCGTGTTGGTCCTGAATTGCCCGGACAGGCGCGACGCCGATTTCGAGTTTTTCGCGAAACAGATCACGCCGGAGGTGTTCCGGTCGAGTCGGTGGACCAGGCCGAGGAAGACGTTGCCCGGTTTGCCGTATCGCTCCTTGAGGTAGCCCTTCAGGAGATCGAGCAGGTTCTCGCTCCTGGATATGTCGCCCTGCGAGAGAAGCCCAGCCGGTTTATCGACGGCGAGGAGCATATTGTCCTCGTAAATTATTTTGTATTTAGCGCTCATATCGCATAGTATAACATAACCCTAAATTGAACGGTGAGAGATTACGATGAACGCCCTTGTCCTTATTATCATAAGCGCCTGCGTTTTTGCCCTTGCATACCGTTATTATTCCGCCTTCATCGCGGCAAAGGTTTTGGCGCTCAACCCGCAGAGCAGGACGCCGGCCGTGCGCCTTAACGACGGGCACGATTACGTTCCTACCAATAAGTGGGTGCTTTTCGGCCACCATTTCGCCGCGATATCGGGCGCCGGGCCGCTGATCGGTCCGGTGCTTGCCGCGCAGTTCGGGTATCTGCCCGGCTTTCTCTGGATCGTGATCGGCGCGGTGCTGGCCGGGGCGGTGCACGACATGGTGATCCTGTTCGCGTCGGTGCGCAGGGACGGCCAATCGCTGAGCAGGATCGCCGGCGATTACATGAAGCCGTCGACCGGCTGGGCGACGGCGGTCGCAGTGGTCTTCATCATCATCACCGCGCTCGCAGGTCTCGCTATCGCGGTCGTCAACGCGCTCAACGAGAGCGCCTGGGCGACATTCACGATCGGTTTCACGATCCCCGTCGCGATCCTCGTCGGCCTGATAATGAAATCGGGAGGCCGCAATATCGCGCTGGCATCGATCGTCGGCGTTATCCTGGTTCTTTTCGGCGTCGTCTTCGGTCATTACGTCGGGGCATCCTCCGCCGCCGGCTGGTTCATATTCTCCAAGAAACAGCTGTCGATCATCTTGCCGGTCTATGGCTTCGCCGCGTCGGTCCTGCCTGTCTGGCTGCTCCTGACGCCGCGGGATTACCTGAGCTCGTACATGAAGATCGGCACGATCGGCATGCTGGCGCTCGGCATCCTGTATGTCAACCCGAAGCTTCAGATGCCGGCCGTCACGCAGTTCGTTCACGGCCACGGACCGATCATACCGGGCAAGGTCTGGCCGTATGTCTGCATAACGATAGCGTGCGGCGCGATCTCCGGTTTCCACTCGCTGATCGGGTCGGGGACGACGCCCAAGATGATCGAAAACGAGCGGGATATCCGTTTTATCGGCTACGGCGCGATGCTTTTCGAAGGGTTCGTCGCGATCATGGCGCTGATCGCGGCGACGGTGCTGGTGCCTGCCGATTATTTCGCTATCAACTGCTCTCCCGCCATTTTCGCGAAGCTCGGACTGACGCCGGTACATCTCGATCAGCTCGCTGCGATGGTCGGCGAGAACGTCGCCGGCAGGCCGGGGGGGGCGGTGTCGCTCGCCGTCGGCATGTCGCAGATCCTTTCGAGCATCCCCGGTATGAGATTCCTCATGTCGTACTGGTACCATTTCGCCATCATGTTCGAGGCGCTTTTCATATTGACGACCATCGATGCGGGAACGCGCGTCGCCAGATATATCATTCAAGACATCCTCGGGCACCTGTACAAACCTTTTGCGCGGACATCCTGGGTGCCGGGAGTCATGCTGACCGGGGCGTTCACCTGCATCCTGTGGGGGTATCTGCTCTATAACGGCGACATATCGACCATCTGGCCGATGTTCGGCGTCGCCAACCAGCTCCTCGCGACGATCGCCCTGGCGATCGGGACTGTGTTCATCGTTTCGAAATGCGAGAAGAAGCGGCTGGGGCTGGTGACGTTCCTCCCGATGGTCTTTATGTTCGTCACGACGGTGACTGCGGGCGTCATGAATATTTTCAATAATTATCTTCCAGCCCGTTCGGTGAACGGGTATATTAATGCTTTTTTGACGGCCTTTATGCTGGTCCTGGCGCTGGTCGTGGTCATCGACGTGGTATGCGAAGTGCACAGGCTGAGGGTCAACAGGATAACCGTCCCGCATGACGGTCATGTCGACAATATCGTCGGAGAAGTGACACCGTAAAGGAGAATACATGGGAAAGCACGACTTGCTGAAACGCCGGGCGGGGATCGTCGTTCCGCTCTTTTCGCTGAACGAGCCGGGGAACTGGGGGATCGGGGAGATAGGACACCTCAACCCGCTGATCGACTGGATGGTCTCGTTCGGGCAGACGGTCCTGCAGGTGCTGCCGTTCAACGAGATGTCGCCGGGCGTGAACAGCCCGTATTCGGCGATGAGCCTTTTCGCGATAGATCCCGTCTATGTCACGATCGAGGGCGGCGTCGCCGCGCAGGCCGCGCCGCTCATGGAGAAGGGCCGCAAAGGGAAGGGTGTCCAGTACGAAAAGATCCGCGAGGCGAAGCTCGCGTGCCTGCAGAAATCGTTCGAGCAGTTCCGCGCGTCCATTCCGCCGTCGTTCGGCGATTTCGAGAGGATCAACGGCTGGTGGCTGCATGACTACGCGCTCTTCAGGCTGTTGAAGGAAAAGAACAACTGGTACAACTGGACCCACTGGGCGCCGGCGTTCCGCAATAGGGAAAAGGCCGCGCTCGAAGGGCTTGCGCTCGCCGAGGCCGACCGCGTCCTGTTTTTAAAGTACGTGCAGTGGGTCGCGTGGGAGCAGTGGAAAAAGGTCAAGAGGTACGCTGAGTCGAAAGGCGTGCTGATCAAGGGCGATATACCTTTCGCGCCCAGCGATGACAGCGACGCCGCTTGGGTGAACAGGGAGATCATCGACCCGAATTTCACTCTCGGCGCGCCGCCGGACGCGTTCAGCGCGACCGGCCAGGAATGGGGGTTGCCGGTCTACCATATCGGCAACATGGAGGCCCAGAATTTCAACTACTGGCGCAACCGGGCGCGGTGGGCTGACGAGCTCTTCCACTTTTATCGCATCGACCATGTGGTCGGCTGTTACCGCATGTACGCGTTCCCGACGCACCGCGGCGACCGGCCGCGGTTCATACCGGAGCAGGAGGGCCAGCAGAAGAACCTGGGTGAGCGGATCATTTCGATCCTGAAGCACGAGTCGAAAAGCTCCTATCCGATGGCGGAAGACCTCGGTGTCATCCCCGACTTCGTGCGGGAATCGCTTACCAGGCTGCAGGTGCCGGGCTACAAGATCATGCGATGGGAGAAATACTGGAAATCGCCTCAGCAGAACTATATCCACCCCTGCGATTACCCCGAGTTCTCGATCGCGACGACCGGCTCGCACGACACCGACACCCTCGCCGAATGGTGGGAAACGATCGGTGAGAAAGAGCGGCGCGAGCTGGTCGAGATGACCGGCGTCGACGGGCAGCACGGCAGTCTCGATTTCGACCACCGGATCCATATGGGGCTCCTGGAAATGCTCTATCACGCCGATTCGCTGTTCGTGATACTGCCGATCCAGGACCTGTTCGGCTGGCGCGACCGTATCAACGTCCCGGGCACCTGCGGCAAGACGAACTGGAGCTATCGCCTGAGCGGCCCGGTCGGCATGCTGAACAAGGACAGCGGGTGCAGGAGCTGTATCGATGAGATACGGCAGTATATCAAAGAAGCAGACCGGGAGATCTGAGGGAGGGACAGTGATACCTAAAGAGGTCGTTCAGTTCGTGACGCAGAACCCGACCGCCTTTGTCGGGACGGTCGAAAGCGGGAAACCGCACGTGCGCGCCATGCTGCTCTTTTCCGCCGACAGCGATCAGCTGATATTCGTCGCCGGGAGAGGAAAATCGATGTGCCGCGAGATTGAGCGAAACCCGAATATCGAGGCGTGCTTTTATTCTTCCCAGGAAACCAGGACGCTCCGGATAGAGGCGGAAGCGGAGTTCTTTTCCGACCCGGATATCAGCCGGCAGATCATCAATAGATGGCCGGTAACGGAGATGTACGCCGCGAATCAGGACGACCCCGGTTTCGCGACGTTCAGGATCAGGCGCGGTACCGCGTCGTTCTGGTCGATCTCCTCGCCGGGGGGCGGCGGCGAGGAGCGGATAGAATTCTAATGCGCGGCGCAGCATGACGATATTATCAGATATTCGTAAAGTCAGGTTCTCCTGTCCGACTCTTGTGCTGATGGCGGTGATCATCGGACTCATCTTCAGCGCGAACTTCTTGACCGATGGTTTGAGCGCTTTTATCGGCGAGACCGTCTATGCGGTCGCCGCCGCTTTCGGCGTGCTGCTCTACTTCACCTTCTTTGTTTTCTTTGCGATCGAGAAGCGGATATCCAAGCTGAAGCTTGCGTTGATCGCGACTGTCTTCGTGTTCCTTATCCTCCGGGCCTGGTTCGTTCCGAAGATCGACGAGCGGCTCCATCTTATCGAGTACAACCTCCTCGGGTGGTTTGTCATGCACGACGCCTCATACGAGGACCTGCCTCGGTCGAAGAAGATGCTTTTTGCCATAGCGACCGTATTTCTGTTCGGCGCGAGCGACGAAGGGATCCAGGCGCTCCTCCCGTACCGGGTCGGGGAGATATCGGATGTCATTAACAACTGGATCGGCGGCCTGTCGGGCGTCATGATGTTCATGGCGTGCCCGGTCACCAAAGAGGACCTTTTTTTCTGGAAGATACGCCGCTGACAGCCCTCCATACTGCGCCTCCGCGCTCAAGAGAAAAATATTCAAACAAATCAGGCATATGAGCTATAATGGCTGCGCTCCGATGTTTAAATTCAGGATTTACCGTGAAAAGAACACATAAGGAGGAGGGGATGTACAGGAAAGAGATCAGGGTTCTCGACTGCACGATCCGCGACGGCGGACTTATCAATAACCATCAGTTCGACATGCGCTTCGTTAAAGAGGTTTACCGGGCGGTTGCCGCGTCGGGGGCCGACTATGTCGAGCTGGGTTACAAAAACTCGCCGAAGATGTTCTCGCCGAAAGAGTACGGGCAGTGGAAGTTCTGCAGCGACGACGACATCAACCGCGTCATCGAAGGCGTCGATTCGGATATCAAGGTCTCCGTCATGGTCGACGTCGGGCGCGTCGACCTGGACGACGTGAAGCCGAAGAGCGAGAGCCCGGTGGACATGATCCGCGTTGCCGCCTATGTCAAGGACGTGGATAAGGCGATCTACCTGGTGAACCACTTCGCCGACAAGGGATACGAGACGACCATAAACCTGATGGCGATATCGAAGGCGGTCGACATGGAGCTGAACGAGGCGCTCCACCAGCTGCACACCGAGTGCAAGGCGCAGGTCATTTACGTCGTCGACAGTTACGGTGCGCTCTACCAGGAGCCGATCGAGTACCTCGTCAAGAAGTGCAAGAAGCTGCTCAAGGACAAGGAGATCGGCATCCATGCGCACAACAACCAGCAGCTTGCCTTCGGCAACACGATCGAGGCGATCATGCACGGCGCCAATTACGTCGACGGTACGGTGTTCGGGATGGGGCGCGCCGCGGGCAACTGTCCGCTGGAGCTCCTGCTCGGTTTCCTGAAGAACCCGAAGTTCGACGTGAGGCCGGTGCTCGACCTGATCGCGAAAGAGTTCATCCCCATGCGCGAGAAGATGGAGTGGGGATATATCATCCCGCACGCGATCGCCGGCATGCTCAACGAGCACCCGCGCAGCGCGATCGCCCTGCGCGAGAGCGATAAAAAGGAGAATTACCGCGAGTTCTACGAAAGCCTTCGCGACGGCGGTGAGCTGAGATGAATTTCGACGCATTCCTGAAAAAACCGGTGCTCGGCATCATGCGCGGCGTGCCGCTGCGGTCTGTCGCGCCCGTCGTGGAGTGCGCCGCGGCTGCCGGGCTCGAGACGGTCGAGATCGCCATGAACTCGCCGGACGCTCAGGAATCGATCCGCGAGGCGGTGAAGGCGGCGGGCGGCCGCATGGCGGTCGGCGCGGGGACCGTCATATCGCACGAGATCCTGGAATCGGCAGTCGAGGCGGGTGCGACCTTCGTCGTGATGCCGACCTTTGTCGACCATGTCGTCAGGCTGTGCATCGACCGGGGGATGCCGGTATTCCCGGGAGCTTTGACTCCTCTGGAGATCCACCGCGCGTGGGAATCCGGCGCGACGATGGTCAAGGTCTTCCCGTCGGGCGTGTTCGGTCCGGCCTATTTCAAGGAGATAAAGGGGCCGTTCGCGGATGTCAGATTGCTGGCGTGCGGCGGCGTCACGCCGGAGAACGCGGCCGACTATTTCAGAAATGGCGCAGCGGCGGTTGCATTCGGCGGGAGCGTGTTCCGGAAGGAGTGGATCGACGCGCGGGCGTTCGACCGCGTCGGCGAGGCGGTGAAGGCGTTTGTCGACGCATCGGCAGCTGCGATAAAGAAAACTACGCAATAAGAGGTACGAGGCTTGAAAGAACATCTCCGCAGGCTCATCGAGTATTTCTCTCACGATATTTGGCGCATTCAGACGCACAAGCTGCCGCCGACTCGCTCTTTCTTCCTGCGCCAGCTGCGAATCGTCGTGCTTGCATTCCAGGGTTTTGACCGGAATAAGTGCAAGCTGCGAGCGTCTGCGCTTACCTTCTACACGCTGCTGTCGATCGTTCCGATCCTCGCGATGGCGTTTGGTGTCGCGAAAGGCTTCGGTTTTGAGAAAATACTGGATACCCAGATTCGCCAGAACCTCGCCCAGTACCCGGAAGTGACCGACAGGATCATTCTCTTCGCGAACGCCCTTCTGGAGAACACGAAAGGCGGTCTTATCGCCGGGGTCGGTATCGCGCTGCTGATCTGGACGATCATCAAGGTCCTCGGCAGCATCGAAGAGTCGTTTAACGATATCTGGGGGATAAGGCAGGGACGCAGCATCACGCGCCGGTTCAGCGACTACCTCGCTATCATGTTCATCTGCCCGCTTCTGCTCATCATGTCGAGCAGCGTGACCATCTTTATCGCCACTCAGCTCGAGCGTATCGCCGCAAAGCTCATGCTGCCCGGACAGGTTCAGGACATACTTGTTTTCACGCTGAAAAGCTCGCCGTACGTCATGATCTGGGTCCTGTTCGTCTTTCTCTATGTATTCTTGCCCAACACGCGCGTGCGGTTTTCGTCGGGACTTATCGCGGGTTTGGTGGCGGGGACGCTGTATCAGATAATCCAGTGGGTCTACATCACCTTCCAGGTCGGCGTCGCCCGGTACAACGCGATCTACGGCAGCTTTGCCGCGCTGCCGCTTTTCCTTGTCTGGCTCCAGGTAAGCTGGCGGATCGTCTTGTTCGGCGCGGAGATATCGTTCGCTCATCAGAACGTTGAGACCTACGAGTTCGAGCCCGACTGCCTCAGCGCCAGCAGGTCGTATAAGAATTTTCTCGCGGTGGCCATCGTCCACCGTTGTGTCAGGCGTTTCGTCGAAGGTTTGCAGCCCCTTACCGCCCGCGAGATCACCCGCTGTCTTGACATGCCGATACGGCTTGTCAGGGAGCTGCTGTACGAGCTCGTTCGGGGAGGGATACTGTCCGAAGTGACGCCGCCGCTGACCGGCGAGGAGGCGTACCAGCCGGGGCGCGACGTTTCGACGCTTTCGGTCGCGTCGGTGCTCGGAGGGATGGATGACCGGGGGACGAGAAATATCCCTGTGATCAAGACAGAGGAGCTGCAGAAGCTGGAAAAGGCCTTCGAGGCCATGAAGGCGGCGCTGATGAAGGCTCCCGAAAACGTGTTATTGAAAGATATCGTCGAATAAGAGAAGGAGATCCCGCATGATCCGTAAATTATTCCTGGTCCTGATAGCCGCGCCACTGATCTTCGAGGCCGGCGCCTGTTTCCCCGAAGAGCAGTCGGCGCCGGCAACCGACGCGATCTCGGTCATACACAGCCGTAAGAGCGTGAGGCACTATACGGAAAAGCCGGTAACGCCCGAGGATATCGACGTGCTGTTACGCGCCGGCATGGCGGCGCCGACGGCCGCCGACACCCGCCCGTGGGAATTCGTCGTCGTCGATGAGCGGGAAACGCTCGACGATCTTTCCGCTGCGGTCGAATGGGGGAAAATGCTCAAGCGCGCCAAGGCGGCGATCGTCGTCTGCGGCGATACGACGCGGGCGCTGTCCGGCGTCGAGCAGGAATACTGGATACAGGATTGCTCAGCGGCGAGCGAGAATATCCTGCTGGCCGCCGAGGCCAAAGGGCTTGGCGCCGTATGGGTCGGCGTCTTTCCGGTAAAGGAGCGGGTTGCCAAGGTTCAGCGGATCCTGGAGCTTCCCGAGCATGTCGTTCCCCTGAATGTCATATCGATAGGCTGGCCGGCGGGGATAGAGAAGCCGAAAGACAAGTACGACGCAAAATACATACATCGGAACAAGTGGCAGTAAGGGGAACGACTGCTTCACCCCGAGTTTGGCGGGCAACGAATCAACGCAGTGAAATCCGCGGATTTCCCATAAGGAGGTTGCGATGAAGATAGGAACGAGCGTTTTTGTCGTGGTGTTTTTGTTGCTGATCGGCGCGACGGCAGGCTACTGCGTCGGCTCGACGCTGCCGTTATTCATGAAATACACCAACGAGCTCAAGCGTCCGATCTATCTCGGCTTCCTGGTCAATTTCTCTATGATCGTTCTCGAGACATTATGTGCGGCTGCGGGATCGGCGCTGCTGCTGAGAAAAGGCCGCAAGAATGTTTTCATCCTCCTCTCGCTGATCATCGCGACGATCGATTTCAGGGTGGAGACCGGGACATACGTTGCTCTCATGCTCGATTATGGTTTCATCCTTCCTGTCGGAAGTCTCGGGATAGGCTTCAACGTGGTCGGCGTCGTGATGCTTGCCTGGTATCTGCTGATCAGGAATGAGCCGGCCCGTACGGCCGTTCAGCCTGCCTGACGGCCTCGTTTCTCATCCGGAGCGGTTTGTATGACGTTCGAGCTGTTTGACGCCCACGCCCATCTGCAGGATGAACGGCTCCGGCCCGAAGCCGACGCCGTTATCGAGCGCGCGGTGCGCACCGGCGTACGAAAGATCGTCTGCTGCGGCACTTCTGAAAAGGATTGGGAATCGGTACGCTCCCTTGCGCAGCGGCATCCCGGCGTCATCATCCCTTCTTTCGGTCTGCACCCGTGGTATATCGCGGAACGTTCATCTTCGTGGCTCGAGACGCTTGCGGACTATCTGCGATCCCTGCCGTCTGCCGTCGGCGAGATCGGTCTCGACTTTGCGGTGGAAGGGTACGACAGCGTGGCGCAAAGGGAATGTTTTGTCAGTCAGCTCGACCTTGCCGAAAGGCTTGCCCGTCCGGTGTCGGTCCATTGCCGGAAGGCATGGGACGAGCTGATAGGTATACTGGATACCCAGGGAACGCAGCTGCCGCATGGCGGCATGATCCATTCCTATTCCGGCGGCACCGCTCACATCGGGAGACTGCTGCGGCCGGGGCTCTATTTCTCGTTTTCCGGATCGATCACCCGTTCCGGGAACAAGAAGGGGATCCGCGCCGTGATGGAACTGCCGGCCGACCGTCTCCTGGTCGAGACCGACAGTCCAGATATGGCGCCGGCAGGCGTCGACGGACCGAGCGAGCCGGCGCATCTCCTGAACGTGATCAGTTCGGTGGCGTCCATCAGGGGCGTATCCGAAAAGGAAGCGGCGTGTTTCACGGCGGCGAATGCAAACCGTCTTTTCGGGGAGCTGTTCGTATGACTGAAAAGCCGGGTAGATTCTCGAGGACCGAGCTGTTGCTCGGCAAGAAGGCGTGCGCGAAGCTGGCCGGTTCCTCTGTCGCGGTCTTCGGGCTCGGCGCCGTCGGATCGTACGCGACCGAGGCGCTCGCCCGCGCGGGGGTCGGCAGGCTGGCGCTCGTCGATTTCGACGAAGTGAGAGTGACCAACATCAACAGGCAGCTCTACGCGACGCAGGGGACCCTGGGGAGATTCAAAGCGGACGTCGCCCGGGAGCGGACGCTCGATATCAATCCCGATTGTGCGGTTACCGCGCATCGGGTCTTTGCCGATGCGAAGGCCATCCCGGCGCTTTGCGAGGGGTCCGACGCCGTCATTGACGCCATCGATTCACTTGTCCCGAAGGTGGCGCTTATCGAATACTGCCTTGGCGCGGGGATCCCGCTTGTTTCTTCGATGGGCGCCGGCCAGCGGACCGATCCGACGACCGTCCGCGCGGGCGACATTACCGAGGTGACGCATTGCCCTCTGGCGAGCAGGATCCGGAAGCGGCTGCGCAAGAGGGGCGTCGAGCCGCGCCTCCGCTGCATTTATTCGGTACAGGCGCCGCTCCGGCGCCGCGAGGCGGCGCCCGAAGAGGAGTTCTATACCAGGGGAAGGGCGCGCATCCCTATCGGGACCGTTTCTTTTATGACCGGCGCGTTCGGCCTTGCCGCAGCGCACGAGGCGTTCAGTATCATCATGGGAGACGCCGCCGGCAGGCAGGCGGCATTCAACGATTAACCCGGTACATACAAAGGAGGATCCTCATGTTCGAGCGAAAGCATATGGTTATTCTGAGTGTCGTTGTCGCGGTGATGATCGTTGCCTTTTTGCTTTTCTTCGTCGTGTGGATGTGAGAGTACCTGTTCGGTGAACAGGGGCAATTCGTTTGATGACAGGCGAACGTCGGATTGCCTTGCCGATGTGAGGGAAACAGCGTATACTCTTACTGTGTTAAAGCGTCGGTCTGTATGACCGGTAAACCATAAAAGAGGGGGGATAAATGAAAGTCAGAGTTATTGCAGTATTTGCAGCAGTTGCTGTCCTCGCGTCTGTATGCGGTTGTGCCGCAAAGAAGGCCCCTGAGCCTGTCGTGGAGCCGGGTCCGATCGTCGAGACGGTCCATCAGAAGGCAGAAGTGAAGTAGTTTTGCGGTAGCATACATCCTGTACGTCATTCACTCCGGATGCCGGGAAACTGCACCGCGTTAGCGCGGACGTACCGGCGTTCCGGGTGAAGGCGGGTGAGGCCGCTGCCGTCCGTACGCTATCTCACAGGCCTCGCACACCCATCCTTAACTTTGCCGATCTGCTTTAGATCCGGCTAGGAGAGATCATGTTTCGAGCATTCAGTCTATCGCTGTCAGTCTTTCTCGCCGTTTTCGCAGTTTTCCTGACGATCATTCCCGCCGGCGCCGGTACGGGGCTCGCAATATCTGTCGACGCCCGTGAGAGCGAAGATCGGCAGAAGGCGATCATTTTGCATAACGGCACCGAGGAGATTTTGATTGCGGGCTCTGGCCTGGCATCGGACACGAAGACCGGCAGCACGCCGTTCCCGTCCGAGCCGCAGGTATCGCCCGCGCCGGAGAAGGCGTTCGATGCCGCCCAGGCGCTCATGAAAGACCGCGGCGTCAAATCCGTCGTCACCGACAGAGGCGGGGTGCCGTTTCTGGTCGACCCGGTCGAACTCGAAAGGCCGGTTCGATCGGCCGAGCCGATGATGTACCGGTTCATGAGCAAGGAGCTGTACTATCCGCTGGTCGTCTCCAATACTCCCGGCGGTCAGGGACGGATCGACCTCGTCGTTATCTGTCCCCGGACGGTCGGGACCGTCTATGAACAACCGTTTAGGGGGTTCCCGTACGCTGAGGCGACGACCTCCAGGAGCGTAACGTCCGGAGATCTCGCGGGGATCTGCCCGGACCCGACGGCCTTTTTCAAGGGGCAGGACCGGCTCTATATCCAGATGATCTCCTATTTCGGCAAGTACGCGTTCGACGCCGATTTTACCGCCGATATCGCTCAAGGCTCCGACAGGGAGGTCAATTACGAGGAGATTTTTACGGCGGATGCGGCGATGAAACAAGAGCTGGCCGCGGTGCCGGAAGTGCCGCGCGCTAAAACAGCCGCGGAACGTCAGGAGTACGAACAGTTCACCTGCCATAAGAACTTTTACAAGGCGGACGTTCCGAAGGGATGGCGGCAGGAGGAAGACATCACCGAGAGCGAAGCGACGAACGAATACGGCGTCACGCTCCTGGGGCCGAAGAGCGCCGAAGGGCCGGTGCCGATCATTACCATCCTTTATATCGCTCCCGGCCACGCGATGTTCAAGTCTCCGCAGGGATACATCGATCGCAATGCGGCGGTTGATCCGGACAGCGGAGAGAAGGTCAGCGAGGTCCGGGAGGTTACCGTGGCAGGACGGAAGGCGTTCGAGTTCGAGAGGGAGACGCCGGACCGGATGCCGTCGGGAGAGGGAGAAGAGTTCATGAGCTACGAGCGGACGATCGTCGTCACCGCGCCGGAAGGGTTTTACGTCCTGAGCTATAGGGCGCCGGAATCGGCGGAGGGCGATGTCCTGACGGTTTTCGATAAGATAGCCGCATCGTTCAAGCCGAACAAATAACCATCAATTGGAGTGAAGGAGAGAGTAATGAGGAAGATTACAGGTGCCATCGGCGGGATCATCTTTGCGCTGGCGTTGTCGTCGCATGAACTGTATGCCGATATGGGGCGCGTTGTGGCTGGGGACGCGCAGCTCAGCGAAGATGCTCAGAAGGCGATCATCCTCCATAACGGCACCGAAGAGATCCTGATCCTTGGGACCGACATGAAATCGGACAAGAAAACGGGTTTTATCCGGTTCATCCCCTTTCCGACGGAGCCGCAGGTAGCGCTCGCGCCTGAGAAGTCATTTGACGCCGCGCAGGCACTCATCAAGAAATACGCGCTCAAGACTGCGGCGCGCTCAAAAAGCGGCGTGTCGATGGGGCCGGCGGTGGAACTCACCTTCCAGCAGAAGCTCGGCGCTCACGATATGACGGTGATCAAGGTCAACGACATTGCCGGGTTCAAGACGTGGGTGAACGATTTCTTTAAGAAGAAAAGCCTGCCGCAGAAAGAGAGCTATCCCGAGGTCGAAACGGTCGTCCAGGATTATGTCAAGCGCGGGATCGTCTATTTCGCGCTTGATTTCGTCGAACTTGACGGGCCGGCCCGGTCGATCGAGCCGCTCATGTACCGGTTTAATGATAAGGAACTTTATTACCCGCTGGTGACGTCTAATACGTTCGGCGGAAATGGGACGATCAACCTGATCGTCGTATGCCCGCGAACGATCGGCACGATGTTCGAAGGGAGTTACCCGGGGCTTCCGATGACCGAGACGAGCACATCGGCGAGAACAAGCGCCGAAGACCTGAAAGGGATCCTGCCGGACGCGGCGGCGTTCTTCAAAGACCAGCCGCGGCTCTACATGCAGATGATCAACTACTATGGTGCGTACAGTTTTCAGCGGGATTTCACGTTCGAGATCGCCGCGGGGGTCGACTACGAGGTCTATTTTAAGGAAGACATGTCGTTTTTGGACGATGTCATGGGCGGTCTGATGGACCGTTTGCCGGAAGACATGCCGGTCATGGGGTCCGAGTTCGAGACCTTCGCTTCCGAATATTTTACGGTGGAAGTCCCGAAAGGGTGGCCGCAGAACAAAGCGGCGCTCAACGAGAAAGCGGCGAAGGAATATGGCGTCGTCCTGCGGGGGCCGCAGAGCAACGAGGGTATGTACCTGACGATCGAGCTGATCTATTATGCGCCGGACCATGGAATGTTCACGACGCACGAGAAATATATCAGGCTCAACACAGAGATCGACGATATGTCGAAGGTCCTCGGCGAGACGGTCACTCAGGTGCAGACGATCGCCGTCTCCGGGAGAAAGGCGTACCAGTTCGAGATCCGGACGGTGGCGTTCATCCCGCCGGGCGCTGTGGAGCCGAAAAAGGTCCCCGTCCTTGAGCGTGTTGTCGTGTTACCGGTTTCAGAAGGTTTTTATGTCCTTCGCTACAAGGCACCGATGGGGATTTCAGACGCGCATATAAACATATTCAAGAAAATGGTCGAGGATTTCAAGCCAACCAAGTAACACGACCCGGAGAGCGTATGCAAAAAGAGATGGTTACCACGGCGTTCGGTTTTGACGGGTATCGGATCGTCAGGAATCTCGGGATGGTCAGGGGGGTGACGGTCCGATCCTTGTCATTCGGCAAGACGTTCAAGAGCAGTTTTCAGATCATGTCGGGAGGCAAGCTATCGCTCTACAGCGACCTGTGCGAAAAGACGCGGGCGGAGGCCTTTGACCTTATGGCGAAACACGCCGAAGAGCTCGGGGCGAACGCGGTGATCGGCGTGCGTTATGACGCGACGGCGTTGCAGGATATCGCGACTGAAGTTTTGTGTTACGGGACCGCTGTGGTGGCGGAACGGGTTTGATTCGGGAACGTTTTAACAAAAAAGGGGTGCGTATGAAAAAAGTGTGTGCGGTGATTGTCGGTATAGCGATAACGGGACTTGCAATGACGACAGCGGCCTATGCCGGCGATGCATCTGACCAGCTGGAGGGGATGAGCAATACCGGCGTGACGTTCGACGGCAGCGACGGCCAGCGCAGCGGCATGGATATCAACGTGAGCCCTTCGGGCGGAAATATTCCTGAGGTGCCGGAGCCGACGCCGGTCGATACGGGCAGTTATCAGTCCGACCCAACTCCGGAGCCGACACCTGAGCCGGTCTATCAGCCCGAACCTGCTCCGGAGCCGCCGCAGCAGCCGGCCGAGATCCGCGAGGGAACCGAAGTGGTTGATGAATAACAGCTTTTTGTTCGGAGACAGCAAGAATACATTGTGGAGAGGAGATAAGGTATGAACGAGAGAATAATGATGACAGTAATTGTGTGCGCCGGAATGCTCTGCTCTTTGTTGGATGCAGCCCCGGCGGCGTGCGAAGACAAGGCGATCGACCAGCTGCAGGGGATGACCAATACAGGTAAGACGTTTGACGGGAGCGACGGCGATCGCTTCCCGATGGACATAAACGTCAACCCGTCCGCCGCCAATGTGCCAGTCCCGGCGCCCTCGCCGGCCAGCAACTATGATGTCGGCACATCGTCAGGGACGCAGAACGCGAATTTCAGCGTGAACAGCTCGACGCCGACCGCAAACGTTTCTCAGTCAAGCGGGACGGTGCAGGGCGCCGCTCAGACTTGGGGGGCGCAGAACAACGGCACCGCGAAGAAGCGGGCGACAAAGAAGGGGACCGAGCATGCCGAGTAATAGATCATCTGCCGCGAATGCAGCGCTAATTGTGCTTCTCGTGTTCGCACAGCTGCTTCCGGCAATAACCGCGCGTGCGGCAAACGCAAGCGACTATATCGGCCTGACCGACAAGTACAACGATTGCGTCAAACGTTTGAACAGCCAGAAGAACGTTCTTAAGCCGAATCTCGAGTATGTCCGGTCGGCGCTCGCGAAGTTCGACGACCGGTATACGAAACTCACCAAACGCGCGGCTAATCTGAGAGAGGCGGCGGCGCGCGCACAGGGGCGTCTCAACAACAACGAGCTTGATGTCTGCACAGTCACGTTCCGAGGCAGGGAGATATCGATCTCCGACGCCTACAGCATCGCCAATGACGCGGAAAAGAAGGCGCAGCTGTGCGCGACATATAAGAACGAGGCGGTCACCGACGAGCGTGTGCTGTCGGACCGGATGAAGGAGATCGACCGGCTGGCGAGCGAACTCGCCGAGTGGAAGAAAGAGAACGACGACGCCGTCACCGATGCGATGATGATCGCGATCGAGCAGATCACCGGAAGATTCGCGGCGCATCTTAGCAAGGAGTCCGCGTCGCTGAAACGCCTCAAGGAAGCCGTCGAGCGACGCGAGAAATCGCTCAAAAATGCGCTGAAGGCAGATGATGCCAAGGCATGCGCCGTGGTCAGGATGAAGCTTGACGCCGCGCTGGAGAAATATACCGTCGCCTGGACAAAGGCGAACACGGGGTTTGCCCTGAAAAAGGCGGAACCGGTCAACGTCTGGAAGTTATTCCAGAGCGAGGCGAGCCTCATTACCCGGGAGCAGGCCGAGGTGGACGATGAGGTCAGGGCGGTTCTTAATGACCCGGCGTACGGCCGGTACGTTCAGGAAGAATCGACGGCTAAGAAGGAGCTCCTCGACCTGTTTTCCCAGAAGGGAGCCGAGACCGCGTTTGGCGCGATGAAGGGGACCGCCAAACTTGTCCCCGCCGTAGGGATCGCGATGCTCCTGCGCGACACGGCATACACCGCGATCAAATGGTCGAACAGCCTCGACCAGGTCATGATGAGGGTCGACCTGACGGACAAGAGCTTTCAGGCGACCAAGTCACTGGTTACCCTGGTCGGGAAGCGCAAACCGAAATGGAACAGCGTCCTGGAGGATTGAGGTGAAAAGATATATCGGTATCGCAACGGTGATGATACTTGCGTGCGTTCTTGCGCTCACCGCCCGCGCCCAGGAAACAGAGGTGAAGGCGGGTCCGTATACGGTGAAACTGGAGCGGTTTGAATCGCCTGAGGGCAAGTTTTCCGCGCTTGTGCCGGCCGCACCTAACTGGATGCCGCGGGGCAGATTCCCTTACCAGATAGACGATAAGGTGAGCGGCATCTTCCTCGAAGGTCCCGTCGGCGGCGATGGCGCCGCCGTCAAGATCGACGTCCTCCACTATGCGGGGACAGGGAAGATCAAGGGGATGGATCACTATATAAAGATGGTAGGGTTCAATCCAACGCGTACCGACGGTACGTTCGACACCGCTTTGTCCGATATCGAAGTCGCCGGGCGGAAAGGGAAGACGTTCACGTTTCCCAAATTCGAGCTTGTTGAGCTGCCGCACGAGATGCCGGAGCCGAAACCGGGCCTGATGATCAGGTATGCCCCTCCCTCAAAACAGGTGGATATGATCGACCGCTATATCGTCATCCCGGCGGGGAAAGGACTCTACTCCTTTAGATACGAGGCTCCCAAGGATATGTATGACCAATATGCGGGCGTCTTTGATGCCGTCGTCAGGTCGTTCCAGTGCGGCGAATAATAATAACAGTTCAACCGGAAAGGGTTCCCATGAAGAAAACAGTTCTGGTCATTATCATGGTCGCGACGATCGCATGGAGCGTCCGTGCAGCGACCGAAGTCGAGAAAACCGGTAAAGCGGCTGAAGCCGAAACTGATGTGGGACTGAAAACTTTCGCAAAGGATGCGCCTGCCGTGGAGTTGATCCCGGACCCGGCAAAAGTTACCTTCGAGAAATTCGAGTCGCCCGAAGGAAAATTCTCCGCATCCGTCCCAGCGGGGTGGGACCGGATAACCTCATATCCGTACAAGATAGACGACAAGGTAAACGGTATCATGCTTCAGGGACCGGAGAACATGGAAGGCGCACCGATGACGATCTCTGTCCTCCATTACGCGGGTACGGGTTCGATCGACGGACCGCAAAACTATATCAGGATGGTGCTGTCCAACCCCACCCGCACCGACGCGGACCAGGAAATAAAGTTTACCGATTTCGAGGTCGCCGGGATAAAAGGGACGACGTTTACGTTCAAGAAATTCCACCTGGTCATGCTGCCGTTCGATGCGCCGCCCATGAAAGAGGGAGTTATGTATGAGATGGCGCCCCCCACCAGGAAGGTTAACATGACGGTCAGGTATGTCGTCATACGCGCGAAGAAGGGGGAGCCGGCCTTCTATTCGTTCTCATACGAGGCGCCGGACGATATGTACGGGGATTTTTCGCCCGTCTTTGACACGGTCGTCAATTCGTTTGTTTTGGAGAAAAAGTAATTAACCGGAGGGATTATGCTCGGGTTGCCTGAGTTGATCGTTATCGTCTCATTGATGGGCTTGATCGCCGGAATAGTCCTGATGGCGATTCTCATTAAGAAGATGCGCAAGCGGAGCCGCGCTCCGCAGGAGAAACCATGAAAAAGTTAATTGTATCTTTGTCTGTTGCCGCAGCGATAATCGCTCTGCAGCCGAAGCTCCCTGCGGTTGCGATGGAGAACGGCGATGTTCAGGCGGTCGTCAAAGGTTCGAACGGCTTTGCCTACGGCCTCTATGGCCGGATCGCCACGGAAGGCGGAAATCTGTTTTGCTCTCCGTACAGCATCTCAACGGCACTTGCGATGACCTACGCAGGCGCGAGCGGAGTGACCGCCGAGCAGATGGCGGCCGTCCTCGGTTTTACCGTTCCGGCTGCGAAGCTGCATCCGGCAATGTCGGAGCTGATGAAACAGTTCAACGCGAAGGATAAAGCATATCAGCTGATGGTCGCCAATGCCTTGTGGGGGCAGACGGGATGTGCGTTTGACAAGAAGTTCCTTGCGTTGACTGAGAAATATTACGCCGCCGGGTTTAAAGAGGTTGATTACGTTAGCGACGTCAAAAGAGAATCGACCAGGCTGGAGATCAACGCCTGGACGGCAAAACAGACCGCCGACAAGATCAAAGACCTGATCGGGCCGAAGGTATTGACCGAGATGACGCGGCTGGTCCTTACCAACGCGATCTATTTTAAGGGCAAGTGGCAGCTCCAGTTCAAGAAGGAGAACACGAAAGATATGCCGTTCGCCGTTTCGGCGACAGAGCGGGCGCCTGTCCCGATGATGCACCAGACGGCGGAGTTCAAGTACGGGGAAGACGCGAACGTGCAGATCCTGGAGATGCCCTACGCGGGGGGCGACCTGTCGATGGTCGTGATCCTGCCGAAGGACTTGTACGGTATAGATATACTCCAGGCAGATCTTTCCGCGAATATCGACGGCTGGCTCGCGGGGCTGGACGGGCAGAAAGTCGAGGTCTTCCTGCCGCGTTTCAAAGTCGAGACGGAATTTATCCTGAACGACCAGCTGATCGCCATGGGGATGCCCGACGCGTTCGACGAGGTAAAGGCCGATTTCTCGGGCATGTCGTCCGGCTCGAAAGGGCTCTATATATCGAAGGTCGTCCATAAGGCCTTCGTCGACGTCAACGAGGAGGGGACAGAAGCTGCGGCCGCCACGGCCGTCGTCATGGCTCTCAAGTCGATGCCCCCCCTCGATATGCCCGTCTTTCGCGCCGACCGGCCGTTTGTTTTTATCATACGTGATACCCGTACGGGAGCGATCCTATTCATAGGGCGGTTATCGGATCCGCGATAACGCAGGGGAGAGGAAGGGCTTGTCATGAAGCGATGCAGATGCCGCTACTGCGGGAAGAAAGATAAAACCGGCGGCGACAACTGTTCCGTCTGCGGGATCGCGTTTGGTGCGCAAAAAAAAGATGTTTCGAAGGAGGCCCGGCGAAAGGCCTATTTCTACCGGTCCCTGTATTACCTCGGCGTATGGTGCATCATCTACGGGTTGATGCGGCTGACCGCGGCTGCGCTTAATATCGTCTATGAGCACGGTCCGCTTGCCGGCGTGGCGATCGTATTTTTGCTTGGTGCGTTCGACGTAGCGGTCGGTGTCGGGCTGCTCCGTTACCGGAGATGGTGTTATTGGGCGGGTATCGCGCTGATCGCCTGCGAAACCGCGCTGATGACCTATTTTGCAGCTCCCAACGAATATATCCTGATCTGGCTGATCGCCTTCCTCTGCTTGTATTATCTCATGAATAAGACCTCAAAGGAGATCTTGTATTGCGGCCGGTGACGATGAGAACGGCGGCGGAGATCAATATGAGGAGATTCTTTGTCCACTGTATGTTCGTGCGCAATTGGCGGGTGATTTCAGCTGCATGTCACAAGCGATTCGTTTGAAATGAATAAAAAGGAGCATGCCATGATCAATGTTCTTGAAAATGTCCCGTATTGTAATGATAAGATGGGAAATCGCAAAGTTGCGGATGAAAAACATCTGCTGGTCATGCAGATAGCGTTGAAACCGGGACAGAGCGTTCCTCAGCATAACGCAAATTCAAACGTTCATGTGCTGGTCATGAAGGGCGCGTTGACGATACATCTCGATGGCGTTGACCATCAGGCAAAAGAAGGCGATCTCTTGCCCGTTGCCTACGGGACGCCGATGATAATCAAGAATACCGGCAGTGATAATGCCACGTTTTTGGTGTTCAAGACGCCCAATCCATCAGAAATGCAATAGGAGGGCGGCGACAGCTGTCAGGCGTTGATGTGGTGCTGCAACCGTCATACGGTAGCTGTCGTTGCCGTAGCTGTCTTTTTGTTGTATACGGTGTCTCAAGCTTGTTTGTGTCCATACCGAATACCCTGCAAATGTGGGACCCCGACGTCACTTTGCCTGCGTTGACCTGGTCGATGTCAGCGGCAATGTGTACGACGTCGATTTCTTCCTTGAAGGCGACCCCGGGGCGATGACCGTTACCTAAACGACCGTCCCGCCCGGCCCTATTATGCGTTGGAACAAAAATCTGACGGCACAATGTCCGGCTGCTGAGGGGATAGTGATGGGAGATCTTTGAGTCTCTGCATTGGTGCCTGCTGCAGAATGTTGGTTGGATGGCGAGTGTCTTCCCAAAGTATTGACTGTGTATGAAATAACGCATAGAATAACTGAGAAAGATGAAGCGGTACAGATAGGTTATTTTACTTGTGGATACATGAGGGCTAAGACGCAGTACGTGGAGCATGCAAGAAAGGGGCTTCCAATGAAAACGCTCCGTTTGCGCATCACACCTCGTCATAAGTCACTTGCTATAGCCGTTGCCTTCCTGTATATCATGCATTCAACGGCGTTTGCTCTGCCTCAGGGCGGCAGCGTCGAAAGCGGTTCCGCTTCGTTTGATTCATCCTCTCCGAACACGTTAAATATAACCACGACAGCCGACCAGACGATCATCAACTGGCAGAGCTTCAATATCGCGCAGAACGAAACGGTGAATTACCTCCAGCCGTCGGCCCTGTCGTCGGTCCTCAACCGCGTCATCGGCAACGGCGGTGCGTCGCAGATCGCCGGCGCCCTCAACTCCAACGGGACGATCGTCCTGGTCAATCCCGCAGGCGTGGCGATCGCGCAGACGGCGAACATCAGCGTCG
>JAKLEM010000023.1 GCA_022711655.1 Candidatus Auribacterota bacterium
GAACGCCTTCAGCTTCCCTTCGCGGTCATCGCGGGACCGGAGATGAACCCTGATCTCGGTGATGTCCATGCGCATCCCCCCGCCTGTGCGTATTGTCCCCTGAGAACTGTCCGCTCACGTGGTTTTTGCGAGAAACACCCGGAATGTCGATCCGAAACGCTCCACGGCCCTGCGGTAAACCGCCGCCGCCAGATCGCGCCGCGCCGTCAATCCGTACACCGTCGGTCCGCTGCCGCTCAGAAGAGCGCCGGACGCGCCAAATGACAAAAGAGCATCTTTCACCGTTTCGAGCGTTTTGTCTTTCGCAAAAGCGACGCGCTCAAGACGGTTGAAAAGTGCTTGTCCGATTTTATCTAAATCACAATCAGTCAAAGCGTAAAGGAGCATATTAATGCTACGGATATCCTCTGTCAAGCCCAATTTTAGCCCCGCGTACACCCCCGCCGTTTTCGCCCCGGCCGCTTTTTCGCGAGCCTCGGGTCTCGGCGTCGCCAGGACGACCCAGAACGTTTTACGGCACGGGAATGGAACGACCTCGTCGCCGCGCCCGACGCATACCGCGCCGCCCTTCCCGAGAAAGAACGGCACATCGCAGCCGAGCCCCGCCGCGACCTCCCTGAGGGCGGCATCGCCAAGCGGCGCGCCGTAGGCCTTATTCAGCCCGATAAGCGTCGCAGCGGCGTTGCTGCTTCCTCCGCCCAGGCCCGCGGCGACCGGTATGCGCTTGACCAGGGTGATATCCGCGCCGCCCCGCGAGATCCGGGCCTCGCGGAAGAAGCGCTCCGCTGCCTTGCAGACAAGGTTGTCGGCGCCGGGCGGGACGTCGGCGCTTTCGGTCCTGAGCGCGATCGAGCCCGTCCCGGTCCGCCGCACCATTACCGTATCCGAGAGGGAGATGGGTACCATGTATGTCCTGACATCATGGTAATCATCCTTTCTCTTGCAGACGACCTCGAGGAAGAGATTGATCTTTGCGGGAGAGATGACCTGAACGCTTTTCATGGCATCAGAAGCCGCCGGGCCGCTCACCTCGCGGCAGCCGGCAGCTTTTCCAGTTTTTCCCTGACGGACTTGTTGGCCGGCGCCAGCTGCAGCGACTTCTCGTACTGCTCACGCGCCTTGTCTGCCATCCCTTTGCGGCTATAGACGTCGCCCAGATGCTCGCGCACGGTCGGGTCGTCGCCGATTAGCGTGACCGCCCTCTCGAGCTCGCGCTGCGCGTCGTCGATCATCCCTTTGCGGAAATAAGCCCACCCCAGGCTGTCGGCAAAAGCCCCGTTCTGCGGCTCCAACTCAACGGCCTTCCTGATCATGGCGACCGCTTCGTCGAGCTTGATCCCCCGGTCGGCGTACATATATCCGAGGTAGTTGTAGCAGTCCGCCATCTTGGGGTTCAGCGCGATCGCCTTCTCGAAACAGCGGGCGGCCTCGGCGACGTCGCCAAGCTTCTCGTAGCTCGAGCCCATCCGGAAATAGATCGTATCGCTCTCGCCGCCCTCCTTTAGCGCACGCGCGTAATAGCCGACGGCGTCCTTGTCCCGGCCGAGCGCCGCGTTGCTCAGGCCGACCAGGTAGAAGAGCTCCGCCGATTCGAGCTTATGCGACAGGGCGCGTTCGAGCAGTTTTACCGCTTCCTCCGGCCGCTCGAGCTTCAGGAGGATATAGGCGAGCGCGGTGTAGTTGTTCACGTTCTTCGGGTCGAGCTCGATCAGGAGCTCGTTGAGCTTGACCGCCTCCTCAGTCATCCCCTCTTCCTGGTACAGCTTGGCGAGACGACGGTAGATGTTGACGTCGAGCGGGTTGACCTTGAGGATGTTTTCGTATTCGGCGATAGCCCCTTTGCGGTCTTTGCGCAGCTCGAGCGTGATCGCAAGCCCCAGCCGCGCCTCGAGCATCTCGGGGCGCATGTCGATAACCTGCCTGAAGATGCCGACCGCCTTGTCATACTGCCCCTGCCGCGAGTAGAGAAGCCCAAGCTTGAACCATACCAGAAAGAGGTCAGGTTTGAGCTTTAGGAATTCCTCGTAGGTATCGATGGCGTCTTTTTCGCGCTTTTCCTGGATGAATATCTCGCCGAGCGACAGGTACGGCGCCGCCTTTTCCGGATCGAGCCTTTTCGCCTCGCGGTATTCGAGGATCGCCTCCTCCGCCTGGCGGTTTATGTAATAGGCCGCGCCCAGCAGGACATGGGTGATGTAATCGGCAGGGTCGCTTGCGACCGCTTTCTTGAGGTAGGGGATCGCCTCAGTGAATTCCCGCTTCGACAGGTAGACCATTCCGATCTTGACGTTAAGCTGGGCGGAACCAGGATCGCAGTCGAGGCCCTTCCGGTACTCGGCGAGCGCCTCTTCGAGCCTGTTGTCTTTCTGAAGGAGGTTTCCTTTGCAGTAGTGGTACAACGACCCGGCGAAGCCCCCGATATCGCGGTAACAGGATACGGCTTTCGCGGATGAAGACGACGGATAGACGATCTCTGTGCCATCCAGAAGTTCGTCGGCTGAAACGGCAGGCGCCGCGCACACGCAGACACAACCACACATCACGGCGGCAACAATCTTTATTTTCGTCATAAAACACCAGCGCGATACGCACGCGGCCTCCCTTTGCCCGATGATCGAGCAAAGGGGGCCGGAACGTCACGTCACGCTTACTTCTTCTTGTGACGGTCTCTCTTCAGCCTCTTTTTCCTCTTATGCTTATTCATCTTAACTTTTCTCTTTTTTCTGCCGCACGGCATACTATCCCCCCTTTCTGTACTATTCTATTCGAAACGGCTGAGAAGCTTCCAGCAGCAAAGCCCCGCCGGCGCCCGCGGCGGCGGGCATCCGCCTTCCCGCGCTAATAAATAACCTTGTTCAGCGGATACTCGATGATCCCTTCCGCGCCGTGCTTCTTGAGCTCGGGCACGATCTCGCGGACGACCGACTCGTCGATGATCGTATCGATCGCATACCAGCCGTCTTTGCTCAGCTTTGAAACGGTCGGATTTCGCAGCGCCGGAAGCTCTTCGAGGATCCGCTTGAGCACGCCTTCCGGCACGTTCATCTTGAGGCCGACTTTTTCCTCGGCGGCAATGGCGCCCTGAAGAAGGAGCGAGAAGTTCTCGAGCTTCTTCCTTTTCCATGCGTCTTTCCACGCCTCTTTATTTGCGATGAGTTTCGTCGTCGACTCCAGGACAACGTCGACGATGCGGAGGTTGTTCGCCCTGAGCGACGAACCCGTCTCGGTCAGCTCGACGATCGCGTCGACCAGCTGCGGCGCCTTGACCTCGGTGGCCCCCCACGAGAACTCGACCTCCGCCTTCACGTTGTGTTTCTTAAGATATTTTTTCGTCAGGTTGACCGCCTCGGTGGCGATATGCGTCCCTTCCAGATCTTTGACGCTCTTGATACGGGAATCGTTCGGAACCGCGACCACCCATCGGACCGGCTTCATCCCCTGCTTCGCATACGCGAGGTCGGCGACCTCGATGACATCGGACCCGTTCTCCGCGATCCAGTCCTTCCCCGTGATACCGGCGTCGAGCAGACCCTCCTCGACGTAGCGGCTCATCTCCTGCGCCCGTATCAGCAACCCTTCGAGCTCCGGGTCGTTGATCGTCGGTATATACGAGCGGCTGCTGATGATGACGCTGTACCCCGCCTTCTTCAGCATCGCAACGGTGGAATCCTGCAAGCTGCCCTTCGGCAGCCCGATCTTCAGTTTGTGCGCCATAACGTGTGTCTCCTTGCCTGTGAGATTATTGTGCGATCACGGCCGCCGCACGACCTTCCTGCCGGCAACGGCATATGTATTCCGGACGATCATGCCGATCGCCTCCGGATAGATCCGGTGCTCTTCCGCCTGTATCCGCGCGTGCAGCGTTTCGGGCGTGTCGTCATCCCGGACCGGCACGACCGCCTGCGCGATGATCGGCCCGGTGTCGACCCCTTCGTCGACAAAATGGACCGTGCACCCGGCGAATTTCACGCCGAACTGGAGCGCCTGCTCCCAGGCCCTGAGACCCTTGAACGCGGGCAGCAGGGACGGATGGATGTTGACGATCCTCCCCGCGTACGCCCGGAGCAGCGGCTCCTTGATCACCCGCATAAAGCCGGCCAGCGCGACAAGCTCGACGCCATGCTCGCGCAGAACGCGCACATACTCCTCTTCGCGCTGCGTTTCCAGCCGCGTCTTGAAAGCGCCCGGCGCGATGTAGCGCGCCGCGATGCCGGCCGAGCGCGCCTTCTCGAGGATGAGGCTGTCGGCGACGTCGCTCAGCACCACGGTGATCTGCGCGTCGATCCGGCCCTCCCGGGCAGCGTCGCATATCGCATCGAAGTTGGAACCTTTGCCCGAGCCCAAAACGCCAATCTTCACCGCACAGCCTCCCGTTGCGTACCGTCAAAAGATTATATGCAAAAACGGCGCAAGGTCAAATGAATTCCCCTCTGACGACTGCGGGGCGCCGCGCAACCCAGCGGACGGAGCGTTCAGGTGACGCCGGGGACAACATGTCAACATGCAGGCCTGTCAGCCACCCATGGTTGAAGGATCACATTATTGTTCTTATTATTATTGACGCGTTCCTGCGCTTCTCCTAAAATAATCGTTGTCGGGTTTTTCCGGCGGAAACTCCCGTTTGTACTCTCGTCATATCACGCTATCGTAACCGAAATAAGGGGTCATACATCAACGAAAGGAGTTGCCCCATGAGCAGCCTGTTGCGTAAATTTACCTCCGACACAACCGAAACGAAAAATCCCCGTCCGGTCGACGACATCTACGCGGCGTCCCAGCGTTCCCGCGATTTCGGCTCTCCGTCCACGCCCGCGATGCCGTCCCGTCACGACCAGAACAAAACGAACCTCTGCAGCGACGTCGAGTTCAAAGGAACGATATCATTCAAGGACTTCCTCAGGCTCGACGGCAAGTTCGAAGGCGAGCTGAACTCGCCCGGCACCTTGATCATCGGGGAGAACGGCGTCGTCAAGGCCGAGATCAGCGTCGGCAACGTCATCGTCGAAGGCAAGGTCTACGGAAACATCACCGCCCAGGACAAGATCGAGCTGCGCGGCGCCGCCCAGCTTTTCGGCGACATCAAGGCGACCCGCCTGGTGATCAGCGAAGGCGTCGTCTTCGTCGGCAAGTCGGACGTCAACCCGAACAACAAAGTCGAGAAAGCAGCCCCGCGCTCCGCACGGCCGGAAGACGCGTACGCGGCCCCCGACGCAGGAGACGTATCATCGACGCCCGATCTGCTCGGCCGGCAGAATTATCAGGCCTGACGCGCAACCTGCAGGTTTTTCGTTACCATGTCGTCATTCACTTTTTCTGCAGGGACATGAAATAAGGTATGCGCCAGGATCAATCTCACAGTCATTACCGGGTCTTTAAAGCCGCGTCGGCGCAGCAGTCGCAGCAGTCACAGCCTGCGGCCGCGCCGAAACCCGCAGCCAACCTGCGGAAGGTCACCTGCCCGCACTGCAATTACGATCAGCTCGTCCACGAAGAAGCGCTTTCCGACTTCTGCAAGAACTGCAAGAAACGGATAACGCTCGCAGCCGCGCCGTCGAAGACGCCGCAGCCCCAGAAAACCGCGTTCACGCACCACGTCCGTTCTGTCACCTGTTCGAATTGCGGCGTGCCGCAGCACGTCCCGAACAACGCACTGTCGAGCTTCTGCCAGAAGTGCGGCAACCGGATCAACCTTCAGGACTACGAGATCAAGGGAAAGTTCAACGGCGAGCTCAGCACCAAGGGGACGATGACCGTCACCATCAGCGGCGACGTACACGCGGACGTGAAGGTCGGCAGCGCAGTTATCGAGGGGAAGATGGTCGGCAAGATAACGGCCGAGGGGGTCGTCGAGCTCAAGTCGACCGCGCGCCTCTACGGCGACGTGATCGCAACGCAGTTGATCGTGAACGACGGCGCGATATTCGTCGGCCACTCGCTCGTCCCGTCGAACATCAGGATTGAGGCGTAGGCGGCGGATCGGCGGGCATTGGGGCGGCCGGCGGCCTATCCATCGTATCGAGCAGCTCCTTGACCCTTGCCTGAAGCTGCGGGATCTCGGTCATCGCAAGGCCCGGGTCGGGGATCGCGAACGATTCGCCGGTCTTGGCGTGCTGGTATGCGAGGACCCGCTTGTCGTTCTGCGTATCCGAGAACGTTTTCAGATGCTTGAGCACGCGTTTGCGCTCGAGCATGACGGCAAGCAGATAGCAGATCTTCTTCGTTTCATCGTCTATCTCCCCGGCAAGATATGCGCGCAGAAGGCTCTCGACCTTGTCTTTCTTTACCGGATCGACCTTCGGCGGCGGCAATACCAGCTTGTAGACCGTTTTCCAGTACGCGCTGCCGGCGTCGCTTTTCGCCTGCTCCCTGATCCCCTCGAAGCATGCCGCGCAATAATCCCGGCGGATCAGCTCGACATTGTTCATCGCGAGAACTGAATGGCACGGGTCCTTGTCGCCGAACTGGCCCGCGCAGTTCGCGCACGTCTTACTGGGAAGCTGAATGTTCCATTCCATGACGGCAAAAGCTCCTGCGCGTTATATGATGATCTTCTTCTCTTCCGGCCCTTTTTCCGCGGGGGCCGGGCCCCGGTTCAGCTCGTCGACGTAGTTGAGCTGCAGGTTGCTCAGGAGTGCCATCAGCATGCCCGATTCCTGCGCAGTAAGATTCCCCTGCGTTTTCTGTTTGAGCATCTCAAGCATGTCGATAGACGTCTTCGCCGCGTCCATGTCGCGCTCGATCTTTCCCGTCGCAGGATTTGCAACTTTGCCCATCTGCTGCATAGCCGACGACGCGAGCGCCGACACCAGACCGAGGAAATGCATGTTCCCGTTCATTTCGTTCTGATCGTTCATACCGCCCTCCTCCCCCTGCGTCACTTGTCTTTTTTCGTATCAGGCGTAAGCACGGTGACGACATAATCGTCGTCAGGGAAATAGGTCCTGACAACCCGGCCGATATCGCCCTCCGTCACCGCGCCGACCCGCGCATAATAGTTCCTGTAATTGTCATAGCCGAGCTTATAGAGCTCATCAAGCCCCGACTGGAGCGAAAGCTGGCTGTTGGTCTGGAGCTGCAGCTTGCGCACCCCGATCAGGCCGCTCTGCGCGCGGGCGAGCTCTTCCTGCGCGACGCCGCCGCTCTTCAGGCGGGCGATCTCCGCGGCGATGAGCTCGACCACGTGGTCCGCCTTCCCGGGCGCGGTGGCGACATACAGCACGAACGCCCCCGGGTCGAGACCGGTAATGATCTGTGAGCCGACCGCGTACGCCAGCCCTTTTTCATCGCGTATCGACGCGAAAAGACGCGACGACTGGCCTGAGAACATGGCGTCGAGGATCTCAAAGGGATACTTGTCGGTGTTATATATATCCACCCCGCGGTACCCGACCACGACGATGGCCTGCTTGCCCGCATGCCGCGCCTCGGCGCGGACGACCCCTTTCTCGCGCGGCGTCTCCGCCTTCGGGAAGACAGCCTGCTTCGGCTGCATAGCGCCGAAACGCGCCTCGACAAGCGCACGCACCCGCTCTGCGGTAACGTCGCCGAAAACGGCCAGCACGATATTGCCGGGAACGACGTAGGCTTCATGGAACGCGACGATGTCGCCGCGCGTGATGCGTGCGACGCTCTCCACGCTGCCGAGCGAGTGAAAGCGGTAGGGGTGCCCTTTGAACATCGTTTTGCGGAACAGCGTAAAGGCGGCCTGGAACGGCTGGTCCTCCAGCGACCTGATGCTCAGCTCGACCATCTTCTTTTCCCGCTCGACGTCATTCTCGTCGAACACCGGCTTCGACAAAACATCGGCGACGATGTCGAGCGCCATCTCTGTCCTGTCCGAAACGATGTCGACGCTGCAGCCGAAGCTGTTGTTCGCCGAATAGCTCTCTATGGATCCGCCCGCCGATTCCACCGCCCGCGCTATCTCCTCGCCGCTGCGCGTCTTCGTGCCTTTCGGCATGAGCTGCGCGCAAAGGTTCGATATGCCGTTGTTGTTCTCGTTTTCGACGATGACGCCGCCGCGCATCAGGGCGCGCACGCTGACCGTGGGCAGCGCATGGTCTTCCCGGACCAGGAGCGTCAGTCCGTTGGGCAGCACCGTCCGCGTAATAACCGGCTCCGCGGTCACAGCCGCCGCGGCTGCCGCGGGCCCTTCGCGGAATCCCCGGGGGACGATACCCGCGACTGTCAGGTTCTCATCGTAAAAATAGGTGGTTGCGACGCGTATGATGTCATCGGCTGTCACCTTCTGTATGCGCGCGACATACTCCGCTGAAAAATCGCAGTTCGCCGTCGACACCTCGCTGTACCCGATATCGGATGCCTGGCCCGACACGGTGTCGAGCGAAAAGTAATATTCGCTTATGATGGTCTGCTTGACCTTCTCGAGCTCGTCCAGGGCCACCGGTTCCCGCTTCAGCCGGTAGACCTGCGCGACTATCTCGTCGCGCGCCCGGTCCATGCGGTCGCTCTCGCACGTCGCACTGACCGCAAAAACGCCGGGCATCTCCGGCGTATACGACCACGCGCTGACGGTCGACACCAGCGACAGCTTCTCGCGAAGCAGGCGGTAGAGCCGCGAGCTGCGGCCTTCGCCAAGGATCATCGCGATCACGTCCAGCGCATATTTGTGCTCGTGCTTGACGTCGGTTGTATGGAACCCGACGAACAGATGCGCCTTGTTGACATCCGCCTTCTCGATGCGGACGCGCGCGCCGAGCTGGGCCGGCTCGGCCGGAACGTACACGGCGGGGAGGGAAGCGCGCTCGAGCGTCCCAAAGAGTTCCCGGATCCTCTCGTGCGCCTTCGCCGCATCGAGATCCCCCACCGCGACGATGACCATGTTATTCGGCGCGTACCGTTCAGCGAAATAACGGCTGAGGTCGTCCCGGGTGAGGCGCTTGAATATGTCCTCATATCCGATGACAGGGTCTTTGTAGGGATTCACCGCATAGGCCGTATTGAAGAATATGTTGTAGATTTTCCGGCCGGGGTCGTCTTCGTTCATCGCGATCTCCTTCAGGATCACGGAACGTTCCCGCTCGACCTCGGCGGGGTCGAACGAGGGATGCATGATGCAGTCCGCAAGCGTATCAAGCGCCCGCAAATAGTGACGGCTGTCTATGTTGACCGTGTAGACGGTCGAGTCGAACGACGTGTGCGCGTTGATCTCGCCGCCGTACTGCTGGATTTCCTTGGCGATCTCTCCGACAGCGCGCCGTGCGGTCCCCTTGAACATCATGTGCTCGACGAAGTGGGACACCCCCGAGCCGCCCAAACGTCCTTCTGTCGCGCTGCCGGTCCTGACCCAGACCTGTATCGCCGCGACCGGATTGCGGTGATCTTCCTTAAGCAGAACGACCATGCCGTTGGGAAGCACATGCCGCTGCGGCGAGACCGCGGCTATCCGCGCGACCGCTGTATCGGTTTCAGCCATACTGTTCGACCCTCCGCATGCGCAGAGCACTGCGCAGATGACCGTTGCATTGAGCATGACGCGACGCATTTCAGTGAACACACGATCTCCTGGGATGCCGGAAGAGCAGAACTTCTCGAGCGCCTGTACTTGCCGTAAGGCTAAGCGTCCGAACGTTCCGCTTCGCACCCTTCCTTGATCTTCGCGGCGAACGACGCCATCTCGTTTGGCGCATACGTCTCGTGGTCCCAATCGAGCCTCAGCCCGTCTCCCAGGCGGCGCGGGATGATATGGAAGTGCACGTGATCGACGACCTGCCCCGCCGCGCTGCCGTTGCTCTGAAGGACATTGAGCCCCTCGGCTGTCAGCCCCCTGCGGACGCCGCGCGCGCAGCGCTGCAGCACGGCCGCCGTCTTTGCGAGCAGCGGCGCCGGGACATCGAAGAGCGCCCCGTAATGCGCCTTGGGGACGACGAGAAGATGGCCTTTCTTCGCAGGCATGATGTCCATGAAAGCGATCACATGCTCGTCCTCATATACCACCGACGACGGGACCTCATGTCGCGCTATCCTGCAAAATATGCAATCGGCCATATCGACCTCGTTAACCTGCCAGCTCTCAGTGGAACATCACTCGAATCCGCCAGATAGGATACAAGATATCGGAGCGGCCCACAATAAAAAAGGCCGGGTGATGGAAACCATCACCCGGCCTTTACGCCGTTCTCCGCCTGCGCCGATCACTTCTTCGCCGCAGCCTCTTCCTTCTTGTCTTCCTTCGCGCTCTCCTGCTTCTTCTTGAAAGCGCTGATCTTCTCTTTTATGGTCTTCGGCGTTTCCTTCACGTCGACGGTTATCTTCTCGACGAGCTCCAGGATCGCCATCGGCGCGCCGTCCCCGGTGCGGAACCCCGCCCTGAGCACGCGCGTGTACCCGCCGACACGCTTTTCGTTCTTGTCGCGTATCTCCTGGAACAGCTTCTTGACCGCACGGTCGCACTGGAGCACGCTTTTCGCCTCGCGCCGAG
Organism: Candidatus Auribacterota bacterium; assembly: GCA_022711655.1. Classification (GTDB taxonomy): domain Bacteria; phylum Auribacterota; class Ancaeobacteria; order Ancaeobacterales; family Ancaeobacteraceae; genus JAKLEM01. The sequence continues at coordinate 10,442 of JAKLEM010000023.1, forward strand.
CCGCGAGCGTATTCTTCTTGGCCAGCGTGACCATTTTCTCGGCTATGCGCGCCGCCGCTTTCGCCCGAGGCACCGTCGTGGTGATGCGCCCCGACTCGAACAGCGACCTGACCATACCTGCCAACATGGCGTTCCGGTGCGTCGCCGTCATATTCAGCTTCAATGTTGCTTTGCGATGTCTCATGGTTTGCTCCGTCTCCCGCGAAATTACTTCGCTTCTGTCTCAGCCTCTTCGTCGGCGTCGATTTTCATACCGAGCGACATCCCCATCCCCGTGAGGATCGCCTTGATCTCGTTCAACGACTTCTTGCCGAAGTTCCGGTACTTCAGCATCTCCGGCTCCGTCTTGCACACCAGGTCGCGGAGCGTCTTGATGCCGGCGTTGTTGATACAATTCGCCGACCGGACCGACAGCTCTATCTCGCTGATGTTCATATTCAATTTCTTCTCGAGCTCCGCCTCCGGGCTCGACTCGCTCTGCGCCATCCGCTCGAACTCGACGTAGTTGTCGTTATAATCGACAAAGATGTCGAGATGCTTGCGCAGGATGCCCGAGCTCTGGCGCAGCGCCTCTTCCGGCGTGATCCGTCCGTCGGTCCATATCTCGACGATAAGCCGGTCGTAGTCGGTCATCTGGCCGACGCGGGTGTTCTCGACGTAATACTTCACCTTGCGGACGGGCGAGAATATCGAGTCGATCGGTATGACCCCGATCGCCTGGCCTTCCTTCTTGTTGCGCTCCGCGGGCACATATCCCCTCCCGATGCCGACCTCCAACTCCATCTTGAAATTAACCTTCTTGTCGAGGGTCGCGATATGCTGGCCGGGGTTCAGGATCTCGACCTCGCTGTCGCCTTTGATGTCGCCGGCTGTGACGGCGCCCTGCTTGTTCACGTTGATCTCGAGCTTCCTGGCCGCCTTCGTGTGCATCTTGATAAGCACCTGCTTGAGGTTCAGGATGATCTCGATGACGTCCTCGACGACGCTCGGCATCGTCGCATATTCGTGCATGCACCCTTCGATTTTGACGCTGGTGATCGCAGCGCCTTCAAGGCTCGACAGCAGCACGCGACGCAGCGAATTGCCTATCGTATATCCGTACCCGCGCTCGAACGGCTCGGCGATGAACTTGCCGTAGGTCGCGGTCGCCGAGTCGTCTTCCTTGATAAGTCTGTTCGGCATTTCGAAATGCCCTAATTTCACTGCCATAATCTCTCCTCCTTGTGCACGCCTGTGGCGGATAATAACACGTTACTTCGAATACAATTCGACGATCAGCTGTTCGTTGACCTGCACCTTGATGTCAGCGCGTGTGGGTACGCTCACGACTTCGCCCTTGAGCGCTTCCTTGTTCACCCGCAGCCACACCGGTATCTCGCGCGAGGCCGACGCTTCGATGTTCTCGCGGATACGCTTCTTCGTATGCTCCGCGTCCTTCACCTCGATAACGTCTCCCGCCTTGACGTTGTACGCGGGGATGTTCACCTTGCGCCGGTTGACCTTGATATGGCCGTGCCGTATCAGCTGCCGCGCCTGCGGCCGCGCCGACGCGAACCCCAGGCTTAGGACGACGCTGTCCAGCCGCGTTTCCAGCAGCTGCAGGAGCTTCTCGCCCGTGACACCCTTCTGCCTCTGCGCCTTCACGAAATAGAACTTGAACTGCCTCTCGAGGATACCGTATATCCGGCGGAGCTTCTGCTTTTCCCGAAGCTGCTGGCCGTACTCCGACAGCTTCGTCCGCTGCTGGCCGTGCTGTCCCGGAGCGAAGTTGCGGAGCTCGATGCCGCACTTGGCTGTGAAGCAACGCGTCCCTTTAAGGAACAGTTTCGTCGACTCGCGTCTGCATAATTTACATTTTGGTCCGGTATACTTTGCCATGCCTTCTGCGACTCCTTTCTTACACTCTTCTGCGTTTCGGCGGTCTGCAACCGTTATGCGGTATCGGCGTCACGTCTTTGATCAGGGTGATTATGAAACCGACGGCCTGCAGCGCGCGTATCGCCGATTCCCTGCCCGCACCCGGGCCGCTCACGTTGATCTCGACCGTCTTCATGCCGCTCGCGACCGCCTGCTTGCCCGCGTCCTCCGCGACGATCTGCGCCGCGTATGCCGTGCTCTTGCGCGCGCCGCTGAAACCGACGCGCCCTGCGCTCGACCACGCGACGACGTTGCCCTTCATGTCGGTGATCGATACGATTGTGTTATTGAACGAAGCCTGTATGTGCGCGACTCCTGCCGGCACGTTTTTTGACACCTTGCGCTTCGCACGAGACGTCCTTTTTTTTACGACCTCTGGTTTTGCCACATTCTCCCCCTTCTGCGTTCTCTGTTCACTGCGCGGCGCTCACCGTTCTGGTTTCGCCCGGCTGACGCGCACCCGTCACATTATTTTTTTGCTTCTGCCTTCGGCGCTGCTGCGGCCGGGGCCTTCGGTGCCGGCGCGGCGGCCTTGCTGGCGCCGCGGGCCACGCCGACCGTCTGTCGCGGACCTTTGCGGGTCCGCGCGTTGGTGTGGGTCCGCTGCCCGCGCACCGGCAGGTTCTTCTTGTGCCGCTGGCCGCGGTAACATCCGATCTGGATCAGCCGTTTCACGTTCTGGGCGATGTCGCGGCGCACGTCGCCTTCCACCGAGCATACCTTGGGGATCGCATCGGTTATCTTGTAGATCTCTTCTTCCTTCAGGTCCTTCGCGCGCCTGTTCGGCTCGATGCCCGCAAGCGTCAGGATCCGCTGCGCCATCGTCGGCCCGATGCCGTAGATATAGCACAGTGAGACGTGTATTTTCTTTTCTTTCGGTATGTCAACACCCATGATACGTGGCACAGCTACCTCCCCTTTATCGGTGACTGAACGAATCGCCTGACGCTGTCGCGAGACGCGCCGCAGACGACGGCCTGCTATCCCTGTTTCTGTTTATGGCGCGGGTTCGTGCAGACGATCCGCACGATCCCCTGGCGGCGGATGATTTTGCACCGCTCGCAAATACGTTTTATCGATGCGCGCACTTTCATGGCATTCCCCTCTCTTATTTTTCGCGGTATACGATACGGCCCTTTGTCAGATCGTACGGCGACATCTCGACGACGACCTTGTCGCCCGGCAGGATCCGGATAAAATTCATCCGCATCTTACCGGAAATGTGAGCGAGTATCTTATGACCGTTCTGCAGCTCGACGCGAAACATCGTGTTCGGCAGCAGCTCGGCGACCGTACCCTCTACCCGAATCGGTTCTTCCTTCGACATGTCAAAATCTCCGGCCCGTCTTCCGTTATCGCGATCGTATGCTCAAAGTGTGCCGACAGCTTTCCGTCCTTCGTGATCGCCGTCCACCCGTCGCTCAGCACTACGACATCGCTCGTGCCCGCATTGACCATCGGCTCGATCGCCAGCACCATGCCCGACCGCAGCACCGGCCCGGTGTGCGGTCTGCCGAAATTCGGCACCTGTGGATCCTCGTGCATCCTCGTCCCGATACCATGCCCGACAAAGACCTTGACGACCGAGTATCCCGCAGACGTCGCACATTTTTCGACCGCGTGCGATATGTCGTGCAGGCGGTTGCCGGGTACTGCCTGTGCTATCCCCCGCATGAGCGCTTCTTCGGTCGCCTGGAGCAGCGCCATCCTGTCGCCGGCGACGCGCCCGACCGGAAAAGTCCTCGCCATATCGCCGTAGTAGCCGTCCTTGACGATCCCGACGTCAAGGCTGACGATATCTCCGTCTTTTATCCTCCGCTTACCGGGTATGCCGTGCACGATCTCTTCGTTGACCGACACGCAAATATACCCCGGATAGCCGTGGTATCCCTTGAACGCCGACCTGACGCCGCGCTCCTCCATGACCCGGAGCGCCTCTTTTTCGAGGTCGAGCGTCGTCATCCCCGGGCTTATAGCACGCCCCAAGGCATCCATGACATCTGCAGTGATCTCCCCGCTTCGGCGAAGCTTTTCGATCTCCAGTTGCGAGCGTAATACGATAGTCATGGATGAACGTCAAAGAACGTCAGCCGGCATCGCAATTAACTGATAGACGCCAGCGTTTTCTGGAACTCTTTATACGCAGCGGAACGGTCAAGGTCTCCGTTGACCACCTTGAGCAGTCCCTTTTTCTTGTAATAATCGATAAGGTCCGCGGTCTGATCCGCATACACCTTGAGCCTGTTCATGATCGTCGACTCGAGGTCGTCCGTGCGCTGGTAGAGCGCTCCGCCGCACAGATCGCATACGCCTTCCTTCTTCGGCGGCATCGTCAACACGTTATACGTTGCGCCGCAGCTCTTGCAGACGCGGCGGTTGGTCAGCCTGCGGATGATCGTCGCGTTCGACGTCTCGAGATAGACGACCGCCTGCACCGGCGCGCCGATGCCCGCGAGCATTTCGTCAAGCATCTTCGCCTGCGCATTGTTCCGGGGAAAACCGTCAAGTAGGAATCCATTTTTGCAATCCTTGCCGGCAAGACGCTCCCTGATGATCGAGACTACCACGGCGTCGGGGACAAGCTCTCCCTTATCCATGAAGCCTTTGGCCTTGATACCGATCTCGGTCTGGGCCTTCACCGCCGCACGCAGCATGTCGCCGGTCGATATGTGAGGGATTCCGTATTCTTTCGACAGATCGACCGCATGCGTCCCTTTTCCCGCCCCCGGCGGCCCCAGCAGCACAACTCTCATACGATTATATCCTTCTTTTATCGGCTCGCGGCGCCTTTCGGCCGCAGGCTCCGGTCTGCCCTAATATCTTCCGCGAAGTTTGCCCTTCTTCATGAACCCGTCGTAGTGCCTCATGAGCAGGTGGCTTTCGATCTGCCGCATAGTGTCGAGGCCGACGCCGACGATGATCAAGAGCCCAGTGCCGCCGAAAAAGCTGGCGACCAGGTAGGGGATCTTGAGCCAGCCGCTGATGATGCTCGGCAGGATGGCGATGATCGCAAGGAAGAGTGCGCCCGAAAGGGTGATGCGCGTCATAACGGTGTCGAACATCTCCGCGGTCGCCTTGCCCGGCCGAACGCCAGGAACGAACGCCCCGTTCTTTTTCATGTCGTCGGCCCACTGTATCGGGTTGAACTGCGTCGCCGTCCAGAAATAGCAGAAGAAGACGATGAGCAGGACGTACATGCATTCGTAAGGCATCGACCCCGGCGCAAGCCACATGCTGATCTTTTTCAGGAACCCGGCGTTGACGAAACTGCCGATCGTCGCCGGAAAGAGCAGGATCGACGACGCGAAGATGATCGGTATGACGCCGCCGTAGTTAACCTTGAGCGGTATGTATGTGCTCTGCCCGCCGTAGACTTTGCGGCCGATCACGCGTTTCGCGTACTGGACAGGTATCTTACGCTGCCCTTGCGTCAGCATGATCACAGCGAAAACTACCGCAACAAGCATCGCGACCATCAGCACAAGCAGCAGCGGATGCCTGCCGCCGCCCTCGGCGCCCGGACTCATCATATTCCACGTCATCGTCACCGCGGTCGGCAGCCGGGAAACGATACCGACCGTGATGATGATCGATATGCCGTTGCCGATGCCGCGCTCAGTGATCTGCTCGCCGATCCACATCAGGAAGGCAGTGCCAGACGTCAGCGTCAGCATGGTCAGTATTCGGAATGCCCAGCCGGGATGCGGCACGATCAAACGCCCGCCGAACGCGGCCGGGTTCTCGAGCCAGAGGCTGATAAAGAACGCCTGAAAAAGGGACAGCGCGACGGTGCCGTAGCGCGTGTACTGCGTCAGCTTTCGCCGCCCCGCGTCGCCTTCGCGCATCAGCCGCTCAAGATACGGGATGACGGCGGTCAGCAGCTGCAGGACGATCGACGCGCTGATGTACGGCATGATGCCCAGCGCGAAAATGGTGCAGTTATTCAGCGCGCCGCCGCTGAAGAGATTCATCAGGCCGAACAGAGAGTCGCCGCCGCTGCGCTTCGCGATATCCTCGAAAAACCTGCTCAGCTGATAGCCGTCGACGCCCGCCGTCGGGATATAAGCTCCGATACGCTCGACGACCAGAAGCCCGGCGGTAAACAGCAGCTTCTTCCTCAGATCCGGGATCTTAAATACGTTTCGAAATGCCGCTAGCATGACATCCCCCGTGCATTGTCAGCCGCGCAGAGACAGAAATACCGCTGCGCGGCGTGAAGCCGTTAGTGTCGCTGTTGTGTTTTACGTGCCTGCCGCTCCCATCGGCAAAAATTACGCTGAGGCAGCTGATGTCTTTGCCTTCGGAGCGATCTGGCATTGCCCGCCGAGGTCTTCGATCTTTTTCTTGGCGGACGCGCTGAAAGTATTTGCAACAACGGTGAGTTTCTTCTTGAGGTCGCCGTTGCCGAGTATCTTTACGCCGTCCCTGACGTTCTTGACCAGCTTCTTTTCATGGAGAAGATCCACCGTCACTGTCGTCCCGTCCTTCATCCCGTTCAGGTCCTGCACGTTGACAACCGCGAATTCCTTCTTGAACGGGTTGTTGAAGCCGCGCTTCGGAAGCCGGCGATACAGAGGCATCTGCCCGCCTTCGAAACCGGGCCTGATCCTGCCGCCCGTACGCGCCTTCTGGCCCTTATGCCCTCTCGTCGACGTCTTACCGTGTTTCGACCCGACCCCGCGCCCGACGATCTTTCTGCGCTTTGTCGCACCGGGGCTATTCTTGAGATTCCATAGTTCAACCATGGTACACCTGTCTATTCTTTCTGTTGGTCTGCGTCGGGATCGACTCCGCGCTCTTCGCGGATGATCTCCTTGATGGTCAGCCTCTCGAGGCCGTCGAACGTCGCCTTGACCACATTCAGCGCGTTGTTCGACCGGAGGCACTTGGTGAGGACATCCCTCACGCCGGCTGCTTCGAGAACCGCACGCACGCCGCCGCCCGCTATGACTCCCGTGCCGGGAGCGGCTGGGCGCAGGAGCACGCGCGCCGATCCGAACGCGCCGATGATCTCGTGCGGCACCGTCGTCCCCTTCATACTGACGCTGATGTAGCACTTCTTCGCATTCTCGATCCCTTTTTTGATCGCCGCCGCCACTTCATTGGCCTTGCCGAATCCGTAGCCGACATGCCCCTTCCCGTCGCCGACGACGACCATGGCGCTGAAGCTGAACCGTCGGCCACCCTTGACGACCTTCGCGCAGCGGTTGATCTTCACGACCTTCTCGATATGCTCTTTTTCCTCGACCCGTCTCTCTCTTCTTTCGCTAAACTTTGCCACTCTGATCCTCCTGTTTCGGGACGCTAAAACTTCAGTCCGCTTTCGCGCGCGGCTTCCGCTATCGCCTTGATCTTGCCGTGGTACTTGTACCCGGACTTGTCGAAGACGATCTCGCTGATATTCTTCTCTTTCGCTATCTGCGCTATCTTCTTGCCGACCTCCTTGGCGAACTTGATATTCGAACGGCTCTTCTTATCTTCGCCGAACGAGCTGTCAAGCGTCGACGCGCTGGCGATGGTAATGCCTTTGTTGTCATCGACCAGCTGCGCGTACACGTGCTTAAGACTGCGGAACACGCACAGGCGCGGGCGCGCCTCAGTGCCATTGACTTTGCTCCGTATCCGATGATGCCTGCGGGTACGGTTGATACTGCGTACGTTGGTTACCTTAGCCATAGTCCCTCTGTTTATGCGACCGTCTTTCCAGCCTTACGGCGGACATGTTCTCCGAGATACCTGACGCCTTTTCCTTTATACGGCTCCGGCAGATAGAACTTCCGTATCTCCGACGCTACTTTCCCCACCAGCTCTTTGTCGATACCGCTGACATGCACCATCACGTTCTTCTCGACCTCGATCTTGATGCCCGCCGGAATCGCGAACTTGATAGGGTGGGAATACCCGAGCGCCAAGTCGAGCAGATTACCTTCGACCTTCGCGCGAAACCCTGTCCCGACGATCTCCAGCGACTTCTTATAGCCCTTGGTAACTCCCTCGACGAGGTTGTTGATCACGCTCCTGACCAAGCCATGCAGCGCCTTGTCGGCCGCCGCGTCGCTGGCGCGCCCAACGGCCACCTTGCCGTCTGCCACCGTGACCGTGATGCGGGGATGGAAGTCCTTCGCGAGAGCGCCTTTCGGCCCTTTCACATGCACCTTCCCTCCCTCGACCTTGACTTCGACACCCTGCGGTATCACCACTGGTAATTTGCCTATCCGTGACATTAGTAAACCTCGCACAATAGTTCGCCGCCCAGGTTCTGCTTCTGGGCCTGTTTTCCGGTAACGATGCCTTTCGACGTCGAGAGGATGACCGTCCCGAGCCCGCCGAGCACCCGGGGTATCTCGTCGCGCTTCACGTACATGCGCAGCCCGGGCTTGCTGACGCGCTTCAGCGACTTGATGACACCCGCCCCCTCTTTGTTGTACTTGAGCTCAATCCTGATGACGCCGTGCTTTTCGTCATCGACGCGGTAGTAGTTGTCGATGTATCCTTCGCTCTTCAGGATGCGCAGCACCTCGGTCTTGATCTTCGATTGCGGCACGTCGACCGTCGTATGCTTCGCGCGCAGGGCGTTCTTTATCCTGATGATCATATCGCTAATCGGGTCTGTGACAGCCATAGTGTTCTCCTGATCTCCTTACCAGCTTGCCTTGATGACGCCCGGGATCATCCCGTTTGACGCGAGCTGACGCACACAGATCCTGCACATCTGGAACCTGCGTATGAATGCGCCCGGACGGCCGCAGCGCGTGCACCTGTTATACTTCCGCACCTTGAATTTCGGCGGCAGCGTACATTTGATTCTGAGACACTTCTTCGCCATGATTACTCCTTGCCTTTGAACGGCATCCCCATCAGCTCCAGCAGCGCCTCGGCCTCCTTGTCGCTCTGCCCGGAGGTGACGATGGTGATGTCCATACCTTGTGTCCGCTTGATCTTATCGAGATCTATCTCGGGAAAAATGATCTGGTCGGTGACGCCCAGCGTATAATTGCCCTGGCCGTCGAACGACCTGCGCGGCACTCCGCGGAAATCGCGTATGCGGGGTATCGCTACGTTGACCAGCCGGTCGAAGAACTCATACATGATCTTGCCGCGCAGCGTAACTTTGCAGCCGACCGGGGTGTTTTTTTTGAGCTTGAAATTCGATATCGCCTTCTTCGATCGTATGACGACCGGTTTCTGGCCGGTGATCATCCCCAGCTCAACCGCGGCGTCCTCGACGTCCTTCGGGTTGGTCACTCCTTCGCCGACGCCCATGTTGACAACGATCTTGAGCATCCTCGGCACCTGATGGACGTTCGTATAGTTGAACTTCTTCATCATCTCCGGCGTTACTTTTTCCTTGAACTGCTTGAGCAATCGAGCCATGGTTTCCGTCCCTACATTGTTTCGCCGCACGTCTTGCAGAAGCGCTCTTTCTTGCTTTCCGCGAGCGAGCGCATCGAGGCTTTTGTCGGTTTTTTGCACTTGCCGCAGTACAGCATGACGTTTGCCAGCGGCATCGGTTTTTCCATATGGATGATCCCGCCCTGAGGGTTGTTCCGGTTCGGCCGGGACGCCTTCTTGTGCATGTTGATCCCCTCGACGAGGATCTTGCCGGATTTGTGGTCGACACGGATCACCCGGCCGCTCTTGCCGCGGTCGCGTCCCTTGATCGATACCACGGTATCGTTCTTTTTAATCTTTGTCTTGATCATAGGTAGATCCCCGGTTGCTATACGTTCAGATCACTTCAGGCGCAAGCGAAATGATCTTCATGAAATTCTTTTCCCTGAGCTCGCGGGCGACGGGCCCGAAAATACGCGTCCCCTTCGGGTTGTTCTGGTCGTCGATAAAGACGAGCGCATTGCGATCAAAGCGGAGGTAGGAGCCGTCCGGGCGCTTTATCGCCGCCTTGGTCCTGACGATCACCCCTTTGGCTACCTCTCCCTTTTTGATCGCCGCGTCAGAATCGGCTTCCTTCACCGCCACAACGATTATATCGCCAATCGCCGCATAACGCCGGCGCGAACCGCCGAGGACCTTAATGCACATCACCCGCTTTGCCCCGGTATTGTCTGCAACATCGAGTCGTGAACGCATCTGTATCATAAGTTACACCTTACCATTCCTATTCTTCGGATTTCTTAACGACCTCTACCAGTCTCCATCTCTTGAGCTTGCTCAACGGCCGCGTGCTCGTTATCTTCACCACGTCGCCCTTCTTGCACTCGTTCTTCTCGTCATGCGCGTAAAACTTCGTCGCCGTCTTGATAACTTTCTGATACAGCGGATGCCTGTATGACCGCTGGCACTGCACGACGATCGTCTTTTCCATCGCATCGGATATGACCGTCCCAACCCTGTTCTTCCGGCTGCCCCGGATATCACTTTGCTCGTTTATCATGGGCTCCCTCTTTTACCGCGCCTGCTTTCTTCTTCTGGTTCTCAACGGTCAACAAACGCGCGATGTCTTTCTTCATCAGGCGTATCTGCCCCGGCTTCTCGAGCCGGCCCGTCTTCGCCTGCACGCGCAGATTAAACAAACCGGCACGCAGCTCGCGCAACTTTGCTTCGCGTTCCTTCTCCGAGTATTCCTGCAATTCTTTCGCTTTCATGTCGCTTTCAGCTCCTAGAATCCGTGCCGCGTTATGAACTTTGTGCGCATCCCGATCTTCGCCGCCGCCAGGCGCATCGCTTCGCGCGCCGTCACCTCGGGAATACCGCCGACTTCAAGCAGTATCTTTCCCGGCAACACAACGATGACCCACATCTCAGGAGCGCCCTTGCCTTTTCCCATGCGCGTTTCAGCCGGCTTCTTAGTAACCGACTTATCCGGGAACATCCGCAGCCATAGCTTCCCTTTGCGCTTCATGTGCCTCGTGATGGCAACACGCGCCGCCTCAAGCTGTACGTTCGAAAGCCAGCCCCTTTCCAGGAGCTGCAGCCCGAATTCGCCAAAAGCCAAATCCGTACCGCTGGTGGCGTTCCCTTTTATCTTCCCGCGCTGCGTCTTGCGGTATTTTACTCGTTTCGGTAGCAGTGCCATCGCTTATTCCCCTTTATCGTTGAGGCCAGGCGTCTGCGGCGTTACGATCCCCGCATCCGTCGCCGCCGGACGTTCGCCGGCAATCTGCTGCTTCTTTTTTGCGGCCGGCGATTGCTCGCCTTTGCAGATCCACACCTTGACGCCGATCAGCCCGTGCGTCGTGTGCGCTTCCGAGAAGCCGTAATCGATGATCGAACGGAGTGTGTGCAAGGGTATTTTCCCCTCTTTTGCGCTGTCCGTGCGCGCGATCTCGGCGCCGCCGAGCCGCCCCGCGCAACGCACCTTGATCCCCAACGCGCCGGAGTCCATCGCCGCGCTGATCGCCTTCTTCATCGCGCGCCGGTACGAAATGCGCTTTTCGATCTGCAAAGCGATATTCTCGCTCACCAGCTGGGCATCAGACTCGGGGACCTTCACCTCGGCGATATCAATTATTATCTCCTTGGCCGCCATCCGGGAAAGCTCTTCCTTGATGCGGTCGATCTCGGAACCCTTTCTGCCGATGACCACGCCGGGCCGCGACGTGAAGAGCGTCAACCGCACCTTATCGGAGGTGCGCTCGATCATGATGCGAGAGATGCCCGCCGATTCAAGGCGTTTCTTGACGAAGGCGCGTATCTTGATATCCTCGCGCAGCAGCGCAGGGAACTCTTTCTTGTCCGCGAACCACTTTGATCTCCAGTCCTTATAGACGCTGACGCGCAGCCCTATCGGATTTACCTTCTGTCCCACGATCCCTCCCTTGTGTCCGCCCTGTTCTTACATGCCCTTCTTTTCGTGCATCCCGATCTTCTTCTGGTCTTTCACGCGCACGAATTTGCTGAAGGCGCCCGACTTCAGACGGCTGTCTTTGGCCTGGGGCCTGACGATATCTTTCTTGTGAGCATCCTTATGCTTGTCTTTCGACACTGCCGCGTTCTCGACGGTCGCGGCCTGCGCCTCGCGAGGGTGCGCTTTGCTAACTTCGGTTGAACCGTCGCTCAGGATGACGGTGACGTGGCTGGTGCGCTTCCTGATCCGCGTGGCGCGCCCCATAGCGCGCGCAATGAAACGCCGCATGATCGGGCCGCCGTCCACGAATACCTCTTTCACGAACAGACCGTCCAGATTCTCGATCTCCTGCTCTTTCGCGTTCGCGATAGCGCTTTTCAGCGTTTTACCAACGATCCGCGCCGCCTTGGTGTTGGTGAACTGCAACGTGGTGAGCGCCGCCTGCGCCTTCGCGCCGCGTATCAGGTCTATGACGTTACGCGTCCGCTGAGGCGATACCCGCACATGTCGTGTAATGGCTTTAATATCCATGATCATCTCTCTTCCGCATTATTATTTGGCTGCGACGACCTTCTCCGTATGCGCGCCGTGCTTTCTGAACGTCCGCGTCGGCGAGAACTCGCCGAGCTTATGGCCGACCATGTTCTCGGAAACGAACACCGGAAGGAACTTTTTGCCGTTGTATACGTTGAACGTGTGGCCGATGAAATCCGGCACGATCATGCTGCGCCGCGACCACGTCTTTATCGGCTTCTTCTCGCCAGACCGGTTGAGCCGCTCCACCTTCAACTGGAGCTTCTCGTCTACGAACGGTCCCTTGCGTATCGACCTTCCCATCTTCCCTCCTCTATCCGCTCTCCTGCATTAAAAAAAGAGGCGGTATATTAGTATAACCATCGCCACAATACAAGAACTATTTTTACTTTTTTCTCGGCTTGATAATGTTCTTCGAAGATTTGTTTTTCTTGCGCGTCTTGAAACCCTTCGCGATCTGCCCCCACGGCGAGCACGGATGACGGCCGCCGGACGACCGTCCTTCGCCGCCGCCCATCGGATGATCGACCGGGTTCATCGCGACACCGCGCACATACGACCGCCAGCCGAGCCAACGCGCGCGTCCCGCCTTGCCAAGGACGATCGATTCGTGCTCAATATTGCTTACCTGTCCGACCGTCGCGGTGCACTCCAACGATACCAAACGCACCTCGCCCGACGGGAGTTTCACGTGAGCGTTGCTGCCTTCCTTGGCCATGATCTCAGCCGACGAACCGGCACTCCGCACCATCTTGGCTCCGCACCCCTTCCGGAGCTCGAGATTATGGATCGGAACGCCCACGGGAATATCGCGCAGCGGCAGCGTATTCCCGATGCTGATCTCCTGCTTCTCCCCGGCAACGATGACGTCGTTGACCTTGATACCGTTGGGAGCGACGATGTAGCGCTTCTCGCCATCCTTGTAGCAGACAAGGGCGATACGCGCCGACCGGTTCGGGTCGTATTCGATCGACAGGACCTTCGCGGGCAGATTCTTCTTGTCGCGCTTGAAATCGATGACGCGCAGCTGCCGCTTGTGGCCGCCGCCCATGTGCCGGGACGTCATCCGGCCAAGGTTGTTGCGTCCGCCGCTGCGCTGATGGCGCGCGACCAGCCTCTTTTCGGGTTTAGACGCGGTGATCTCCGTAAAATCGGAGACCGTCGCATATCGTCTGTTCGGTGTTGTCGGTCTGAATTTCTTGATGCCCATAGCTTTCCTTCCCGGGAGCGCGCCCTGCGCTATTTAAACTCGATCTTGTCTCCCTTTTTGAGTGTGACGATCGCCTTCTTATATGCCGCGGTCATGCCAGGCTGCTGCCTGACCCGCTTCCACTTTCCGCACTGGTTCACGATATTGACCTCTTCGACGGTCACCTTGTAAATCTGCCTGATCGCGCTCTTTATCTCGATCTTGTTGGCGCGATTGTCGACCTCGAACAGGTATTTATTCTCTTTTTCCGCCAGCCGCGTCGCTTTTTCGGTGATCAACGGGCTCCTGATGACAATGTTCGGATCTCTCACGACACACCCCTCTTATTTGCCCAGCCTTTTTTGAACAGTCTCAAACGCATCCCTGGTGAACACGATCTTTTTATGCGACAACACGTCGAGGGTGTTGAGGTCGCCCGCGTGCACGACATCGACGCGCGGGATGTTCCTCGCCGACTTCTCTACCGTATCGTCTTTCCGCGCCAGCACGATCAGCGCCCCTTCGGCCGCCTTGATCTTGCCGAGCATCGCGATGAAATCCTTGGTCTTCGGCTTTTCCATCTTGAGCCCGTCGAGGACGATCACCGACTGCTGCTGGAGCTTATCGGCGAGCACCTTGATCAGCGCGCTCTTCTTGACCTTGCGGGGAAGCCCGAGGTTGAAGTCGCGCGTCCGCGGACCGAATACAATGCCGCCCTTGCGCCACAGCGGCGAGTTGCGCTCGCCGCTTCGCGCGCGGCCGGTGCCTTTCTGGCGCCATGGCTTCTCGCCCGAGAAGTTGATCTCTTTTTTGATCTTGGTATGCGCGGTGCCGCGGCGCATGTTCGCGCGCATCGCGATGACGGCATCGCGCACGACCTTGTCGTTGATCGTGACGTCGGCCAACGTTTTGTCAACCTCGACGGTACTGACGGCCTTTCCGTTCATGTCGATAATATCCAGCGTTGCCATAGAACCCTCTTCTTTTGTAGCCATAAGCTATTAGCTCTAGGCTGTAAGCGGACCGTACCGCTTTCGCTTATAGCATACAGCCAATAGCTCACAGCTAATAACGTTATGCCTTGATCTTGATATCCACGCCCGAAGGCAGATTCAGCTTTTTCAGCTCGTCGACCGTTTTGGCCGTCGGATTAATGATGTCCAGCAGCCTCTTGTACGTCCGGATCTCGAACTGCTCACGGGACTTCTTATCCGTGTGCACCGAGCGCAGGACCGTAAACCGCTCGATATCCATAGGCAGCGGTATCGGCCCCACGATGCGCGAGCCTGTCCGTTTCGCTGTTTCGACAATCGACTCCGCGGACTGGTCCAACAGCCGGTGATCGTACGCCTTCAGCCTGATCCTTATCCTTTGTTCTTGCACAACTGCTCCTTTCTCTATCTGCTATACGCCGGCGATCCCCGCCTGCAGTTTTCCGCCGGTTACTCGATGATCTCTGTAATGCTGCCCGCGCCGATCGTCCTGCCGCCCTCCCGGATAGCGAACCGCAGCTGCTTCTCCATCGCCACCGGCTGGATCAGGTCCAGCTCCACCGACACGTTG
>JAKLEM010000024.1 GCA_022711655.1 Candidatus Auribacterota bacterium
ACGCTCCCCTTCAGCGACACCTCTACCTTATCCCTCTGCTGTACGCTCATCGGCAGGAACATGCCCGACCACAGCGTCCCCACCGGCACCGTCCCGCTCACCGTCACCCCCGTCCCGTCGGGAGCCACAGACGCACCCTGCCCGCCGTAAGGCGACGGTACGCCGAGCGCAGGATCCACCAGCGTCCCTGTCGGCACCTGTATCGGCGTCAGGTCGAGCAGCCGCTCTGCTCCAATGCTCCCCGCACCAACGACGCTCAGGTTATATGCGCCGGCCGCACCCTCGACGATCACTTCTACCTTGTCGAAGTTCTGCAGCCCGCCGAGGTTTATCGTCGCCTTGCCATAGCCGCTCGCGCTCAGCTGAGATACATTGATATATTCCGTCCTAACCTTGGTGGATCCGTTCAGGACTACCACTTTCACCTTTTGGCCCGCAGATACTGAACCCTTGAACGACAGCTCCACCTTGTCTTTTTGCTGTACGCCCATCGGCAGGAACATGCCCGACCACAGCGTCCCCACCGGCACCGTCCCGCTCACCGTCACCCCCGTCCCGTCGGGCGCCACAGACGCACCCTGCCCGCCATAAGGCGACGGGATGCCGACCGCAGGATCTATGAATGTGCCGACAGGCACCGCGACCGGTTCCAAGTTAATCGGCGGCACGACGGCATAGACGCCAAGGCCGCTCACCTGCACCGAAGCGGTACCGGTACCCTTCACAAGCACCGTTCCTTTCGAGAAGCGCGCCCCCTCAGGAAGCGCGAATACTCCTCTCTGTCCCATCTCCGACAGGTTGGTGACCTTGAACCGCACTTTCTTCGGCACATTGCCCGCGTCATAATATTCCGCTTCGACGTACAATTCCTGTCCTGCGCTTAGGCGCCCCTTGAGACCCAGCTCGATCGTTCTCCTCGCTTCGATACGCGCAGTGTCGAGCGTGAAGCTATACCCGCCAAAGCTTTCCGGGTTATCCAGTACCATATCGAGCTTGATCGACGCCCCACCTGCGATTTCGTCTCCCTGCGATATGACCGTCGTCCCTCTCTGCGAGAAATCGGAACCGAGCCCCTTCGTATTGTCCGTGAAGCTGACGCCAGTCCCGGCTGTGAGCTGTACCGGCTGGAACGCCCTGTCGTCGCTCATCAGTCCGACGATATAGTACGTCCCCTGTGCCGAGGGATTCTTCGCGTCCTTGAAAACGAGAACGATCTGCGTCGCCCCCGATTCGAGGCCGAGCTCGCACCACCTCCAGCTCTCGCCCACAGGCACCGGGTTCGGTACCGAGGGATCCGGGATCATCGTCTCGCGGATCACCCGGTACGAACCGTCGGCCTGCTTGGCCTTCTGTTCGAGCACGAAACTGCCGGGCGACTCCGGCGTGCCTTTTTTAACGAAGAAGCGGATGAACTTATCCGTCGGCCGTAAGTTCGCAAAATAGGCGACGCCCTTCGCATCGAGCACTTCCGCATTGCCGGTCGGCGACAGTTTGAACGTGATCTTCTGCGCCGGCAGGTTCATGTACTGCACGCTGTCGTCCCAGTTGATCGTGATATTGGCCATATCGTCATTCCCGAGGATCGCCCAGGGAGTGACCGAAACGACGTCGAGCGGCATGAGCACCTCAGCCCCTGTCGGGTCACGCAGTGTCACGCCGGTGCTCAGCTCCGCGGCCGGCCCGACTATCCCGCCGCCCCCGCCGCCTCCACCCCCGCAGCCGGCGATGCACATAACGAATACGAGCGTCCCGCCGATCGCGGCAAGCTTGAACGGAAGAGACCGGTTCTGGCCTGACAGGAAGCCCTGCAACCACTGGAACAGCGACTGTTCCGCATCGGGCGTGATCTCCTCGGTCTCGAGCTCGGCCTTCAGGATCTCTTCCCAGCGCCCGACCGTTTTCGCTGCATCCTGCGCAGCCGGCAGTTTATGGAGGCTCCCTTTATACCCCTTGACCTGACCCAGCGAGATGATCTCCGGCATGGTCGCATCGATCTCCTTTTCGACCCGGCCCCAGAGTTCCTCCGGGTTCTTCTCCGACCTCAGCACGATAACATGCGGCTCGCCGTTGACCGTGAGGGGGATGGCATAGAAATCGACCTCGCCCATGAAATCGTCATATCCGATGATGCCGTCGAGGTTGACGTCGATCTTGCCCTTGAGTCCGCTCTTCTCCAGGTGTTGCGCGATCTTTTCGCGCAAACCGGTGTCGTCTATCTCCATCTCGAAAACAACCCTCGGCTCGATATCGACCGCTGCGGCCCCGGTCTGCGCGTCCCGCGACACGACAGCCGGAGCTTGAGTCAACTTCTTCTTCGCCTCCTCGATCCGGCGGCTCGCCGCCTTCCGGTCATTGACGATCTCGCGCGCGACATCCGTCAGCGCCTTATTCAGCGCCGCGCTCTTCACGAATCTCCCGGGCCCCTTGTCGCCGGCACCTTTGTCGCGTGTGTATGACGTTGGGGCGAGCGTATCATGAGACCTGCCGGGCAAAGGGGGGGCGGCCACCACCGCCTGCGCATACAGGAATGAAAATGCGGTTACAAGCGATACAAGCCTTCCCAAGAGGTTCGTTTTCATGAATACCTCCTCATGCAATATGCATATACGTGGCTTTATGTGTTTATGTTATGCGTAATTATATATGATTAATCTCCCTTTGTCAAGGGCCCGGTGAAAATCGCCCTCTGCGCCGCCGCTCGTTACAACTGCGAGGCGACATGCTCCTCAGCAGCGACGTCCTCGTCCGCGGTTCCCGTCACTGGTCGCGGAACCGGTTGCCCTGCCGTAATGGCTCCGGCGGCAACGGGGATTGAGGGCAGCAGCATGAATTCCCCCGTCTCGATGCTGTTGTACTTGTCCGGGCCGTACTCAGCCGTGAACTCATCCCAGCTGTCGGCATTCACCGGCCGGACATCCTTCAGCATCTCCCCGTTCCTAAACTCGGGCATCTTCTCGACGATCAGCCTGTTATCGAAATTGAACGACTCCTGGGTTTCATACGGCACCGCGATCCATGGGACGCACCCCAGCGACCTCGCGACGTTCTGCAGCTCCGTAAAGAGCGCGCGATGTATCTCTTCGGTCATGAACGACGGCGTATTGACGGTATCGACCGTCAGGACTTTGCCCAGTTTCGGGTCCTCGGCGACCATCAGCCCCACATACCCTTTCAACTGGCCGCGGCTGTTGTAAATGAAATAGTATTTCGTGTCCTCGTGCATCGCCCGGGTATAGGCCTTTCCCTTGCTCCGGTCGTCGTCGAACGAACAGTCCGTGATACCCGCCCTGCCGCGGAACAGGCAAAGAAAACCCTGCGGCACCAGCCGGTAGGTGTCGACACCCGCGGCCTTCGTGGTCCTGACCTTCGCGAGCTCTGCGTCGCACGGAGCCGACAGCTTCTTGAGCTCGGCGAAAACCGCGGGGTATTGTTTCAGTCCCGCGCCGACGGCGTCCGGCAGGTGCCGCGCGTAGTCGTCGTACAGCATCTTGAAGGCGCTGACCTTCATGAGCGGTTCGCTCGCGCGCAGCTGCGCGACGAGGCCGCCGTCCTGCATGCAATCGGCGACGATCAGGTAGCTCATCAGCAGCGCGCACCTGTCCCGGTATGCCGGGTTGGACAGCATGTCCTTTGCTTTCTCGAACACCGCGCGGTAGAACAGCTTGGGGTTCCGCTCGATCTCGCGCTCTATCGCCGCATCGTCGGGTATCGCCACATTGAACTTGTCCTTGGGCCCGATCAGCCCGGCCTCTGCTGCCTCGCGCCGTTTCAGCAGATAATACAATGTGCGCAGGCTGAATTCCCTGACGCCCGGGAACATCCCCTCGGTCCAGGTCAGGCTGTCGATCATCTCCCTCTTGGCGAGCAGGTCATTCAGGTGCGCATCAAGCACATCCGGGTCGAACGACAGCGGATCGATCGTCCTGGCGCCCTGCGCGGTCAGGTCGAACGGCGCCAGTCCGCGGTCTTTCAAGAAGAGCGACCGGAACGTGCCGGGATGAAAGCGGTCGTAATCCGCGATGACGTCCATCCGCTCGTTGAACTCAGCGAACGTCATCATGATCCCCGCGTCGCAGGCGCCAACGTATGCGTAGAAGCGATCGTTCTCATCCTTCGGGTCAAATCCCTTCCGGATCAGCTCCGCGCCGCGCTGTTTGATCTGTGTAATGTATGTGCGCGGATCGGGCGCTCTGAGATAAGCGGCAACGATATCGGCGTTGTAGACGATGCCTGAACGGTTCCATAACCGGTACCGCTCCGCGATATCCAGGGATATGCGTCCAGGTCCGGCGACAGCTACGGCAATGTCGGCATAGGCGTTCGCCCGCTCCTGGTCTTCGAGCCTATCCGCGATCCTCCGAGCGGCATCGAATTCACCTGACTTCGCGATCTTGCTGACGACGAGACAGTCGATGGAGTCGTCTTTCGCGTCGCGCAGGACGCGAATCGCGGCTGGGACTGCCCCCGCATCGATAAGATCGAGCGCCACGTTGCGGTGGATGAAGCCGGCGCCCTCCTCGCGCGCGACGGCGTCCGCCAGGGCGGCCGCGCCGTCCGCGTTGCCCTCCATCGCGACCGCCGCTATGATCTTTTGCATGACGTCGGCCCGGACATCGGTATCTTTTATCAGCTTCACGACCTCTCGCGCGCGTCGCAGCTTGCCGACGCTGACGCACTGTTTAGCGAATTCGCCGATCGCATGGTCCATGGCCGCCAGTTGTCCCGGGGCCGCCGCCCGAACAACCTCGGCGTCGTACTCTTCAAGCAGCTGCAGGTGTTCCTTCGCCATATCAGTGCCTGCAAGAGCCCCGGCTATCCAGAGCCGCATCGCGCCGCGCGATGCGGCTACGGGCTCTTCCGCGATCTGTCCGATCATTTCACGCGCGATCCGCCGCGCCTCGTCGGACATACCGACTTTGAAAAGAATCGGGATCGCATCGGCGGCCAGCGACAAACGCTCGCGTACACTCTTGCATGTGCCTATGGCGGCGATCCCGCGCTCGACCAGCTCCCGGCCGCCCTTTTCCTCGCCTTTCCCCAAAAGCGCGCATCCGCCTTCTATCATAGCGGCGCACCGCGCTTTTCCGTCCTGCAGCGACGCAATGATGCCGTTCACCGCCTGAACGTCGCCGCTCTCTCCCGCAGGGCCCGC
Organism: Candidatus Auribacterota bacterium; assembly: GCA_022711655.1. Taxonomy (GTDB): domain Bacteria; phylum Auribacterota; class Ancaeobacteria; order Ancaeobacterales; family Ancaeobacteraceae; genus JAKLEM01. Next base: position 5,153 of record JAKLEM010000024.1, read on the forward strand.
GATCAGCCTGCGATATTGTTCCCTGTCGCCTGCGGGCACGATATCCCTGATAAAGGAGAGCGCCATATCCGCGCCGCCGGCTGACGCCAGCTCGGCGAGCGCATCTAGCATGCGGTACCCCGGCTGTTCGATCATACCTATGATCCGTTCCGCATCCTTCCGCTCGCCAAGCGCGACCGCCTGGGCCGCCGTTGACATACACAGCTTCTCTTTACCGGTAGCCGCCGGTAGCCGCTCCAGCCGGCCTACGAGATCGGATAGAATGGCTTTGGCGTCGGCCGTTCTCCCGTCCGCCCGCAGCGCCCCGACCGCGCGGAGCCGGATCTCGAACCACTGTTCCGCCTCCTCTTCGATCTCAGAGATAACGTTCAGCGCGTCGTCGAACCGCCGCTCGTCGAGCAGCGCCTCGGCAAGATAAGAGAACAGGAAACGTCGCGCATCCGGGTGATCCGTCTGCTGGGCCGCGTCGAACGCCTTAATAAAGAGGTCTGCAAAGAGAAGTTGTTTGTCCGGGGGAAGGAGCTGCCGTGCCGCAGCCGCCGGCTTGAAAGCCTCTACTGATGCGTGAAACACACGAAACGCTGGCGTCACGAACTGCTGTATCGCCGGCGCGAGGCGTTCGATCTCAACGAGGTCGCGCACCGCCGCCGAGACGGCGAACTGAACGTCGCGCGGCAGTTGGGCCGCTTCGAAGGCCGTCCCCTGCTGTCCGGTCGCCTCGTGGCACAGTTCGTGGAAAAGGCCGATCTTCAACAGAAGGGTGCGCAGCTTCACGTCCGCGATGTCGTTCACCGCCCGGCTGATCCCGATGAAGCCGTTGGCGATGTGGTCTTCAAACAGATGAGTGGAGCTGTCGAGTATGGCAAAGACGAGCGTGGAAGGCAGCTTCAATATGTCGCCGCCGGCCTCTTTGGTCCGGTTGACAGCTTCAGATATCAGAGCCTTCACCATCTCCGCATTAAACCCGGCCCCTTTCTCGATGATAATGTCGAACTTGCGACCGAGGACCTCGAGCTGCGTGTGCTTCTCAGCACGGCCTGCCGCAACGAGTTCTTCGCCGAACGACTTCGCCTCGTCAGCGTCAGCAAACTTCACCGGCTTACCGTCCTTCACTGATTCAACGCTATAGAACGGCGCGTTGACCTGCATATACTCGGCCTTGGCCGAAGCCAACCCTCTCCTTTCTTTCAGGGAATAGGAGCCGCTTCCCTGACCGGCGTCGAACGTGATCGCGGCCAGTTCGAACTGGCCGGACGGTTCAGAGAGAGCAATGTAATTCAGCAGCATCTCCTTGTCGTCGGGAAGCGGGACCTGTACGACCTGCCAGTCATTTCCGGCGGGTATCGTAACGCGGACATTCCTGCCGAAAAGGTTTTTCCCCTCGTTCTTCAGCTCGATCGTAAAAGCGCCTTCGGCGTCGGGACGCGCGCGCACAACGATGCTGACATGGCCGCCCGCGTAGCGGCTGCCGAGCGGTATCGGCTCGGCGACATACCCGCCGCGCCATGCGCCCCCTTTGCCGGCCTCGCCGGTGAAAAGTATCGTGCCGCGCTCCCGGTCTTTCCGGAAAACGAGGCCTCCGTGCGGCCATGCGAACGACGGCAGGATGTCCTCCCTGCCGGGAATATCGAGGATCCGGCGCACCGCCTCTCCCGAGACGCCCATCGGGTACTCGCGCGTCAGCTTGATGTCGAGTATCTCGATGCGGCCTTCACGCGGGTTGTTGCGCGCCTTCGGGTCGGCGAGCGACAGGCTGACATAGTCGCACGGTACATCTTTTGACTTTTCCGACGAGAAGAAGGGGGTCACGATCGTCTTCGTCTTCCCGTCGAGAGACAGGACGACATTCTCCTCCGTTACCGTGCTGACGTCCTGTGCGATCGCGAGGGGAAGGGAACGAAGGCTGTTCTTAAATTCTATGTTGAAGACATACCGAGGCGTGTCGGCCGGTATCGTGACGCTCAGGTATTTCATGCCATACAATGACATCGGTTTGATAAACGTCCCTTTCCATGCGAATTGATCGCGATCCCCTTCCGCTATCCGGTAGTCGAGGACGATGCCGCCCTCCGAGCGCTGCCAGTTGTCGGCGACGTTAAGGCCATGGTGGTGCTCGGGCTGCAGGAGTTTGGTCACCTCCGTCACCTTGGCCGCCGGCGGCAGCGGCTTGACTGCGACTGTCATCTGATCTTTTGCGGGCGCGGGATACGGCTTCGTGAATGTCCTGAGCGGAACGCCTTTGCGGGCGTCCATCAGCTGACGGTATTTCCGCGCCAGCAGCTCCTTCATCCTGTCGTACATCGTTACGTTCGTGCCGGGCACCGTACGCGACGTCAGGTACTCTTTCACCTCTTTCTTCAGACCTCCCATGAGCGACGTGATGATCAGACCCTTGCTGTCGGTCGTCAGGATGTTCCCGTAGCCGTCCGGAGCGACAGACTCGACGATGCCGTAATTCCCCGACATCCCCGGATAGGCGTAGAGGTTCGCGAACCATTTCGCGCCCACCTCGCGGTCGATCAGCATGAGCATCGCCGTCGCGTACGCGGTCGCGACGTCTTCGCGGTCTCCCGGCATCGAGGCCAGCGCGAACGGCCCTATCTGGCGGTACCCGTTTATCGTGTAGCAGGTCGCGCCGACGCCCGGCAGGCCGCGCCGGTTGGCAAGATCAAGCTGCGCGTACATGTGATTCTTATAGAGCGGTGCAAGCGGCGAATCCATCAGCGGCAGCCAGCCGAGCGGCCACAGCTCGTGGAGCGAGCCGCGATACCCCTGCAGGGCATCGATCGTTTCCCCGCCCGCGGTCACATACGGGACGGTCGTGATCTTGATATTGTCCCAGGCGCTCTCGGGCACCTGGCCGTGCAATACCGCCCAAAGGACCGCCATCGTCCCCTCGCACATGTCGTTAAGCTCGTAGCCGCCTTTCTGCGTCATGTCTTTGTTGATCTCGGCGTACAGGAGCCCGGTCGACCTATTGAAGAACGGCGCGTAGTCGTGCAGCTTCAACACTTCGCCGGCAAGCGCAACCAGCTCCTGCGACAACGGGTCCTTTTCCCCTCCGAGCCCTCCGATGATGGCCGCGATCGACCAGCTCGCCTCGCCGTTGTCCAGCGACGGTATGAAATCAGATTTCGGCGTGATCGTTCCATCAGGGCCGATGCCGACCCACGGCAGCATTTTGCCGTATTGCTTATGGGTCTGGAGCTTCCGGATAAGGCGGAGTTTCGCGACAGTGATGTCGTTACAGGGCAGGCCGCGGCTGCTCAGCGCGGCTTGCTCTTCGCCGGCCGGCTCGAGCTTCACCCCGGCAAGCGCCGGCTTCGACGTCGCGATCCCGAGCAGGTAGGCTATGTGTACCGCCTCTTTGCTCGATGCCGTATAGAGCTCACGCGCGGTCGGCGCCATCTCGAGCTTGAGAGGGCCGAGGCGCGTCTGGTCTTTCTCGTTCTTGATCTCCAATGCGGCGCGGTCGCAGCTCATGCCTCCGGCGGACTGCGTCTCGTTGAAGATGCGCGCCTCGCGCGGCACAACCTGCCGCGCGATGAAATCATCGACGTCCTTGAGCCATCCGGGCGGGACATGCACCGCTGTCGTTCTCTCATACTCGATCGCCGCAGGCCGCGCAGTCGATCTCGTGACGGCAGTTTCGCGCGCAAGCCGCGCGGCTTCTCTCTGAGAGGCTCGCACCCAGGCGTAGATCATGATCTGCCGGCCAAGCACGGTACTTGTCCAGAACAACGTAACCGAGGCCATATACGCCGAGATCAAAAACAGCGAGACCTTCTTTACCAGAGAATGGTTTCTGACAGTATCCGGCGCCAGCAGGATAATCAGGGGGTAGAAGACCACCAACGCCGCCGTTTTGAATGCCCAAACGGCGCCTTCGCGAGCATCCTCGGCAAAGCCTGCGTATGCCGTCTGCTGTTGTCGCTGTTTCTCAACCTGTTTGAACATCGACTCCGGCGCAAGTGTGCTGCCGTCATACTGAGAACAGGCCTGCGCGGGAGAAAGGCACAACGATAGCGCGATGACCGCCGAAATAGCGCTGTTGATCCCCTTTCGCATTGTCATACGCCCTCCGTTACGGCTGTGCCTCGATCAACCGCCTGCTCTCGATATCCCCGTTAAGCGAACGCCGCGCCGGCCGGCCTGCATCCATCTTACCGACGATACCACTTGCGTTATTCCTGATACGCACATATATATCCGTGATCCAGGATTCCCACACGACCGCGTCCCGCACATGACGGTCAACCTCGGAACCGTCCGGCAGGATACTACGGAACCGTTCGTCGAAGGCCTTCTGAGTGATCGGCACGCCCCTCGCGAGATGATCCTCATACAGCGAGATACCAGCCTGATATCCGATATACTGCAGCATATCAACAACACGATCCTTAACCGCATTGTCCCCCATCAGTGAATAGAGATCCTGATCAAGACTGACGAACGCGAGCGTTTCATCGAGAGATCCCTCGACATCCTGAACGACACGCATGACGTGAAGAGCGGCTTCCAGCTTCACCGGCATATCGCGCGTGTCGGAGAACAGCTGCTCCAGGAGCCTGAGCCCGAGGCGGCGCCTCGGCGAATAGTCGATGCCTTTCTCTTTAATAAGAAATACCAAGGCTTCAACAACCTTCCACGTATCCTTGTCGAAATATCTCTCCATCCCCGCCGCGTCGCCCTTCACCAGGAACTTCTTCATCGCGATCCTCAGCCGCCGGTCCCCCTTCTTTCCCATAACTGCATCGAGCACCTTTTGTTCATCAAGGTATGCCCTGGTCCTTGGCGCCGGCGCCAGCATACCGAAAAGCTTCAGCAGTTTGTCTTCTGACGACATCGAGCGATCGATCTCCTCGCGCACTTCCTTATGCCGCTTGACGATACCATCGAACAGCTTATCAGCCTGCTGTTCGACGTAGGCCTCGCTGAGGAGCCCGTGCAGCGCCCTACCCGAGAGAACTCGCGCGTGCGCGCGCGCCAGCTTCTTGTGCATCAGCTCGTGCGCGATCACCTTGAGGGCGCCGCTCAGATCACGGATCCCCCGGTTAACGATTATCAACGGCTGTTCGCCGTCCGGCGTCCGCATCGTCATGAACCGGCCGCCCTTGAGCTCGAAATCGAGCAGATCGCCGACCCATGATCCCCCGTCGGCGAACAGGACTTCGTCAGCGACAAAACCGACGTCAGGATGTGCGCGCTGTTCTGCCTCCATGATCCGCACGGCATCCTGCTGGCATTTTCTCGGCCCTTTATGCTCCGCAGCAAGCGTGTCGCGTATCGCCCTGATGAACGCGGCTGAAGAGTTATCGGTTCCCATGCGACGTCTGAGCTCGCCGCTCACTATCTTCGCGGTGTTATACTCTTTTTCTGCGACTTTAACCAGACGCCACATCTCCTTTTTGCTGATATTCTTTGGCTCGGCGTAGAGCTTTTCATAGGTTCGAAGCTGCTGCTCGTAATGATCAAGGTACCGCAGGATATATTCCCCCGCGCCATAACGCGCAACGGCAGACTTGAGCGGCATCGCGGCCTCCTGCTCGATGCGCGCTATCTGCGCGGCGAGTGACTGAATAAAGGGGGCAGCCGCACCTTCGAGATGCGCGGCGCACCACGCCTCAAGAGACGGCAGGATGAGAGCCGCCGCTATCGGCGGAACAACCTCGCCGCCGTAGCACGCATCGCGTTCCATCTGCGCCGTCTCGAACGCGCTGCCAGCCCCGCCGGTGATCTCATGGCAAATCTCATGGAACACACCGATCCGCACGAGCAAGCTTCTCACCGGTTCGCTTTTGATCGTCTTTATCGCTTTATTGACGCCGATGAACCCGTTGGCAAGGTGGTCCTCGAAAAGATGCGATGAACTGTCGAGGAGCGAAATGACAAGCGTGCCCGGCAGCCTGCCGATATCGCCGCCCGCATCAGCAGTTCGTTTCAGCGCCTCCTCGATCAGGACCTTTGCCATTTCCCCGGTCAGCTCGACGCCGTTCTCGACGATGACGGTAAAACTGCGGCCTGCTACCATGATATCTTCGTATTTCTCCGCCTGTTTCTCAGCGACAAGCTTCTCCCCAAACGCCCTGGCGCCCTCCGCGTCCAGGAAAGAAACCACGCTGCCGTCCTTTTTCGACACCTCGCTGTAGAACGGTTCCCTGACCTGCAGATAGTCGGCTTTCGGAACAGCAGGCGCAACCGACCGACCCGCCTCTTTTAGGGGGATCACCGACAATTCGCTCTTGAGTGCATTCAGGAGATAGAGGAATGAACGTTTTGACGACGCTCCGGTCTCGCGCATGAGCGGCACCGCGCCGGTATTTTTTGCGGCATCGTCGTACGACACCGGATAGTCGATCCCCTCGACGATCCGCATCGTTTCCGCATCGCGGGTAAAGCTCATGGCATCCGACAGTTTGCTGTAATACATCCAGCCCGCGGTTTTCCCCTGGATATCCGTTCCGGCCATCCCCGCGCGTTTCATCGCCGAGCGCATGACGCCTTCCATGAAGAGAACAAGCGTCCCTGTAACAGTCGTATCGATGAAACGGATACCGTCGCGGGCAGCTGATTCCGGGGTGATCCCCGAAGCGCGCAGATAAGCCTCCGCGGCTGCCGCGGCTTTTTGCAATGCCGGCGCGGCGTTACGCACGTCGGGATTTTGCAGCGACGACGGGTCCAAGAGCATCTTATCGAAAAGCGTGAAGAACCGCTCCTTGAAATCCGCGAACCGCTCGGCCGGCACGGCGTCACGCTCATGCAGTCCCATCGCCTGCTTCACCTCTGCGACAACCGTCGGCATGATAAAATCGGCGGTATTCGTCCCCGCCAGTTTCTTGAAAAACGCCTTCGATATATAGACCGCCTGCGCATTGCGGCCGAGCGCTTTTGCCGCGTAGTAGAGGCTGAACGCGTCCCTGAGAAGGAAAATATTCATTTTTCCGTCGTCGGGGATAGACTGCGCGAACGCGTACGCCGCCTGAGCCATCTGCCGGGTTCGCCGCCGTATCTTCGAAGCGTCACCCTCATCGATCCCGATAAAGTGGGACATCCCCTTGAGCTCCTCGTCGTTCAATGCCGCCTCTGAGCGCCCCATTACCGCATCCATCCATCCGATAAATTCGGTTACCGGGCCGTTCAGCGGCGTCTTGATGAACCGTCCCATCGAAGATATCGGAGAGCCGGCTTTCGCGGACTTTTCAACGACAGGCGCCGGCCGGGCATGTTGCGCAACCGTCTGCTGCAAGCGCCCGAGCCCCATGATTGCCTCCTGGACTTTCATGAAATTGACGAGCGCTATCCTCGAATTTTCGGAAAGCACGTACCATCTCGCGAGATGCTCCTCGTCGCGAACCCATTCAACGGGTATCAGCATGCCGTCCGGGCCATAGTTGCATGCGCCGAACAGCTCTTTTGTCTGCTCTGACGGCTCAAGGAACTTGACGTCGGTCCTCTTCATGAAATCCGCCGTCTTGACCGGGTCGAGGTCCGCGGCGACGCCGAAGTCTTTCAGCATCAGATAGAACATCTGCGGGCCGATCCCCTTATAGCGGCGTCCCTGCAGCGCCTCTCCCCTGTTCCACGGGGCGGCCTCGACATATTCCGCCATGTGCAATCCTGCCGTCTTCATGATCCCCTCTATGGTACCGCCTGGAGTCATGACAAAAAGCGTCCGCGACCGCTGCGGGATGTCCGCATCCTCGAGGATCGCTGAGATCTGCGCGACCGCTTCGGGATATTTCACCCGGACATCGGGATACTGCAGCCATTCCTTCAGCGCATTGAGCAGGTATTTATTACCCTCGGGATAATCGCTCAACCGCCTTACGTCGATCACGTAGAGCTGCCTGATCTGCCCGCTCCTGGCGTCCTGGACGGACAACGTCTCTTCGCGCGCCGCGCGCCTGAATATCTCGCGCAGGACATGGTGCGTTATATCGGGCTGTTTCTTCAGCGGCCTGAACGCCGTAACGGACAGCGCCGCCCTGGATGCGGTCGCCGGGTTCGGCGAAACGTGCATCCTGACCATGACCGGCTTGTTGCCCTCTATCTTGACGTCCGCCTTGATCGGACCCTTGCCGTCGATCAGGCTCTGCAGGCGCACGATCCTCATCTCGGCGAGCGAATACCAGTCCGGAGGCGGCATCGCATTGGCGTCACGCAGCGATCGCTTGGTCTGGGCGACCATCGACACGCGATGCTTGAAGAATATCTCTTCCACCTTTTTACAGACCGCATCTCGCACCTTCTCGTCGGCATACTGGGGGTTCAGGAACAGATAGTTGGCCCCGATGAACGGGTAGCCGTCGTCGTCGACGCCCAGCCAGCACTTCAGCCATCCGATCTGCTTGCCGCCGCGCGGCTCGGTGGTGATCTGGAAGAAGAAAGTCGTCGCGTCCGTCAGCCAGCGCGAAGCCTCTCCCAGGTACGTGTCGTGGCCGGAGGTGTTGCAGGTGTGGGCGCCGTCTGCGAACCTGAGTGCCTCGAACAGGTTATTCTTGTCGACGTAATCGAGGTAGAGCACCGGCGCCGCGACTCCCGACGAAGGCTTCCTGACGGCAGCGCAATAGCGCTTCACGCTGTCGAGATAGCCGTTAACCTGCTTTCGGAAGATCGCATCGAGAGCGCCCCCACCGGGTATCTTCCCTTTGTTAGCGAGATCGAGGAAGAACAGCTGGAGCGCCTCTTCCGGCGACTCGATCACAGCCGGAGATCCTTTGCGGTGTTGCGAGTCGGGCAGCTTCTTGAGCCGCTCGATGCTCTGGACACCTCTGTCCATCCCTCGAGCCAGCTCCGCAAGAGTCAGGTCGTCGAACTCCACCGTCGCCGTCCCCGCGTAAAAACTCTCCGTGCTGCGCGCCAGCAGGTCGATATAGACCGGATTTTGCGCCATCGCCCGTGTGACCGCCCTGTCGACCGCGTTGTTCAGGATGGTGCCGATCTTCGTCGTCTGCCGCTCATAGACGATGTTGTTCAGCGAAACAAGCGCTTTGACCGCATCCCTGATCGTGATCTTGCCGGTCCGCAGCCGCTCCTCCGCGCGCAGAAAACGCCTGTACATTTGTTTGCGCTTTTTCTCGGATTCGACCTTGGGGATATCCTTCCTGAGTCCGGCCACGAGATGAGCGTATTTCAGGCACAGGACGATATTCGCCCGGCTGACGATGAATTCCTGCTGAATCTGCCCGTAGCCAGAGATCGACCTGTCAGACACGTCGAACAGGTCGATCTCGACCGGCGCAAAGCGCCCGCGCTTCAGATGCTGGTCGCCGTTCGGCAACGGCGGCCCGCCGCGGAAGAGGCGCTCGGCCATCTCTTGAGCGTCCCGCTCCGACAGCCCCGCCTTGAAAAAAGCGCCCTGCATGGCAAGGGTCACGCCCAGTTCATCTTCTTTCTCAAGCGCGCCCGCCGCCTCCTGAAGTATCCCCCGGAACATGTCAAAGCTGATCGTCGTCGTCCCGGGGTAAAAGAACGGCGACTGCTCGAGGCAGTAGTACGCGACCATGAGCTTCTCGTCTTTCACCAGCGCGCGGATCAGCTCTCGGTAATCCCCTCTCTCCTTGAGCCTCCTGATAGCGTCCTTGTTTTCACGGATATCCTCGAACGTCGCCTGTCCGGTGACAAACGGACGCACCATATTCTTTGGAGGGATGATCCCGAACTCGGCATGGAACTGTGAGATCGCATCCAGTGTCTCTTTAGCGTCCGCATCTTTGACATCGGCATAGCCGGCATCAACGACTTTGGCGGCCGCTAGGCCTCTAAGTATCTCCGCACGGAGCGACGGATCGAAATCCCGCCTGAAAACGAAATCGATAAGCGCCGTCGGCCTGAAGCTCTGCCAGAGCGCGTCTACGTGCGCTTTTTCACGGGCGCTCAGCGGCACGAGCCCGCCGGCAGGCGCTTCTTTCTGCAGGATCTTTTTGATCTTGCTCTCGAGATAGTCCTGCGCCTCCGTCGACTCCCTGAGGCTGAACGAGCTCATCAGAGACAGGAATCCTTTCAGCGCCGGATCGCCGTCAGGCGCCGATTCGATCAGCCGCTTCAGGGATTCGACCTCTTTCTTGTCCGCCGGGCCGTCGCCGCGGCTCACCGCCTGCAGTATCCTGAGGCGGTCGGCGTTGGTAAGACGCGGGGAATCGATATTCGCGCGCAGCTGATCAATGTCGACGTTCTCACGGTCGACGAACAGCCCCGCCTCCGAGAGCGCCTTGATCGCGGCGGCGCCGCAGATCTGGATCTCGCCGTTTTCATCATTCAGCTCGGCTGCGACAGCGTCGAAGGCGTGCTTCCCTCTCGCACCGGCTACGAGGCCATCGTCAGCAAGGCGCTCCCGCGCAATATACTCGACGAGCTCGGCGGCAAACCGGAGCGGATAGGGTGACAGCGACGGGATCATGCCCATAACTTTCGAGAACGCTTCGTTCATGTCCGGCCGGATCCCGAGCAACAGCGCCGTCTCCGCGAGCTGTTTAAGCGAGCGGAAAGAGGTGGCGTCCAGCGGCAGAAGATCCGCTTCATACTTCGCCAACAGCGCCTTGATATCGATATCATCTCCGCGCAGCAACCCGCCGGAGGCGAGCACATGCAGGAAAGCCATATCGGACTGAGACCGCAGCATGGGCGCGGCGTTCAGAGCGCGATCGAGATCGCGGAACGGTATCTTCGCTCTGATCTTTTCGATATCGACCGCGGAGCCGGCTTTCACAAGCGCGGCAAGCGCTCCTGCGCTCCTCAAGCGGGGTGAATCGTCTCGGGAAGCGAGGCCCGCAGCGAGCCGGTCGATCAGTCCGGCGTCGTTCAGATAACGGCCGGGCATCATCCCGCTCTTCGCCAGGATCTCGATCACCTGCGCGTCTTTTCCCCGCTTGTCGAGCTGGTGATCGTTGACATGGGCGGTGATCTTCTCGAACTGTATCATCGGCACGATATCATCCGCTTCAACAAGCCGCGCTTGCGCCAGACCGGCGAGGCATTGCGCAGCTTCGCAGCGGACATTCTGATCCGGCACCGAAACGAGCTGCGCCAGCTTCGCGGCGATCCCGGCGCCGGCAATATCATCCGTTGTCAGCAATCCTGCCGCAGCGAGTGACGAAAGCGCATGTACCCCCTCTTTCGGTTTATTCTGGATATCTGATCCGATCAACGCAACCGCACGCTTCATTGTCAGGGCGAGATCCGATCTGACGATCGCTTTCGATCGTGCCAGCTCGGCCAACGCCGCACACAACGTTGCATATCGCGCCGTGCCTGCGCCGTCACCCCGGCGCACAGCGGCAACGACCGGCAGCGCATCGGCCGCCTCTTTTTCAGTCAGGATCCCCCGCTCTCGCAGTGCGCCGACAATCTCGGCAGCGCGTACGATGAAAGCGTCCGCCTCGAAACCTGAACTGCTTTCGGCGGAACCGTACGCGTCCTGAACGATCCTGAGGATCCCTCTATTCATAAGATCATACCGCGTGATCAGCCCGCCGCGGACCAGCATGAGCAGAGACTCCGGCCATCGAAGCTTCGCCGCGCCTTTGCGAGCCCCGGCTCCGGCAAAAAAGACGTCAAGCTGTTCGACGAACCCAATCAGCGTCCGGATATCCTGAGGCGACATCGGGGCTATCACCGTCTCGAACTGCTTCCGTTTTATAAAGTCGCGCAGTTTGACATCCGCCTCGCAGAACAGCTCGCGGGTCAGCGCCCTGACCATATAATGCTGCGCGTCCGGGCCTTTGACGAGCTGCTTCGCCGCATCATCCCTGGTCAGGGAAACGCGCCCGATCTCAGCGCCCGCCGCATCCCGCAAGACAATAACGCGTTCGCCCTCGATCCGCGCGCTGATAAGGCCCGCCGCTATCAGGTACTCGCACGCCTCGTGGAACACAGCGACCGGGTCGCGCATGAGCGGCTCGTAGAGAGCGATCAGCGGCGCGACCCCGCCTCCCGCGGCCGCAAAGCCGAAGAGGTCACGTACAAGATCCCCGAAGCCGCACCACACCGGGGCCTTGTCGGCAGGCAGACTCTTCATGATACCGAGGACCGTCTGAATCAGCGCCGCGTGACCCGCATCCGGGACAGGCAGCGAGCTCACGATGTCCGCGGCCTTCGACGCGTCGATCGCGACTCGTCTCAGGGCAAGCTCTCGTATCGGCGCGCCGGTCTCAGGATCTTTGAGTGCGACGGCACCAGCATCCCCGTCGAGAACAAATGCCGCCGTATCCACTTCGATCCTCTTGCCGATACGGCTGATGACAAGTTTCTCCGGAATTTGCGGCGCCGGCGTTATGCGTTCCACCTCGGCAGTGATCACGCTCTGCGCACGGCCCCTGATGACATCGGCCTCCTGTCCGAGAGCACTCCAGATGTTCTGCAGGAAAAGCACAGGCTTCCAGACAAGGCCCGCGAGCTGATAAGCTGTGTTTTTCACAAACGCCGGCACGGTGTCAGCCATAGATCCGACGATATCCCGCGCATACGCCCCCGCGCTCAACGATGCGAACCGTTCCGGCAGCAGCAGCATCTCCACATCGCCGAACACGAGCCCCATCGCCCTCACGAAAAGCGGCTGTGCAGCCCCCTGCGCCGCCAAAACCCGTTCCGGCTCCGGCAGGTGTATGCTTGAGGCGATATTCCGGAATTCTGCCGCGGCCTGCATCATCGCCGCGTCACGATCTTCGCCATCTTCACCAGCGCACTCTTCAATAAAAGACGCTGTGTCTGCCGCATATTTTCGCATCTGATCTAGCGTTTGCAGTCTTCCGATATCCGTCTCAGCTCCTTTCGCCAAATGCCTGAACAAGGCATATTTCACGGCGAGCTTCTCCCATGCACGCGAGATGAAGCGGCGATACCGGTCGCGCAGAGGCCGTTCGATGCTATCGCGCTGCGCTATCACCGATGCGCCTCTGCCGTCACCCAGACGCTCGAGCGCCTGCGCCGCATTGACCCGCACATACCAGTTTTCGTCATCGAGCGATGCGGCAATGCTGTCGACAACGTTCTTGTCGCCGGCATTGCCCAACAGGTTGAGCGCGGCACAGCGGATCCCAGTATCCGTCCCTCTCACCAGCGGAAGCAACGCTGGCACCCCTGCCGCGCCGGCGGCACGCAACCCGTCGACACACGCCTGCCGGAGTTCGTGATCAGGCGTTTGCATCCGATCAACCAGCGCCCGAATCCCCTCCTGATTTCCCGACTTCCCGAGAATCCCCGCTGCGACACGGACGGTGTCCTTATCCGAACTGTACAACGCCGATACCAGATACAGCACCTGCTCAGATCGGTCAGATCCGAACAGTCCCAGCCGGGCGACACTCATCCATGCCGCGACCACCGCAAGCTTCGCCGGATCGCTCAGTGCATGCAACAGCAAGACAAGCTGGTCACTGTTGCACAGGAGATAGATAATCCCGCCGGCCACAAAAGCCGATACCGCAGGAACACCCATCACCGCGAGACTGACCGCCGTGGCAACGGGCATTATCCGCCGCGGCGCGATCCCGCCGAAGGCCGAACCTATCAAAGACCCTGTCGAAGCAAGCGCGGTAAACCATGCAATGCAATTGAGCCCCGTGAAATGCCAGATCAGCATGAAAACGTCGCGGCGGGGCGCCACGGCAATATGGAGAAGCTTCATCACGCTCTTCTGCAGGCCCACAAACACGCCGACAGAGTATAAGGCGACTGCCGTACCGATCACGGCGGCAACGGCTATCGACATAGACAAAGCGCCCATCGCTTTTCCGGGCGCAGGAAGATGGTCGGTCACAGGCATCTGTGATGCACTATCGTACCGCGCGTGCATTTTCAGGTCGCGGGAATCGCACAGGGATCGATTATAGAGATGGTGGAGATATGTGGCATTCAGGAACACCGGCAGGCCCAGGGATGGCGACAGCGCAAATGTTGCGATCACGATACCGTTGAGCACGGTCATCATGAATATGTCGGTAAATAACGGCGCCGGCATCCCTTGCGGAATGCCGACATAATGCAGGAGGATGTACGGGACCGCGCCGAACGCAAAGATCAGCGGATACGGAATGCCCAGCAAGGCGCCTGACAGGATGACCGCGCCCCAGAACATCTGCTCGATCGGTTCCTGCAGCATCGCATAATCGTCACCGAGCCACCGCGCCAGCCACGGCCACCGCCCGCCGCGCCACGCGCGAGGCGCCGCACCGCTTGTCTCCCGCAACGCGACAGGTTCCGCTTGCGTCTCCTGGCGCGCTGTCGCGGTCGTTTCGCGCGGCGCGGCCAGATATCTTTTGTGATCGCCGAAGGCCTGTGCGAGGGCGTTCTCCGCTCGCAGCATCCGTCGCGGCGAGCCGAGCAATTGCCGGTAATCTTTTCTCCTGACGGTATCGTAGAGGCCGAAGACGAAATAGACGTCCTTCAGCCTATCGGGGTTGTCGAGAAGCCATTGCAACTCGTCCCTCGTCACCCCGGCCTCGTGATGCGAGAAAACGTCGTTCGGGACGAAAAATACAACCGGCTTTCCCTCGGACGTTATCTGCGGCATGAATTCCAGCGTCCTGGCGTCACGGCGCTGGAACATCCGCCCGTAGACGGTTTCGCTGTCGACGAGGCCGCACGCAAGCGAGACCGACTGATAGAGGCGCATATAGTCGCTGAGCCCGAGCGAATAGCCGCCGCGCGCGGCGTCACGGTGCTTCTCGAGAAATTCGTAGATCGTCATGACCCCGCGTGAACGCTTCTGCAGGAGCCGTATCTGTTCGTCTGTCAAATCGCTCTTGCCGAGCGATGCCGCCAGGCCGACCGGCCGCAGGACCGGCGCAATTCCTTCCAGCCGGGGAAGAACCCCTGCCGACTCGAGCCTCCGCCTGTCATCGGCGCCTGCCAGCAACTGGCGCGCGACGCTCTTCTTGACTGGTTTCCCGGCCAGGAAAGGCGGCAGCGGCACCAGATGCTCCGGCGCAGTCACGTAATACTGCGGGTCGAAATAGCGGATGGCGATCCCGTCCGACACCCTGATCAGTACATACCTCTTACCGACAACAATATCCTTGGATGCGTTCACCCCCGGCATATTTTTCGCCGCAGCGATAACGTCCTCGACGGTCGAGATAGTACCGGTCTCGATAAAACGCGTGATCTTCTTCGCGCGCTCGAGATCGCCCTGCAGCTTGAAGACACGACGAAACTCTTCGTCGTTGATATTGGAACGCGGCTGAAGCGAATCGGTCCGCCGGCCGATCGTGCCGCCGTACGAAGGCACCTCACAGACAAAGATCAAGGCGAGCACACCGCTGATGAGGCGGTTGACGCATCTCAAACTTCGCCATCTCCCTAACACCAAACGACCATTCATGAGACAACTCCCATGAAACGTTAAAAACATACTTAATTTACTGAACCACAACAAATTATACCTCCAAAAACCTGGTTTGTCAAGGGCGGGCGCAATTTTCAGCCTTGACTTCAGACATACCATTAGATATCATAATGCTCTGCAACATAATAACTTAAACTCATCGAGAGCAGCGTTTGAGAACAAGAACCATCCTGATCATCTTTGCCCTCGTCGTCATCACGGTAACTGCCGCCGCCTTCTATCCTTCGCTTTTCAACGGCTTCAACAACTACGACGACAATCTGTTGGTGACCGAAAACCAGAAGATAACCGCCCTGTCGTGGAACAACATCAAGGCGATCTTCGGCTCTTTTCATGAATTTCTCTATCACCCGCTGGTCCTTGTGTCCTATGCAATCGAATATCGCTTTTTCGGACTAAACCCGCTCGCATACCATGCAACCAACTATGCGCTCCATATCATCAACGCACTCCTCGCATTCTGGCTGCTTCTGCTAATAACCCGTTCTGCGCTCGTCTCTCTGCTCGCAACGCTCCTCTTCGCCGTCCACCCGCTGCGTGTCGAATCGGTTGCCTGGGTAACCGAGCGAAAAGACCTGCTCTCGGCTCTCTTCTTCCTCGGTACGCTGATCGCATACCACCGTTATTCGCGAAGCGGCTCCGTCGCACCATACTCATGCGCGATCCTGTTGTGCGGCCTCTCGCTCCTCTCGAAGCCGATGGGGGTGACGATCCCTCTGATCATGCTGTTAATTGACTGGACAGACGGCCGAAAGCTAACCCGGAAAGTCATTGTCGAAAAACTCCCTTTCTTCGCGCTGGCGCTCGCTGCGGGGATCGTCGCACTGATCGCGCATTACCCGGCGGGATCGGTCAGGAGAATGCCGGCGTTCACCCCTGTACAACGTCTCTTCGTCGCCGCCTACAACATAGTTTTCTACCTCGGCAAGATGATCTTCCCATCAGGTCTCTCATGCCTCTATCAATACCCGAAGTGTGTCGAGCAGTCGCTGCCGGCTCTCTACCTGGCGGCGCCGCTTATCGTCGCGGCATGCATCGGCCTCCTGCTCTACGCGGCGCCGCGATCGCAAAAGATCCTCTTTGGGGGATTTTTCTTTCTCATCGCGATCGCGCCGGTAATACAGATACTGCCGGTCGGCGGCGGGGGCGCACCGGCTGACCGGTTCACCTATCTCCCCTCGATCGGCATCGCCCTGATCGCCGCAGTCGGGCTAAACAGATCGATGGCCTCCCGTAGTTTTACCGCGCGTGCGGCATCATCGACGTTGATCATCGCACTCATCGCAGCCCTCGCAGCGCTCACGTGGCACCGCTGCCATATCTGGAAAGACAGCGTCACCCTCTGGAGCGACGTTCTGCGCAAAAACCGGGACGCAGTCATCGCCTATACCAACCGAGGCGTCGCCCTCGACGAGAAGGGGGAACATCAGCAGGCCATAGCGGATTTTACGGAAGCGCTCGCGCGAGATCCGCGCTTCAACGAGGCGTGGAACGGACGGGGCAACGCCTATAACAGCATGGGGGAATATGACCGGGCGGTCGAAGACTTCAGCAGCGCGATCGCCGCCGATCCCTTCTTCATGGAGGCGTACAACAATCGGGGGGTAGCATTCTTCAACCTGAAAAGATATGACGACGCCATCGCGGATTACAGTAAACTCTTGGGTATTCTCCCGCGCCACGTCAAAGGCTGGTACAACCGCGGCAACGCCTATCTTGAGAAAGGTATGGTCGCCCGGGCCGCCGCCGATCTCTCGCGCGCGATCGAGCTGAACCCGCGGTACGCGAAAGCCTATTGCCGCCGCGCCTACGCAAAACTCATGCTCGGGGATGCGCCGGGCGCGCGCGAAGACGCCGCGCTGTCTATCCGGTTTGACCCGTCGTTTCTCGACGCATACGGGTATCTCGCGCTGGCGCAGAAAGCGTCAGGAGACATCGGCGGAGCTATCGCAACGCTTGAGCGCGCTATCGGGATCGCCCCCGCACAGTCTCTATCATATCTCAACTGCGGCATCCTGCTGAACGAAGCCGGCGAGTACGACCGCGCGATCGAGCGCATCAACCGCGCGATATATATCGATCCCCGCCTCGCCGATAGCTATTTCAACCGGGGCAACGCCTATTTCGGCAAAAACGACCTGCAAAACGCCCTCAGCGATTACTCGCGCGCGATAGAGCTGCGACCTTCTTATCCCGAAGCGATCTTCAACAGGGCCGTTACATCGTACCGCCTGGGCCAATACGAAGCTGCATGGCAGGATGTGGCGGTCCTGCAGCAAAATAATTATCCCGTCTCCTCTCAATTCATAGAAAACCTTCGCAAATCAAGCGGCCGCTCGCAATAAGAGAGGGCGCATCTTTCGATGCGCCCTCTTTATGTCGACAAGGGCCAGGCATGCCTGGCCCCTGCGATGACATTCTTGCTTACGCCGCGATCAGCGTGCTCCGCAGCGAGTTGATGCTGTTCTGCAGCTCGCCCGTCACGCCCTTCGTCGTCGGCGGGATCTGCACCAGCCCTTCGGCCACGGCCGCACCCGCGTCCAGCCCGGCCGCCTTCACCTGCTCGAGCAGGGCGTCCTTCAAGTCGCCGCCCAAAGCGTCCGCCAGCTTCGCGAACGTCATCTTCGGGTCGTACTTGTCCCCCAGGATACGGTGCGCCATCACCGCCAGGTCCGCCACGTCGATCAGCGTTCCCACGTCGTGGAACTCGTCGGCGCCCTTCCGCACCGGCCTGATCTCCGGGATCTTCTTCAGCCCCTTCGCCACGCTGAAGTCGATCGGCTGTTTTGTCCGCTCGTCGACGTACATCCCTTCCGCGCTCCCGATGAACCCGATATCCTGCGCCGTCAGCTTGTCGTTATTCGTCGTTTTTCGCGCGGCAAGCACCAGCGCATCGTCCATATCCTTCCCTTCCTTAATCATATCGTTCAGTTCGCTCTTTTTCACGAACCCGGCGACGATCCCCGGGTACTGCTTCATCAGCTTCTCCCGGTAATCGGCCGTCCACGTATAATTATCGTTATACGCGATGATGATCTTCAGGTTCTTGTTGTCCTTTCGCTTCTCGATAGCCGCGTGCAGCAGGTTCATGTTGTCCGGGTCGGCCGTGATGTAGATCACCGACGGGCTCTTCACGTTCGCCGGCAAGTTCCTGAAGACGCTCAGGTCGCGCGCCTCGCCGATCAGCGCCTTCGCCGCCTCTTCCGCCGCCGTGCTCTTCATCAGGTGCTCGGACAGCAGCCGGTCGCGCAGCAGCTCTTCGCCGCTCATGATCTTGTGTTCCGCGTCTCCCAGGATGTGGTGCAGGACCTCGTGCACGCGCAGGCGCGCGACAAGGCCCGCGTCGGCTTTCCGCACCATGTCCTCGGCATGCTCGACCGCGCCGCCCGCTATGTCAGCGTGCGCGAGCAGGCGGTTCCCGACCGCGAACCCATCAAAGAACTTCGTCTCGAGCGCCTTCCCTTCCCTGCCGACCTTCCTGGCGCCGCTCAGGACATCTTTGACCTCGGCGGCAAGCTTCTCCTTCGCCTTCTCCTTGGCCATCCCGACATAACCGGGCGCTTCCTTCACCAGCCGGTCGAGATCGACGAACGTATCGATCGCATCAAGCTGTTTAACCGCCTCGGCATCTATCTCCTGCATTCTCGCCTTCAGAGCAGGCGTCGCCGCCACCGGCACCTTCGCCGCTTCCGGTATCGCCGCCGGCACGCCGGCAATTTCCAGGAAGCCGCCCTGTCCGTTTTTCGCAACCGCGGTCAATATCTCGGCGAGCCTTGCCGGATCGATCCCGCTGGCGGGGTTCCACTTCATCTGGTCGGGGGTTATGGGCGTGAAGCCGCCCGCGCTCAACGCATTGCGCACAAGTTCGCCCATTATGGACAGCCCGGTAAAGTCAAACGATACGCCCTCCTCTTTCTGGAGCGCCCTGTATATGGCGAGATACACCGGCTTCGCGGCGACTTCCGGCGCAGGTATCTTCTCGACCGTACCGTTCTCAGGTTTGAATTTCGCAACGGTCACCGGCTTTACCGCGGATCCGCTCTCGATAACTGCGCCGGTATCGCTGTCGAACAACCGGTACGAGTACTGATGGCCGCCGTAATCCCACTTATCGCTCGACACATAGATAACCTTACCGTTGTCCGATATCTGGAGATCGATAGTTTCTTTGACTCCCCACCAATCGATCGGCTCAATGGAACCGGTGTTCCTGTCGTACTTGAACACCCTGACGGCGTATCTGGCCGGAACATAATCCCATGCGCACGTAAAATAGACGATGCCCTTGTTGCTCTCGACAAATTTCTCCGCCGAGGGGCCGCTGACCGGCGTGCCGTACGCGTTCGGCACTTGCGGCAATAACCCCTTCGCATCCCACTCGCGGATCTTGTTGTTCAGCTTCTCGGCCGTCATCTTGACCGGGACCAGCGCCCCCGCACCGACACCGGACGGGTTGACGCTCTCCGCCTCGATCGCGGCTGTCACTTTCCCCCAGAAGTCGATGAGGACATGCTGCAGCTGATCGCTGCCCGGGATCTGGCGCGTCACGTATACGGGTATCTGAAGCGGCGTCTCCAGCGCACGTTCCTGCAGGTCGAACGGAGCGTTGAGATCCTTGTGCGCCAAACCGTACTTCGCAGGATCAAGATCTTCGACCGCCCTCAGCTTGAGGGACCGTAAAGCAGCCCCCCGGCTCCAATCGTCAGCCACTATATACAGCTTCCACACCCCGCCGACCTTGGCGTTCACGATGCTGTAATTCACTGCGGACGATGCGGACCGCAGTTTCGCAACCGCCTTCATAGTT
>JAKLEM010000025.1 GCA_022711655.1 Candidatus Auribacterota bacterium
ACGGCAGATAGGTGAAGTGGCTCAGCCCTCTGCTCACGTACGTCGTTATACCGTTTATGAACATCAGCCCCGCCGCGCGTGAACCCTTGAGGCTTGACTGCGTCCGGAATGCACCCAGAAGAGGCATGCGGACCTGTCCGCCGTGCGTGTGTCCCGCTAGCGCGAGATCGATGACATGTTGCGGCGCGTGCACGATCGTATCGGGGTGGTGAGCGATCATGATGTTGAACGTTTCCGTTCCGGCGCCGAACGCGGCTTTCTCGATGTCGTCGCGCCCCGTCTCGAACTCGTCGACGCCGAACAGGACCGTATCGAGCTCGGGGATCGCGATCTTCCGGTTGTGGAGGATATGGATCCCGCGACTCTCGAGCTCGGCCGTCAGGCGGCCGATGTCCTTGAGCGGGATCTCGCGCTCCGCCTTCGGATGGAACAGCAGCGCCATTGCGTCCGAGATTCGGTATTCGAAATAGTCATGGTTCCCGAAGACGCAATAGGTGCCGAACGCGGGCCGCAGTCGAGAGACCGAACGGATAAAACCGGCGATGCCGTCATTCTGATCGATGGAGTCGCCGGTGATCATGACCAGGTCGACCGGTTCGCCGGCGAGACGCTCGATGAATCGCGTCTTCCACCGGTCGCGCCGCTTGAAATGGAGGTCGGAGAGGTGCAGAATCCGTATCGGTCCCGGGATTTTTTTGCCGGTGAGAACGGTGATCCGTTCGATCTTGACCAGACGAGTCTCGACACATGCCGCGTAAACCGCGCAGGCGCAGCAGCAGACAACGAGAAATATCAGTGCAGAGCTTAGCATAGGATGTATGACGGCCGGATCAGTTCTCGGCGCGTTTCTTCACTCGCGCACGGAATTCGGGATAGAGGGAACGGAATTCGGCGAGCACCGACGGCCCTTTCTTTTCGTCGTAGGACAGATTGGGCAGCTCGCGCAGGAATTTCATCTGGCTCAGCGGGCTGATGCTCAGGGGGTGATGCTTGGAATAGCGCCTCAGGCAATTGTGCAGACGTTCGCGGTGCCTGTTGTAGAGTTTATTGGGGATCTTCGCGTCCTCGCCGACGCCCCAGTAGTTCAGCTGGTACGTGGTGCGCCACTTCCAGAAGGCGATCGTCTTGATCATCGAATAGCGCTTGTCCATGAAGACGAGCTTGTAGAGCCGGATGGCGAGCTCTTTCTGCCCCATGATGAACAGGCAGTCGGCCATCCGCACGTGCGCCGAATCGATCTTGTTCTGGTCGTCGGTGAGGGGGAGCAGCCGGTTGAAGTAATAGATGGCCTCGCTGAACTTGCCCATCTCATATTTATTCTCGGCCGTCCTGAACTCGATCTCCGCCCTCGACAGATAGTCCGCGGCAGCGACGCCGGCGCCCAGCAAAATAATGACGGCAAGCGAACAGAAAAACCGTTTCATGCGTCTAAGTTAGTATGGTGAAAAGCGAAAGTAAAGAACAATTTGACAGGAGGCGTATATGCGATACAATTACGTCATGCACATGATAAGAATGAAAACAATTTTTGCGATCGTAGCTTCTGCGGTCACGATGTGTGCGGCGGCCCCGCAGGCGAGCGCCGATCTGGTCATGACCGACGGCGCGCAGGACGGTTTCGTCAACGACGGCCAGTACTCGCGCACGGGTGAATTCATCCTGGTTGGCGAGGAGGGGTTTGCCGGCGTTTTCGAGTTCCAGCTGAAGAACAAGCAGAAGGTCAAAAAGGCGACGCTGATCCTGAATATCAAGAAGGTGAAAAAGAAGGGCGAATGCAGCCTGTACCACCTGCTGTCGTTCAACAACGGCGAGGCGGAGGTGCAGGATTTCTACGCTGGCAGCGATCTCGTCGAGAAGAAGACGATCGACGGCGACGGGCCGGTCGAGTTCGACATCACGGCGGCGGTCAACGAGGATATCGACGGGCCCGGCGAGTGGACAAGCTTCAGGCTGAACGCCGAAGGCGACACGCAGGTCGTTGTGCATTCGTTCGAAGGGAACGCAAAGGAAGCCGCCCGTATCGTTATCGAACGCTGATCCCCGAGTCCCTGCCCGTTTTCCTGACAATCCCGAACAGCCGTGTGTGAAGCAGCGCGTTTGACGCCAGCATGCTCGGCATCCGGCAGAGGTACGGTCTGCCCGCGTAATCGGTTACCGTTGCGCCGGCTTCGCGCGCGATAAGCGCGCCGGCTGCGGTATCCCACGGTTTCAGCTTCGCTTCCCAGAACGCATCGAACCTGCCGCACGCGACGTAGCAGAGGTCGAGCGCGGCGGAACCGAGGCGCCTGATCCCCTGCGCCGAGCGGCACATCGCCGCGAACAGCGGGAACGTAATGCCGGGGTCCTCGGCGATATCGTAGGGGAAGCCGGTCACCAGCAGCGCCTTATCGGGCGAATCGACGCGCGACGCGCGTATCCGCGCGCCGTTCAGGAACGCGCCTTTCCCTTTTTCAGCCGTGAATAGCTCTCCTGTGGCCGGCTGAAATACCGCCCCTGCGACCACCTCTCCCCGGGATTCCAGCCCCACCGACACCGCGTAGACGGGATAGGAGTGCGCATAGTTGGTCGTTCCGTCAAGCGGGTCGACGATCCAGGTGTACGGCGACTTGCGGTCGACCGCGGGCGTCTCTTCTGCGAGGATGTTGTGGTCGGGGCATGCCTTGCTTAGATACGCGATGATCGCCTGCTCGGACCGGCGGTCGGCGTCCGTGACGATGTCGATGCGGCCTTTCCGGTCGATCCGCCTGATGCGGCCGAAGCGGCGCCGGAGGATGTCGCCCCCGATCTTCGCGGCGGCGACGGCGGTCTTGAGATACGATGCATCCGGGTTCGTTTTCATAATAGAGAAGCCTTTATAATGCGATAACCCGTTTTTGGCAATAGAAAACGAGAATGGTGCAATTCGGGATAAATTGGGATTGACTTTTAAGCTCTCTCACGATAGATTTCAACCTCCGGCATATGAAAACGCTATTCAAGATAGAAATGATGATCGTCGGGTTCCTGAGCGTCGTGTTTATCGTCTGCTCGGTGTACCTGTTCAAGAGCTTCCAGCGCGAGACGTCGAGCCGCGCGACGCTCGAGCAGCGGCTGACCGCAGAGAACCTGCGTGCGCAGCAGCTCGCCGAAGAGGCGTCTGCCGCAAAGAGAGAGCTCGCGGACGCGGTCGCGGTCAAGCAGGAGATCGAGAAGGAACGCAATGCGGCGAGAGAAGAGGCACGCTCGCTGTTGTCCCGGCTCGAGCGCGAGTCGTCGGAAAAGGAGCTTCTCAGGAAGCAGCTGGACGAGCGCGTGGATATGGCTCCGGACGCCACGGCCGCTGACGACGAGGTGACGCTCCGTTTCGAGCGCGCGCATGGCGTGTTCGCAGCCGGCGCGCGGCAAAAATATCAGGTGCAAGAATGATGAGATGCGATATCGTCAAGAAGCTGGTCCTGCTGTTCTGCTGTGCATCGCTCGTCGCCGTCTGCGGGTGCGCCACGCCGAAAGACGACGCCGGATCTCCGCTCCCCTGGTCGCGGCCCGAGCCGTGGGAAGGGAAGATCCCCGGCGTCCCTTCGATGAATTAATGCGCTCCTTCGCGGGTTAACGTTTTTCCGGGCGGCGCGTACGGCTTTCCGTCAGAATCAGCCTTTGCTATCCGAGATACTCACATGAAACAGGCCTTGCTTTGGGTATGTGCGCTGGCGGTCATTGCGTCCGCAGCCGTTCCGGGCGGCGTGTCGGCGTCGTCGTGGGGGATGTGGGTGGAATGCGAAGGGGACAACGCGACGCTTTCCTCCCGCCGGAAGATCGTCGAGATGCTCGACGCCGCCGCGAGATACCATTACGATACAGTCTTCGTTCAGGTCTACCGTCATGACCGCGCCTGGTTCAAGACTGACCGCTGCGACTCGCGGCCGTATCAGGTTTTTGCCGCCAAAGAGAAGACGGACCTCCTCCGTTTCGTCATTGATGAGGCGCATAAGCGCGGGATCGCCGTCCATGCCTGGATGAATATGCTTCGCATCGGCAAGGACAAGAACGCGCATATCGTCAAGACGCTCGGCCCCGACGTCGTCACCCGCGACAATAAAGGAAGATCGATGCTCAGCTATCCCGGCCTGCAGTTGCCGGGAGAGGAAAACCGCTATTATGAAGCGGACGGCTCCGGGTACTGGCTGGAGCCGGGGGACCCGCGGGTCCGATCGTACCTTTTGGCGGTGGTCGAGGACGTCCTGACGCAGTATCCGGATATCGACGGCATCCACCTCGATTTCATACGCATGCCGTACACCGTGCCATTCTCCCCGGGGAGCCGTTTCCCGAAAGGGATCACCTACGGCTACGGCAAGGCGAGCGTCGAACGGTTCGTGAAACAGCACGGCGCAGATCCGCTCAAGCCGATGGCGGCGAACGATACGATGCAGCAGTGGGACGGCTGGCGGCGCGATCAGATCACCGAACTGGTAAGGGATGTCCGTAAGACGATCGACAGGCGCGGTGTTCCGGCGAAGCTGTCCACAGCGGTTGTCTGCTGGGCCGACCGCGCATACCTCAGCGCCTTTCAGGACTGGCGGCGGTGGCTTGAGGAAAGGACCGTCGATTTTATCTGCCTCATGAACTATTCGTACGACGACCGCCTCGCGCGCTATATCACGGCGACCGGGATGGCGTTCCGGGGAGACAGGCAGATCTATATCGGTCTCGGGGCGTATATGCTGGCAGACCGCCGTCCCGTACTGTACCGGCAGATCGACGACTGCGTGAAGCTGAAGGCCGACGGGATCGCGCTGTTCTCGTACGACACCATGGCCAAGGACAAGACGCTCTTCGAGGGCGTCAGTGAATGCAGAGACCGCGCTCCGGCCGCGGCGCCGGCGCGTTAGAGAGTGTATGGGGAGCCCGACGCAACCGTTACGTGTGAAGCTGATAGCGGGATTACTGGCGGCCGACGCGGGGATCCTGGCGGAGGCGAAGGATACGCTTCGCGGCGAGTTTGGAGCGATCGACCGCGAAAGCGCTGTTGTGCCCTTCACCTATACGGCGTATTATAACAAGGAGATGGGCTGCGGCATCGTCCGCCAGTATCTGTCGTTCGAAGCGCTGATCGCGCCGGACGTTATCGCGCACATCAAGCTGAAGACCAACGAGATCGAGGGGCGGTTCGCCGCCGGCGGCTGCCGGAAGGCCAACATCGACCCGGGGTATGTCGACTTGAGCAAGCTGGTGCTCGCGACGACCAAGGACGCGACATACCGCGTGTACATAGGCGGCGGTATCTATGCGCAATCGACGCTGTTCTTCAAGGATAACTGTTTCGAGCCGTGGCCGTGGACCTATCCCGATTACCGGGCTGCGGACACCGTCGCGTTCTTTAACGCGGTACGCGGACAATACAAAAAAGGTATAAAAGAGGTGGGATCATGCCAGAGCTGAGGCCGTTCCGGGGGATCGTGTACAACAAGGAAAAAGTCGACATCGCGAAGGTCGCGACGCAGCCGTACGACAAGATATCGCCGGCGATGCAGGAGGCCTATTACCGGCTTGACCCGCACAACTTTGTGCGCCTTATCCTCAATAAGACAGAGCCGACAGACGAGCCGAACAACAACCGTTACACGCGCGCCGTTTCATCGTTCCAGAGCTGGCTGCGCGACAGGGTCATGGTGCAGGACCGGGAACCGGCGCTCTACCTGTACGACCAGACGTTCGTCTCTCCCGGCGGCCAGAAGAAGTCGCGGCGGGGCTTCGTCGCGGTGATGCGCCTGGAGGAGTTCTCGAAAGGCGGCGTCTTCCCGCACGAGAAGACGCTGTCAAAACCGAAGATGGACCGCTACGAGCTGCTTCGGGAATCCAACACCAATTTCGAGCATATTTTCATGCTGTACCGCGACGAGGGGATGAAGGTGAACGCCCTGCTTCAGTCGGCGCCGAGCGACCTCCTGTTCGAGTACGAGGACGAGTACCGGGTATCTCACCGGCTATCGCGCATCAGCCACCCGAAGACGGTCGCGGAGATCTGCTCGCTAATGAGAGACAAGAAGCTTTTCATCGCCGACGGCCATCACCGTTACGAGGTGTCGCTCAATTATCGCAACTATCTGCACGAGAAGGGCCTGATCAATAACGAACACGGCGCCAACTTCCGGATGGCGACGTTCGTCGACATGAACGACGCCGGCCTGGTGATCCTTCCGACCCACCGGATGCTGAAGAACGTTGCGGGCTATTCGCTGAAGCGTTTTCTTGCGGACGCGTCCGCCTATTTCGAGGTAACCGCGGTCGCGGCTGAGAAGGAGCATCTGTGCGCGAAGCTCCTCGGTCAGATGGAGCGCGTGGCGGCTGCCGGGAGGCACGCCTTCGGCCTGTACAGCGAGAAAACGATGCACATGCTTGTCCTGAAAGAGGGCGTGAATCTTAGGGAAATCGTCGCGGCCGACAAGAGCGACGCCGTCCTGAAGCTCGACGTCTCGATCCTGCACCTGGTCCTTTTGGAGCGCTTTCTGGGGATCGGCGCGAAGAACCTCGAGAACGAGGACAATATCTCCTATATCAGGGATGCCGCCGAAGGCGTTACGGGCGTCGACGGCGGGGCCTATCAGGCCACGTTTTTCCTGAACCCGACAAAGATCGACGAAGTGCGCGGCGTCGCGCAGGCGGGCGAAAAGATGCCGCAGAAGTCGACCGATTTCTACCCGAAGATGTCGTCGGGTCTCGTCGTGTATAAATTTTGAAAGGAGTTGCCATGGGTGATCACGAGAGGCGGAGGCAATACCTCATCAATAAGGGGATGCAGCTGAAATACGTGGGGATGCTCCTCTTCACGATCGTCGTCGTCAATTTTATCGTCGGGCTCGGTATCTATGTCACGGTATGGCGGTCGCTCCAGCCTGAATACTCCAAGGTCGTCATGTCGAGCAAGATGGAGACCGCATCGCGGCTCAGGAGCTACGAGGACGCCCGTTTCGGCGTCGCCACGCTGAACCGTAGCGACATTGACCGCGAGGCGACGATGATCAGCGACGCGCTTACCAAGCAGCTCCAGGAAAGTTTCAACAACGCGCGGCTCAAGATCATACCGGTGATCGTCCTTCTGCTTATCATCATATTCCTGGAAGGGGTGTTCCTGTCCAACCGGATCGCCGGGCCGATCTACCACGCCGAGAAATCGCTCAGGCGCATCCGCGAAGGGGACCTGGCGTACCGGACATTTTTCAGGAAACATGACGAGTTCAAGGATCTGTATAAGGAGATGAACCTCCTCGCCGACGATTTCCAGGGCGCGGTCCTTGCGGTGCGCCCCCAGCTGGAACAGATGAAGAAGAACGTGGTCGAGCTGCAGGCGTTGCTCCAGCAGGCGCAGCCGGAGCTGGCCCGCAAAGCCGGCATGCTCTGCGCCGAGCTGTCGGCAGGCGCAGACCGTGGCCTTGCGGCGGTCGGGAAATACCGGACGGAACCGGCGCCGAGGCCGTGAAAAGCGGGGCTGACGCTCCCCCGTGAAAAATTTCTTATTTTTTTCTTGCCAAAAAAATTGGTTGTGGCATGATATGTGGTCTTGATGTGATTTTGCCCCGGCGAAACGCCGGTGTGCCGTCTTCGAACGGAGCGAGCGAAGTCTGTCGGGCGACCTGGTGTGACGATACATGCCGACATGGCTCAGTCGGTAGAGCACTTCCTTGGTAAGGAAGAGGTCATGGGTTCGATTCCCATTGTCGGCTGAGAATAGACAGATGGAAATTAGTGCGAACAGTGTCCTGCGGCGGGGCCGCAGGAAAGCGACGAAAGGGGGAGGAAATGGCGAAGGAAAAATTCGAACGTAATAAGCCGCACGTGAACATCGGGACGATCGGGCACGTCGACCACGGGAAGACGACCCTGACGTCGGCGTTGACGAGGGTGCTGTCGACGAAGGGGCTTGCGAACTATATATCGTACAACGACGTGGCGAAGGCGTCGGAGAAGCAGGGGCGGCGCGACGACACGAAGATCCTGACGATCGCGACGGCGCACGTGGAGTATTCGTCGGCGAACCGGCACTACGCGCACGTGGACTGCCCGGGGCACGCGGACTACGTGAAGAACATGATCACGGGCGCAGCGCAGATGGACGGGGCGATCCTGGTGGTGAGCGCGGCGGACGGCCCGATGCCGCAGACGCGGGAGCACATCCTGCTGGCGAGGCAGGTGGGCGTGCCGTACATCGTGGTATTTTTGAACAAGGTGGATTTGGTGGACGACAAGGAATTGCTGGACCTGGTGGAGCTGGAGGTCCGGGAGCTGTTGAGCAAGTACGAATTTCCCGGGGACACGGTGCCGGTGATCAGGGGGAGCGCGTCGGCGGCGCTGCTGAACCCGGAAGACGCGGCGAAGGCGCAGTGCATATGGGATTTGATGGCGGCGATCGACAAGAACGTGCCGACGCCGGTGAGAGACGTGGACAAGCCGTTCCTGATGTCGGTGGAAGACGTGTTCAGCATCACGGGGCGCGGGACGGTGGCGACGGGGCGTATCGAGCGGGGCCGGGTGAAGGTTGGAGAGGAAGTGGAGATTGTTGGGCTTCGCGAGACGAAGAAGACGGTGGTGACGGGAGTGGAGATGTTCCGGAAGCTGCTGGATTCGGGAGAGGCGGGAGACAACATCGGGGCGCTGCTGCGCGGCGTGGAAAAGGACGGGATCGAGCGGGGGCAGGTGCTGGCGAAGCCGGGATCGATCAAGCCGCATAAGAAGGCGAAGGCGGAAGTGTATGTGCTGACGAAAGAGGAAGGCGGGCGGCACACGCCGTTCTTCAACGGGTACCGGCCGCAGTTCTATTTCAGGACGACGGACGTGACGGGGGTGGTGAAGCTGCCGCAGGGAGTGGAGATGGTGATGCCGGGAGACAACGTGTCGGTGGAGCTGGACCTGATCCAGCCGGTGGCGATGGAGAAGCAGCTGCGGTTCGCTATCCGGGAGGGCGGCAGGACGATCGGCGCGGGCAGCATTACGGAGATCATCGAGTAACCGGCGGTAAGCTGCGCGCTCATCTGCGGGCCGTGAGGCCAGCAGCGGATCGCGCCGGCTTGCGGCTTACAGATACGGTTGAAAATTATGAGAGAGATCATACAGCTGGAATGCCCGGAATGCGGGAACAGGAACTATTCGAGCAGGAAGAACAAGGCGAAGCATAAAGAGCGCCTTGAGACAAAAAAGTTCTGCCGTTATTGCCGAAAGCATACTGCACATAAAGAAACGAAATAGATGTCCGAAGACAGAGGTCAGGAGACGGAATGCTGGCTTCTGTCTTCTGCTGTCTGCCTTCTGGAGTGGGCCTGGAATTATAGGCCAGTAGCTCTAATTGGCAGAGCACCGGTCTCCAAAACCGGGTGTTGGGGGTTCAAGTCCCTCCTGGCCTGTTACACTATGGAGAGCGAACGTTAAACGAAGGGTTTTTTGCCTCTGAAGGGTGCGACCTATGAATAAAGTGGTGGTGTTTTTCAAGGACGTGATCGAAGAACTGAAGAAAGTTTCCTGGACGACGCGCGAGGAGCTCATTGATTCGACCATCGTTGTGCTGGTGTCCCTGGCGATACTCGCCGTGTTCACCGGCGTGGTCGACTGGGTTCTTGCGGTGATAATCAAGAAATTCATGCATATCGTATAGGAAGACTATGTTCGCAGAAGAGAATATCCCGGCAGAGAAAGATCAGGACGTAGTAGCGGCACCCGAGGCGCAGGCCGAGCCGCGGCCCTCTGACAACCCCAACATGAAGTGGTATGTCATACATACGCTCAGCGGGCATGAACAGAAGGTCAAGGAGTCGATGGACAGCAGGATCGCCTCCGAGGAGATGAGCGCTTTCATCGGCATGGTGCTGGTGCCGACCGAAAACGTTTCCGAGGTCAAGAGCGGCAAGAAGCGGGTATCGACCCGGAAGTTCTTCCCCGGCTATATCCTCGTGCAGATGGACCTGAGCGACGACGCATGGTATTTTATCCGAGAGACCCCGGGGGTGATCGGCTTCATCGGCTCGGGCAAGCCGGTGCCGCTGTCGGACGATGAGGTCGGCGCTATCCTCTCGCAGATTGAAGAGAAGAAGGAAAAGGTCAAGCCGAAGGTCCTCTTCGACATCGGCGAGACGGTGAAGGTGACGGAAGGGCCGTTCGTGAACTTTACCGGGACGATCGACGAGATCAATCCCGAGCGCGGCAAGCTGAAGGTGTCGGTATCCATTTTCGGGCGAGCGACGCCGGTCGAGCTGGAATACTGGCAGGTCGAAAAAACGTAATCATACCGCAAGCGAAAAGCCGTCGCAGACGATGCGATGCGGCGGCGGCAGTGCCTCACGCGGGCGGTTTGTGCAACGGAGGAACAGATGGCGAAGAAAATTACCGGGTTGGTGAAATTGCAGATACCGGCGGGCGCGGCGAACCCCGCGCCGCCGATCGGTCCCGCGCTCGGCCAGCAGGGCGTCAACATCATGGAGTTCTGCAAGCAGTTCAATGCGGCGACCAAGGACAAGGGCGGACTGATCATACCGGTCGTTATCACGGTGTATCAGGACAAGAGCTTCACGTTTATCATGAAGTCGCCGCCGGCCGCTATCCTGCTGAAGAAGATGGCCGGGATCGTCAAGGGCTCGGGCGTGCCGAACAAGGAAAAGGTCGGCAGCGTCACGAAAGAGCAGGTCCGCGAGATTGTCAAGCTCAAGATGAAAGACCTGAACTGCTCGACGGAAGAGGCCGCGGTCAGGATGATCGAAGGCACGGCGCGTAACATGGGGATCGAAATAAAGTAAGCGGGGAAGCCGCACGACAAAAGGGAACGCTATGAAGAAGCACGGCAAACGATACAATAAATCGCTCGAGAAGTGCGACGCTGCGAAGATGTACAAGCTTTCAGAGGCGGTGGAGTTCATCAAGGGCCTCGATAAGGCGAAGTTCGACGAATCGGTGGACCTTGCATTCAACCTCGGCGTCGATGTCAAGCAGTCCGACCAGATGGTCCGCGGGACCGTCACGCTGCCGCACGGCACCGGCAAGTCGGTGAAGGTGTGCGTGTTCGCGCGCGACGCGAATCTCCTTTCGGACGCGACGAAGGCAGGCGCGGAATACGCCGGCGCCGACGACCTCATCGAAAAGGTCAAGGGCGGCTGGATCGATTTCGATGTGGTGGTCGCGACGCCCGACATGATGAAGGACTTGAGCAAGCTCGGCAAGGTGCTTGGTCCCAAAGGGCTGATGCCCAGCCCGAAGGCGGGTACGGTGACGCAGGATATAGGACGGACCGTCAAGGAAGTAAAGAAAGGCAAGATAGAATATAAAGTCGACAAGGGTGCGAACGTGCATGTGGCGATCGGTAAACTGTCATTCGACGCGGCGAAGCTGACCGAGAACGGTATCGCGGTGATCGAGGCGGTCGTCAAGGCTCGGCCGTCGTCGGTCAAGGGCGTCTACATCAAGAAATGCGTCGTTTCGTCCACGATGGGCCCGGGGCTCAAGGTCGACCTTCACGAGCACACGGCGACCGTATAAGGACGTGCGCATAAGCAGCGGAGAAGAACATGAGACCAGAAAAGAAAGAGATAGTCGAAGAGATATTCCGGAAGATCGATGCGTCGAACGCGGTGATCATCACCAACTATACCGGGCTCAAGTCGGCGAAACTGACGGAGTTGCGTCGCCAGTTGAAGGGCGTGAAGGCGGAGTACATGGTCATCAAGAACACGCTGATGACCCACGCGCTTGCCATGGCCGATATCACGGGGCTTGATCCCCACCTGAAGGGCGCAACGGCGGTGCTTTTTGTCCGCGGCGACCAGGCGGAGACGGCGAAGGTCCTCGTGAAGTACGCCAAGGCGAACGAGTTCCCGAAGATCAAGGTCGGCGTGATCAACAAGAGCGTCACGTCGAAAGAGAAGATCGAGTACCTAGCGACGCTCCCGTCGAAAGACGTCATGATCGCGACGCTGGTATCGCGGCTCAAGTCGCCGATCTACGGCCTGGTCATGGTCCTGGGCGGCATCGAGCGGAAGCTCGTCTGCGTGTTGCAGGCGATCAAGGAAAAGAAGGAGAAGGAAGGTCCCGCGCAGCAGGCAGGGGCCGCCCCGCAGGGTGATGCGACCGCTGCGGCCGGCGCTGCAAGTTGACGGATACTATAACGAAAACTAACCTAAAGAGGAGGGCAACACGCCATGCAAGACCTGATACAGAAAATTGAAAAAATGACGGTCCTCGAACTGTCGGAGCTCGTGAAGGCTCTCGAGGAGAAATTCGGCGTTTCGGCCGCCGCGCCTGTCGCGGTCGCTGCCGCCGGCGGCGCCGCAGGGGCAGCCGCTCCCGCCGCTGAAGAGAAGACCGAGTTCGAAGTGGTCCTCGCGAACTCCGGCGCGAACAAGATCAACGTCATTAAAGAAGTTCGCGCCCTGACCAGCCTCGGGCTGAAGGAAGCGAAAGACCTTGTTGACGGCGCTCCGAAGACGATCAAGCAGAACGCCACCAAGGACGAGGCCAACCAGATCAAGACCAAGCTCGAAGCGGTCGGCGCAAAAGTAGAGATTAAGTAAATAGGTTCGTAACCTGATCGCCAGGGACCAGCGCAAGCATGCCGGGCAGCATCCGGGTGCCTACGGCTGGTCCCTGGTGCACTCATTTTTAACATGGAGTCGCCGAGAATGATAAAACCTATTACCAAGCGGACGAGCTTTGCACAGATCGCAGACGTCGTTGACATGCCGAATCTGATCGAGATTCAGACGCAGTCATATGATGAGTTCCTTCAGGCCGATGTGCTTCCCGAAAAGCGCGAGAATAAAGGCCTGCAGGCGGTTTTCAGCGAGATGTTCCCGATCACCAGCTACGACGAGAGCCTCCTACTTGACTTCGTCGGGTACAGCATCGGCGTTCCGAAATACGACGTGCTCGAATGCTGCAGGAGAGGATTGACATTTGCGGCCCCTCTGAAGGTCATGCTGCGCCTGAAAGACCACGGCAATATCAAGGACGAGGTCGTCTACATGGGCATGATACCGCTCATGACGGCGACGGGCACCTTCATCATCAACGGCGCCGAGCGCGTGATCGTCAGCCAGCTGCACCGGTCGCCCGGTATCTGCTTCGAGCAGACGCTCCATGCAAGCGGCAACACCCTGTATTCGTACCGCATCATCCCCTACCGTGGTTCCTGGGTCGAGGTGATGTTCGACATCAACGATATCATCCATGTCTATATCGACCGCCGCAAGGGCAGGCGGAAGATCCTGGCGACCACGTTTCTCCGCGCCATCGGTTACGGGACCAACGAGGAGATCCTCGATCAGTTCTACGGCAGGGAAGAGATCCGGCTTGACGCGAAACTCAACCCGGCCGACCTGCTCGGCAAGATCCTCGCGGCCGACGTGAAAGACGAGAAGACGGGCGCGATCCTCGCGAAAGCGGCGGACAAGCTGACCAAAACCAACCTGAAGCGGTTCGAGGAGTTGAACATCGTATCGATCGCGATCCTGAAAAACGCCTCCGACGATTCTCCGATCATCAAGATGATACGGAAAGATCCGATCGATTCCCAGGAAGCGGCGCTCAAGGAGATATACAAAAAGCTGCGCCCCGGGGACCCGGCGACGACGTCCAACGCGAAAGCGCTGATCCGCAGGCTTTTCTTCGACAAGAAACGCTATGATCTCGGGAAGGTCGGCCGCTTCAAGCTCAACCAGAAGCTTGGCATGAAGCTGACCGAAGACGAGCTGGCCGTGACGACCCTCAGGAAAGAGGACGTCATGCGCGCAATGAAATACCTGTTGAACTTGAAGAACGGTGAGGGCCGCATCGACGACATCGACCACCTGGGCAACCGCCGCGTCCGTTCGGTCGGCGAGCTCCTCCAGAACCAGTGCCGCATCGGCCTGGCGCGCATGGAGCGCATGATCAAGGAGCGCATGAACCTCTACGACGTCAGCCAGGAGACGCTGACGCCGCACAAGCTGATAAACCCCAAAGGATTCTCCAGCATCATAAAAGACTTTTTCGGCAGGAGCCAGCTGTCGCAGTTCATGGACCAGACCAACGCGCTGGCCGAGCTGACCCATAAGCGCCGCCTGTCGGCCCTCGGGCCCGGCGGCCTGAGCCGCGAACGCTCCGGGTTCGAGGTGCGCGACGTGCATACCAGCCATTACGGCCGCGTCTGCCCGATCGAGACGCCGGAAGGCCCGAACATCGGCCTCATCGCGTCGATGAGCAACTACGCGCGGATCAACGAATACGGGTTCCTCGAGACGCCATACCGCAAGGTGACCGACGGCAAGGTGACCGACGCGATCGAATACCTTACCGCGGACGTCGAAGAGCAGTTCATCATTGCGCAGGCGAACGCCGTCGTCGACCAGAACGGACGTTTCGTGACCGACAAGGTGCAGGTCCGGTACAAGGGCGATACCATCACGGTGACGCCGGACAAGGTAGACTATATGGACGTGTCGCCGAAACAGCTGGTGAGCGTCGCCGCCGGCCTGATCCCCTTCCTTGAACATGACGACGCCAACCGAGCGCTCATGGGATCGAACATGCAGCGCCAGGCGGTTCCTCTGATAACCACGGAAGCGCCTCTGGTGGCGACAGGCCTCGAGTTTCGCGCCGCATACGATTCGGGCGTCATGGTGATCGCGGAAGAGGACGGCACGGTCGAGGCGGTCGATTCCAGCTCGGTTACGATAAACGACAGGACATATCTTCTGAACAAATTTTTCCGCTCCAACGCGGGCACGTGCCTCAACCAGCGTCCGCTGGTGAAGCGCGGCGATAAGATAAAGAAAGGCCAGGTCATCGCGGACGGCCCGGCGACCAGTGAAGGCGAGCTGTCGCTCGGCAAAAACGTGATGGTGGCGTTCATGCCGTGGGGCGGGTACAACTTTGAGGACGCGATCCTGATAAGCGAGCGTTTGGGCAAGGACGACGTGTTCACCTCGGTCCACATCGAAGAGTTCGAAGTAGGCGCGCGGGATACAAAGCTCGGCAAGGAAGAGATCACGCGCGACATACCGAACGTCGGCGAAGACGCTCTGAAGGACCTCGGCGAGGACGGTGTCATCCGTATCGGCGCCGAAGTGAAGGCGGGCGATATCCTTGTCGGCAAGATCACGCCGAAAAGCGAGACCGAGCTGTCGCCGGAAGAGCGGCTGCTGCGCGCGATATTCGGCGAGAAGGCGGCGGACGTGCGCGACACCTCGCTGCGCGTCTCGTCGGGTATCGAGGGGATCGTGATGGACGTGAAGGTCTTCGCGCGCAAGGACCGGGTGCGGAGCGACCAGGACAAGCTCGAGGAGAAACGCGAGCTCAGGCGCATCAACGCCGAGTTCAAAGACCGCTACGCGCGCGTCAAGGAAGAGCGCTCCATCCGTATGGAAGAGCTGCTCCTCGGCCAGAAAATACCGGTCGACATCGTCCATACGGAGACGGGCGAAGTGATCGTCAGCGCGGAGAAGAAGGTCACGCGCGCGATGCTGGAGAAGCTTGACGAGCTCGATTACAAGAACCTCGACATGCAGAAGAGCTCAATGACGCTCGAGGTCAAGAAGATCCTGATGGATTACGAGAGGGCGTACGAGAAGCTGGAGACCGACGAGAATAAGCAGATCGAGAAGCTGAAGAAGGGCGATGAGCTCGACCCGGGCGTCATCAAGCAGGTGAAGGTGTATGTCGGCAGCAAACGCAAGCTGCAGGTTGGCGACAAAATGGCGGGCCGGCACGGCAACAAAGGAGTTATCGCGAAGATCCTGCCGGTGGAAGATATGCCGTATCTGCCGGACGGCACGCCGGTCGATATGGTGCTGAACCCGCTCGGCGTCCCTTCGCGTATGAACGTCGGACAGGTGCTCGAGACGCATCTGGCGTGGGCGTCGCAGATCCTCGGCATGAAGATCATGACCCCCGTCTTTGACGGCATCAAGGAAGAGAAGATCAAGGAGCTCCTGGTCAAGGCCGGCCTTCCCGAGAGCGGAAAGGTGACGCTCTATGACGGCAGGACGGGAGACGCCTTCGATCAGCAGGTGGTCGTCGGAAACATCTATATGCTGAAGCTTTCGCATCTGGTCGCCGACAAGATCCACGCGCGCGCGACCGGGCCGTACTCGCTGGTGACCCAGCAGCCGCTGGGCGGTAAGGCGCAGTTCGGCGGACAGCGCTTCGGCGAAATGGAAGTGTGGGCGCTTGAATCGTACGGCGCGGCATATCTCCTGCAGGAGCTGATGACGGTCAAGAGCGACGACGTGGTCGGCCGCACGAAGATATACGAGTCGATCGTGAAGGGGAGCAATTACCTGGAAGCGGGCACGCCGGAGTCCTTCAACGTTCTCATCAAGGAGATGCAGAGCCTCGCGCTCGACGTGAGGCCGGAGCGTGAGAAGGCGGCCGAAAAAGTTGAATGACAAATGACGAAAGCACAAATGGCAAAGATCGTTTGTCATTTGAACAGTTGATTTCCGGTTCATAAAAGGGGGTTACCTTGGCTAAAAAAGAAGAAAAGACCAAGACAAAAGCAGCGTCGAAGAAAGAGGAAGCCGCGCCGAAGAAGAAGGCGGAGGCGGCCGTTGAGGTCGTCGAAGAGCAAACGCTCGGGGAAACTGCCTCTCACATCGTGGCGAACATTTTTGACAAGGTGTCCATACGCATCGCGTCGCCGGAAACGATACGGTCGTGGTCGAAGGGCGAGGTGAAGAACCCCGAGACGATCAACTACCGGACGTTCAAGCCCGAAAAGGGCGGCCTGTTCTGCGAGAAGATCTTCGGCCCGACCAAAGACTGGGAATGTAACTGCGGCAAATATAAGAGGATCAAGCACAAAGGCGTTGTCTGCGACCGCTGCGGCGTCGAGGTGACGCAGTCGAAGGTCAGGCGCGAGCGGATGGGGCATATTGACCTCGCGGCGCCCGCGGCGCATATCTGGTTTTTGAAGACGATGCCGAGCCGCATCGGTAACATACTCGGCCTGAGCTCAAGGACGCTCGAGCGCGTCATTTACTACGAGGACTACATCGTGATCGACGCCGGCGAGACCCCGCTGGAGGCGAAGCAGCTTCTGAGCGAGCTCGAGTACCGCGAAGCGCAGGAGAAATACGGCAGGAAGTTCACCGCGAAGATGGGCGCCGAGGCGATCAAGGAGCTCCTCAAACGCGAGCCGCTGGACGATCTGGCGAAGGACATCCGTGAGAAGCTGGATAAGACTAAATCCAAGCAGACCGGAAAGAAAATAGCGAAACGGCTCAAGATCGTCGAAGGTTTCAGAAAATCGGGCAACTGCCCCGATTGGATGGTGCTCGACGTGGTGCCGGTCATACCGCCCGATCTGCGGCCTCTCGTGCCGCTCGAAGGCGGGCGCTTCGCGACGTCGGACCTCAATGACCTGTACCGCCGCGTGATCAACCGGAACAACCGCCTGCGCAGCATTCTCGAGCTCAAGACGCCGGACGTCATCGTGCGTAACGAAAAGCGCATGCTCCAGGAAGCGGTAGATGCTTTGTTCGACAACGGCAGGCACGGCAGGCCGGTCGTCGGCACCGGCAACAGGCCGCTGAAGTCGCTGGCGGACATGCTCAAGGGGAAACAGGGGCGCTTCAGGCAGAACCTGCTCGGCAAGCGCGTCGATTATTCCGGCCGCTCGGTGATCGTTATCGGGCCGGAGTTGAAGCTGCACCAGTGCGGGCTTCCGAAGGCGATGGCGCTGGAGCTCTTCGAGCCGTTCATCATCAGGAAACTCAAGGAGCGCGGCCTTGTCCACACGATCCGCAGCGCCAAGAAGCTGATCGAAAAGCAGTCAAACGAAGTGTGGGACGTCCTCGAGGAGATCATCAAGGGTCACACCGTCCTCCTGAACCGCGCCCCGACGCTGCACCGGCTCGGCATTCAGGCGTTCGAGCCTCTGCTGATCGAAGGTAAGGCGATCCGCATCCACCCGCTGGTCTGCACCGCGTTCAACGCCGACTTCGACGGCGATCAGATGGCCGTTCACGTGCCGCTGTCGTTCGAAGCGCAGGCCGAGGCGCGTTTATTGATGCTTGCGACCAACAATATCTTCTCGCCGTCAAGCGGTAAGCCGATCACGATCCCGACGCAGGATATCACGCTCGGCTGTTACTACATAACGCTGTGGCGGCCGCCGAACCTCGAAGGCAGGATCATGGTCTTTAACGACCCCCAGGAGGCCATCCTCGCCTACGACGAAAAGGTCGTCGGGCTGCACAACCGCATC
Source organism: Candidatus Auribacterota bacterium (assembly GCA_022711655.1). Taxonomy (GTDB): domain Bacteria; phylum Auribacterota; class Ancaeobacteria; order Ancaeobacterales; family Ancaeobacteraceae; genus JAKLEM01. Next base: position 18,197 of record JAKLEM010000025.1, read on the forward strand.
AAAATGCGCATTAAGGGGCGCATCGTTGAGACGACAGTCGGCCGCGTGCTTTTCAACGAGGTGCTGCCGAAGGAGATGGAGTATGTCAACGAGACGGTTGGCAAGAAGCGCATCGGAGAGATCATCATCGAGGTCTACCAGAAGCTCGGGCACCAGCGGACGGTCGAGCTCCTGGACAAGCTCAAAGAGCTCGGGTTCCGCGAGGCGACCCGCGCCGGCATATCGATCGGCGTCGACGACATGATCATCCCGAAGGAAAAGATCGACCTGCTCGATCTGGCGCAGAATGAGATCAACGAGGTCGATAAGCAGTACCGGAGCGGAAGCATTACCGACGGCGAACGTTACAACAAGATCATCGACATTTGGACGCACACTACCGACAAGGTGGCCGAGGCGCTGTTCCGCGGCTTGGAGTACAACCGCGGCAACGTGAAGGCGAACCCGATCTTCATCATGGTCGATTCGGGGTCGCGCGGCAGTCGCCAGCAGATCAGACAGCTGGCCGGCATGCGCGGACTGATGGCCAAGCCCTCCGGCGAGATCATCGAGTCGCCGATCATCGCGAACTTCCGCGAAGGGCTGAGCGTGCTGGAATACTTCATATCGACGCACGGCGCGCGCAAGGGGTTGGCCGATACGGCGCTCAAGACGGCCGATTCCGGCTACCTGACGCGCAAGCTCGTCGACGTCGCGCAGGATGTCATCGTGACGGTCGACGACTGCAAGACCCTGAACGGCATCACGGCGAGGGCGATCACCGAAGGCGACGACGAGATGGTCAGCCTCTTTGACCGTATCCTCGGCCGCGTCGCGCTTGAGGACGTCAAGGACCCGGTCACCGGGGACGTTATCGTGAAGCGCAACGAGGAGATCGTCGAGGCGAAGGCGAAGCTGATCCAGAAGATAGGGCTGCACCACGTCCGCATCAGGTCGGTGCTCACCTGCGAAGCTCAGAGCGGGTGCTGCGCAAAATGCTACGGCCGCAACCTTGCGACGGGCCGCATGGTGGACCTCGGCGAGGCGGTCGGTATTATCGCGGCGCAGTCGATCGGCGAGCCGGGCACGCAGCTGACGATGAGAACGTTCCACATCGGAGGTACCGCAAGCCAGACGTTCAAGCAGCCGCAGATCATATCGAAGAACGACGGCGTCGTGAAGTTCCACGACCTGAAGGTCGTCGAAGCGAAGGACAAGACCTTCATCGTCCTGAACAAAAACGGCTTTATCAGCGTGCACAACGACGAGGGACGCGAGCTCGAGAAGTACAACGTGGTCATCGGCTCGGTTATCAGCGTGCCGGAAAACGGCCGCGTCAAAAAGGGACAGGCGTTCGTGAAGTGGGACCCGTACAACATCCCGATCTTGACGGAAAAGCCGGGAACGGTCGAGTTCCACGATTTCATCGAGGACGTGACGATGAAAAAGGAGATCGACGAATCGACCGGTCTCATCGGGCGCGTCATCATGGAGCACAAGGAAGAGCTGCATCCGCAGATCATACTTTACGACGATAACAAGGAACCGGTGGCGTATTACTCGATCCCTGCCGGCGCGCACATCGTCGTCGAAGAGAGCGAAAAGGTCAGCGCGGGATCGCTGCTCGCGAAGACGCCGAGGAAGGTCAGCAAGACAAAGGACATCACCGGCGGTCTGCCGCGCGTCGCGGAGCTATTCGAGGCGCGCAGGCCGAAGGACGCCGCGGAGATAGCCCGTATAGACGGCCTCGTTGAGTTCGGCGGCACCTTGAAGGGCCGCCGCCGCCTGATCGTCAAAGACGTGCAGACTGGCTCCGAAGAAGAGCATCTGATCCCGCACGGCAAGCACCTGATCGTCTTCAAGGGCGACCACGTGAAGAAAGGCCAGCAGCTGACGGAAGGCCCCATTGTGCCTCAGGAGATACTCCAGGTCTGCGGTCCCAGGGACCTGCAGGAATACCTGGTTAACCAGATCCAGGAAGTCTACCGTCTCCAGGGCGTTGAGATCAACGACAAGCACATCGAGGTAATCATCCGCCAGATGCTCAGAAAGGTGAAGATCATCGAGCCGGGCGACACCAACTTCATCTACGATGAGCAGATAGACAAGATGAGGTTCGACGAAGAGAACAAGCGCGTCCGCGGCAAGAAGGGTAAGCCTGCGGAAGCGGCGCCGCTCCTGCTGGGCATCACCAAGGCCTCGCTGAGCACCGACAGCTTCATTTCGGCGGCATCGTTCCAGGAGACGACCCGCATACTCACCGATGCGGCAGCGAACGGGCGCACTGACGTCCTGAGAGGCTTCAAAGAGAACGTCATTATGGGGCACGTCATACCGGCAGGCACCGGGTTCTCGACGCACCGCAGCATCGAGATGGAGAAGGCTGAAGAAGAGGAGACGCCCGAGGACGCCGCGCAGGAAGCGTAGGGCGCCGTCGGTCGTCGAACAAAAGAAAAAGAACGGAGGAGCGAGAATGCCAACGATTAACCAGTTGATCAGGAAACCACGCAGGAAACTGACGGCGGATACCAAGTCGCCGGCGCTCAAGAAGTGCCCGCAGAAGCGCGGCGTCTGCTTGATCGTCAAGACGATGACGCCGAAGAAGCCTAATTCGGCGTTGCGGAAAATAGCGCGTGTGCGCCTGACCAACGGCGTCGAAGTGACGGCGTATATACCGGGAGTCGGGCACAACCTGCAGGAACACTCGATCGTGCTGGTCCGCGGCGGCCGTGTGAAGGACCTGCCGGGCGTCCGTTATCATATCGTCCGGGGGACGCTCGATGCGATGGGTGTCGAGAACCGTAAGCAGGGCAGGTCGCGCTACGGCGCGAAGCGCGGCAAGAGCGGCGCGGCGCCGGCGGCGAAGGCAGCGGCGAAATAACCACGGGACAACGTTGAGGGAGGAAACAGATGGCACGCAGGCGAAGGGCTTTTAAAAGGGAAGTGTTACCGGATCCGCGTTTCAACAACGTGTTGATCACGCGGTTTCTGAATAAGCTGATGGAGCGCGGAAAGAAGAGCACGGCGGAAAAGATCTTCTACGAGTCGCTCGACATCATCAAAGAGCAGACCAAGGAACCGGACCCGATGAAGGTCTTCATCAAGGCACTCGACAACATCAAGCCGCTTCTGGAAGTGAAATCGCGCAGGGTCGGCGGCGCGACGTACCAGGTGCCGGTCGATGTGTCGCCGGACCGCAGAAACGCGCTGGCGATAAAATGGATGATCACGTTCGCGCGCGCTCGCAAAGGGCAGCCGATGGCGAAGCGGCTTGCGACCGAAATAGTAGACGCCTTCAAGGGGACGGGTTCGGCAATCAAGAAGCGCGAGGATACGCACAAGATGGCTGAGGCCAACAGGGCGTTCGCGCACTACAAGTGGTAAACGGAAAGGTCAAGAGTCATTAACCCGGGGCTGCAAATAAAGGGCGCCGGAAACGATAAGTAATCCTTCATAGAGAGGCGTCTATGAGCGTTTACTTGAGGAGCGGAAAAAGTGGCACGGTTATATCAGCTGGAAAAGACGCGGAATATCGGCATCATGGCGCATATCGATGCCGGCAAGACGACGACGACGGAACGCATACTGTACTATACCGGCAGGGTGCATAAGCTCGGCGAGGTTCACAACGGCACGGCCGTGATGGACTGGATGCCGCAGGAGCAGGAGCGGGGCATCACCATTACCTCCGCGGCGACCACCTGCTTCTGGCGCGACCATCGGATCAATATCATCGATACGCCCGGCCACGTCGATTTCACGGCCGAAGTCGAGCGTTCCCTGAGAGTGCTTGACGGCGCAGTCGCGGTGTTCTGCTCGGTCGGGGGCGTCGAGCCGCAGTCGGAGACCGTGTGGCGACAGGCTGACCGTTACGGCGTGCCGCGTATCGCGTTCGTCAATAAGATGGATCGCGTCGGAGCGGACTTTCTCGCGACGATCGAGACGATGAAGGACAAGCTCGGGACGAAAGCGGTCGCCGTGCAGCTGCCGATCGGCGCTGAGGACAGCTTCCGCGGGATCGTCGACCTGATCAGGATGCAAGCTATTATCTATATCGAGGATGAAAAGAGCGATACGAACTATACAATAGAAGAGATCCCTGCGGACATGCTGGAGCAGGCCAAGGCATTTCGCGGCAAGATGATAGAGGCGCTCGCCGAGGAAGACGAGATGCTGCTTGATAAATACGTGCACGGCCACGAGCCGAGCGAACAGGAACTGGTATCGGTGATGAGGAAGGCGACGCTCGACGGGATCGCCGTGCCGGTCCTCTGCGGCGCATCGTTCAAAAACAAAGGGGTGCAGTTGCTGCTTGACGCGGTCGTCGATTATATGCCGGGACCGCTGGACGTTCCCCCGATCAAGGGCATCAACCCGAAGAACGATCAGGAGGAGGCGCGAAAACCCGACGACAGCGAGCCGTTCAGCGCACTTGCTTTCAAGATCATGACCGACCCGTATGTCGGGAAGCTGACCTATTTCCGGGTCTATTCGGGAAGCACGAAAAAAGGGACCGCGGTCTACAATACGACCAGCAACTCGCGCGAGCGCCTGGGACGGCTCCTCGAGATGCACGCCAACGACCGGAAGGATATCGATGAGGTTTTTACCGGCGATATCGTGGCGGCAGTCGGGCTGAAGCACGTTTCGACCGGCGACACGCTGTGCAGCGAAGACCACAAGATCATTCTCGAGTCGATGCTTTTTCCCGAGCCGGTCATTTCGATGGCGATCGAGCCGAAAACGCGCGCAGACCGCGACAAGCTGCAGATGGCGCTTCACAAGATGACCGAGGAGGACCCGACGTTCAAGATATCGTCCAACCAGGAAACCGGTCAGACGATCATCTCCGGGATGGGCGAGCTCCACCTGGACATCATCAAAGACCGTATGTTCCGCGAGTTCCAGGTGCAGGCGAACGTCGGAGCGCCGCAGGTCGCGTTCCGCGAGACGATCACCGCGCCGTGCCGCGCGGAAGGGAAATTCATCAAGCAGTCGGGCGGGCGCGGCCAGTACGGCCATGTCGTGATCAACGTCGAGCCGATGGAGAAGGGGGCAGGCTTCCTCTTTGTCGACAATATCATCGGCGGCGTGATCCCCAAGGAGTTCATCAAGTCGGTAAAGCAGGGAGTCGAAGAAGCCGCGATGACCGGCGTGCTTGGCGGCTATCCGGTCGTCGATATGAAAGTGACGCTTGAAGACGGCTCCTATCACGACGTCGATTCGTCGGACCTGGCGTTCAAGATGGCGGGGTCGATCGGTTTCAAGGACGCCGTGAAACGCGCGAAGCCGATCCTGCTCGAGCCGATCATGCGCGTCGACGTGACGACGCCGGAAGAATATATGGGCGAAGTGATCGGTGACATCAATTCGCGGCGCGGGAAGGTCACCACGATCGACAGCAAGCTGAAAACGCGTATCATCAAGGCAGAAGTGCCGCTGAAGGAAATGTTCGGGTACGCGACGTCTATCCGCTCCCTGACCAAAGGAAGGGCGAGCTATTCGATGGAGCCGTCGCATTTCAACAAGGTTCCCCGCGACATCGAAGAGCAGATATTGGACATCAAGAAAGAGAAGAAGTAAGCCGAGAACAGTTTTTCTCGGCGCGAGGCCGGGAAAAACCGACGAAAGGGGGAGGAAATGGCGAAGGAAAAATTCGAACGTAATAAGCCGCACGTGAACATCGGGACGATCGGGCACGTCGACCACGGGAAGACGACCCTGACGTCGGCGTTGACGAGGGTGCTGT
>JAKLEM010000026.1 GCA_022711655.1 Candidatus Auribacterota bacterium
CACAACGGGCATGTCGGGATGCAGGCTCTTTGCCGACCGCAAAACCTCTATCCCCGCCGGAGTGCCGCCGATCATGACATCGACGAACGCAAGGTTGAAACGGGTGTGTTTGAGCTCGGCGACGGCGGACGAGAGACTGTCGACGCCGGTTACCAGGAACCCCTTTTTGCCGAGAAAGTCCCCGATAAAGCTCCTGACCTCTTTGTCGTCGTCGACCACCAGGACCCTGATCTCATCATCGGCAAGCCCGAGTTCCTTCCGGAGAGAGATGTAATCCTCTCTCATGCGGTACTTCTCCCGCAGGTGCCGCGTGCCGATGACCATGATCTCCATAAGGATGAGGAGCAGCACCAGCCCCTGCATCATCAGCAGGATCGAATCAGTGACGCTCGTGCTCTTGCGGAGGACGAGGGCGCAGATGCCGGTGCATGCCGCAAGGAGATAGATAACGAGGACCGCATTCTTCTGCGAAAAACCGAGGGCCACGAACCGGTGCGAGAGATGGTCTTTTGCGCAGTGCTGAAGCGCCTCGAAGAAGGTGCGCGTCACCTTGTTGACGTGGCGCCAGATGACGACATAGGTAATGTCGAAGATCGGGATCCCCAGGATGAAGACGGGAATGACCATGGATATGAAGGGGTTCTCGCTCCAGTCGCCCATCACGCTCATCGCCGCGAGCGTGAAACCGATAAAGAAGCTCCCCGCGTCGCCGAGGAATATCGTCGCCGGCCGGAAGTTGTAGCGCAGGAATCCGAGGCAGCTGCCCACCATAGCGGCGCTGATAATGCCGAACCACCACTGCTGCGTCTGGACGGCGACGATGAAGAAGAAAGCGGAGGCGATGCAGGAAACCCCTGTCGCGAGCCCGTCCATATTGTCGATCGCATTGAAAGCGCTGGTCACACCGACGATCCAGAGGCATGTCAGGATTATATTGAGCACCTTGAAAGCCAGGATGTGCGCGGGGAAAGTGTTCAGGACGACGCCCTGGCTCACGAGCATGAGCGTCAGCGCGATCAGGATAAAGAACTTCACGGTGCCCGAAAGCCCTTTCTTCAGGTCGTCGGTGATGCCGACACAGAGCGCGATCAGGCTGCCCAAGAGGATGCTCTTGAGCGGGGTCGAGTAATAACGGACCAGGAACAGCGATAGGGCGAACGGCACGAACACGGCGATCCCGCCCCAGAGCGGGACGGACCTGGTGTGGATCTTTCTTTTGTCCGGCTTATCGTAGATATTCAGCTTTTGAGCCAGGAAACGCACCAGCGGCGTGAACGCAAGCGAGAAGATCAGGGAGAACGCGAAGACGAAGATGTACGTATTCCGCCAATAAGCACTCATGCAGGGTAGTTTAGCAGGAAGGAGATGACGGTATCAACATCTTTCTCCGGCAGCGATGGGTAGATCGGTATCGAAAAGATCGATCTCCATGCCGATGCGGTGTGCGGAAGCTGCCGGTCGCTGATGCCGAAATATGCGTGCAGCGGCCTGAATACGGGACGCTTCACCCCGACGGCATGCGCCGCGGCCCGGCGAAGGAACTCGGCCTGCCCCCTGCGGATGCGCACGAGATAGCGGAAATATATGTTCGAGCCCGAGCCGGCGCGGTCGATGAAGAATTCTTTGCCCGCGAACGCCGCGTCATACCTCTTCGCGATAGCCCTGCGTTTCCGGATGAACCCGCCAAGCTTCGCAAGCTGCGCGGATCCCATGGCGGCGGCGGCATCGGTCATCTTGTAGTTATACCTCGTCCTGAGATCGTTCTTTTCGTCGTAGTCGCGCAGCTGGCGTATGGCTTCGCTCCACCGGCGGTTGCGCGTCACGACCATGCCGCCCTCTCCGCATGTCGTCATGACCTTGGTCGCGTAAAACGAGAAAATGGCTATGTCGCCGAAGGTGCCGACCGGCTGCTCCCCTATCTTCGCGCCGACAGCCTGCGCGCAATCCTCTATCACCGGGACGCCCGCGCGTTGTATCTCGCGGACCCTGGCAGGCAGACCGAACATGTGCGGCACGATGACGGCGCGCGTCTTCTTCGTCACCTTCCGCCGGACATCGTCAGGCGATATATTGAGGTCATCGGGATCGATGTCGGCGAAACGGGGCGTCGCGCCGACATACCTGACGGCGTTGAGCAGCGCGGTGCAGACGTAGCTGGGGATGATGACGTTGTCGCCCGGCCCGACGCCCATCGCGAGCAGGGCGCAGTGCAAGGCGCTTGTCCCGGAGTTGACGGCGGCGGCGTGCAGCCCCCCGTGAGCCAGAGAGAATCGGCGCTCGAAGTCTGCGACGCGCTCGCCCTGCGCGACGTTTCCCGATGAAAGCACTTTCGCGACGGCGCGGATATCGTCAGGCTCGATCGTCGGCTTGTTATGTGCGATCATCGGCCCCTCCCTGCGCTGTTTTGCCCATGAGGATGTCATAGCTCTTTTCCCCTTCGTTGAAGAGCAGGTCGACGATCGAGAGGTCCGGGATGAATCCCTGCTGCGCGAACAGCTGGCGGTACGACGGGGCTTTCCAACTCTGGACGACGAGCCCGATACCTTCCTTCGCGAACATCGCTTCGTCGAGGTACATGTCGCGCGCGTGCTCCCCCGTCAGATAGGTCTCCGCGCCGAGCTGCCTGCATATCGTGACCAGCCGCTCCGTCGCCGTCCCGGGGAACTGCGACTCGGAGCTGCGTACGATCTTCGTCCGGATATTGAGCATCCTGAGAAAGCGCGTCAAGAGCTCGAAATTGACCGCGTTGAGCTCCTCCCATTCGCGCTGATACACGTCCGCCAGTTCCGCGGCGTAGCGTTCGAAGAAAGGGGCCTTCCGGTAACTGTACTCGAAAGAGGCCCAGTGCTTCTTCCGCCAGCTGACCTTGTTGTCGATCTTCACCTCGTTCAGGTTCTGCTGGTATTTGCTGAAGACGGGGACGGTCAGGGTCAGCGGCCCGCCGCTCCCCTTTATCTTGTTCCGGTTCTGCCAGCCGTTCTTGTTGTACTGGATGTCATCGAGGATGACAAAGACGTCGCACTGCGCTATCTTGTGAAAATAGCGCAGCCAGGGCAGATAGTGCAGCTGGTGGATGCCGGCGATCATGTCAGAGGACGAACCGGTAGCACATGTACGCCTCGGCGGCGTCGACCGATATCTCCCTGCCGCGGACGCGCGCGAGGTATTCGACGCTCTCGACGCTGCCGTGGTGCGGCGAAGGCTTCAGCTGTGATTTGTGCAGCGACAGCGCGCCGAGCTTGCTTTCGAGGTGCGCGCTGATGTCTATGTAGAAATTCGGGTGGAATTTCTCGCGCTCCGTGCTCCACGATATCGCGGGGTTGTCGTACGCGACGAAGATCTTCTGGAACGACTTGTACTGCGGCAGGTGCGGCCGGCAGGCGGTAAAGCAGGCGCGGAAAACGATCTCGTGGTCCTGGTTGTACGATACGGCAGGGACGGCAAGCATCGTCGGCTTCACGCGGTCGATCGCGAGCCGTGACTCTTTCTCGATGAGCCCGACGAGGTCCCTCCGGGGGATCGTGTCGAGCCGCAGGTGTATCTGGTCGCTGCGGTACAGGATGTCGTAGTCGTTCACCTTGAGGTATTTCATCACGCTGTCGAGCTCGTCGGACCGCACGCCGCCGGTGACGTCGTCCTTGACGCCGTAGTGGGCGACGGTCCCCACCGACACGACGATGACATAGACCTCCGCGCCGAGGCTGCGCATGCGTGCGATCGTCCCCGCGCAGCCGTACGTTTCGTCGTCGGCATGGGGCGCGATGACGAGCAGCCGCTGTTTCGAAAGGAATTCGTCAGTCATATTCATGTCCGGTCCCCCGTATATGGTTGCTGCGTTCTATTTCGATTCGTTCCGGTAGTAGTCGATCACTTTTTTCAGCAGTTCGTCGAGAGAGGTCTTCGGCTCGTACCCGACCGTCGTGAATATCCGCGTGAGGTCGGGGCGGCGGTAGCGCATGTCCTCGAACCCTTTGTCGAACGCGTCCTCGTAGGGGATCAGCTTGATCGTCGAGGAGCTCTTGGTGAGCGCCTTGACGCGCTTGGCCAGCTCGATGATGCTGCTGTCCTCTTCCGTGCCGATGTTGAAGATCTTGCCGACCGCGTCTTTGCAGGCGACCAGCCGCATCATCCCGTCGATGACGTCGCCGACATAGGCGAAACAGCGGCGCTGCCTGCCGTCGCCGTAGACGGTGATCGGCTTGCCCTCCAGCGCCTGCGTGACGAACCGCGGGATCACCATCCCGTACCTGCCCGTCTGGCGGGGCCCGCAGGTGTTGAAGAACCTGAAGATGATCGTCTTGAGCTTTTTTTCGCGGTGGTACGCCAGCGTCATGAATTCGTCGAGCGCCTTCGTGCAGGCGTAGCTCCAGCGGCTGATGGTCGTCGAGCCCTCGATGCGGTCGTCGTCCTCGGAGAAGAAGACCTTTTCGTTCTTGCCGTACACCTCGGACGTCGAGGCGAGCACGAACATCGTCTTGTTCTTCGCCGCAGCCCTGATCACTATCTCCGTGCCGTGGACATTCGTGATCATCGATTCCAGCGGGTGGTCGATGATGTACCTGACGCCGACGGCCGCCGCGAGATGGAAAACGACGTCGATCCCCTTCGCGCAGCGGTCGACCAGCTTCTCGTCCATGATGTCGCCTTTGACGAAGCGGAACTGTTTCTTTGACTCAAGATGCTCGATATTCTCGTACCTGCCGGTCGACAGGTTGTCGATCGCGCAGACCTGCCAGCCGCTGCGCACGAGATGTTCGCACAAGTGCGACCCGATGAACCCCGCCCCGCCCGTCACCAACGCTTTTTTCACAGCCAGTCTCCTTTACTGTCGGCCCAATTTAGCCGTTATCAATTCTTCGTAAAGCGTTTCGATCTTCTCGACCATCGTTTCGACGCTGAACCTGCCGTCGACCTGCGCCTTCCCCTTCTCTCCCATCTCGCGCCGTTTCTCCCCGTCCGTCAGGAGCTCGATGCAGGCGGCGGCGATCGCCCCCGCGTCTTTCGGCGGCACCAGAAGGCCGTTCTCACCGTCCCTGACGATCTCGCGAACGCCGCCGACGTCCGCCGCGATGACGGCCTTGCCCATCGCCTGTACCTGCAAAAACACTTTTCCCATCCCTTCGTTCAGCGACGGCAGGACGAAGAGGTCCATGACGGATACCAGCGCCGGGATATCTTTCCGGATCCCGAGGAACAGGACGCTGTCGATAATGTCGAGGTCATAGCACATCCGTACCAGCTCGTTCTTCAGCGGCCCGTCGCCGACGAGCAGGAACTTCGCTTTCGGCACCTTCGCGCGTATCGCCGGGACCGCCTCCAGGAGGTACCGGTGCCCCTTGATGTCGGACAGGCGCGCGATCGTGCCGACCAGCAGGTCGTCTCCCGACAGCCTGAGCTCGCGCCTCTTTTGCGCGGTGTCTGCGGCACAGACCTGGTAATCGCGCAGGTCGATGCCGCTCGGTATCGCGACGAACTTCTCAGGCCCGCCGATGCGGTAGTGTATATGCTCTTCCTTGCCGCGTTCGGTCAGCGTAATGATCTTGTCGGTGAACGCCCCGACGATCCGCTCCGTCACGACGAACGCCCACGATATCATCGTGCTGAAATAGCCGTAAAAAACGTGGCCGTGCGGCGTATGGACGATGATCGGCGCCCCGCTGAGCTTCGCGGCTATCCGGCCGAGGATCCCCGCCTTTGAACAATGCGTATGGATTATATCGAACTTCGTCTCTTTCATCAAGCGGAAGAGTTTCCATGTGGCGATAATATCTTTGACCGGGTTCGGGTTCCTGACGAGCTCTTTGATCTTGAAGATGGGGATCCGGGCCGCCACCGCCTCCGCGTCAAGGCTCCCCTCCGGCTCGTCGTCGGACGGACCGGTCGCCAGGAGGGTTTCATACCGGTCTTTGTCGAGGAGCCTGACGGTCCAAAGCGTGTTCTCCTGCGCCCCGCCGACCACGAGGCGGGTGATGATGTGAAGGACCCGGATCTTGTCTTTTGTCTGGCTCATGATGACCGCTCCTGTCGTCTTTGCGCGAGCTCCCTGCGCTGCGCCCCGGACGGCAGCGAGTATGTCCGTGCGCGTCCCGGGTCCTGCCTGAGCGGGCTTTCTCCGCCGCTTTCGATCAGGTCGAGCGCCGCGCAGATCAGCTGCGCGCCGATGCGTAATTTTTTTTCATACAGCGTATCTTCGTCGTCTTCGGGCGTTATGGCCACCGTCTCCCGGGCGACGATGTCGCCGGTATCGAGGCCGGCGTCGACGCGGTGGACGGTCACTCCTCCCGCCTTCTCTCCCGCATAGATCTCCCAGAAGCACGACGCCATCCCGCGGTACTCGGGCAGCTTCCCCAGGTGCAGGTTTATGCATCCGCGCGGCGCGGCGGCCAGCAGCGGGCCTTTGATGATCCTGGTGTTCGCCAGGACAAGGATATCGGGCTTGAGTCGCTCGACGATATCGATCGCCTCCCTGCCGTTATGGTCGTCGACCTCGAAACAGTTCACCGCGTGATCGATAAGGAGCTCGCCGACGGACCTGTACGGAGGCCCCTGCCGCACCAGTCCCATGCGCCTGAAAATACGGCGCAGTTTGATGCCCAGCATCTCGGCCGCCTTGGAAATGACGAAGCCGGCCCCCTGGGCTCGAAGGGCATCGGCGACGACCTGCGCCATGCTCTTTTTGCGCGTCAGCATGCTGTCCCGTTTTTCCGCGATGATCGCGCACAGCTCGTGCCTGCTCCCCAACAGCGCGAACGCCACGGCGGCGCCGGAAGGCCTGTCTGTTCGCGTCAGAAGGATCGTTTTCATGCCGGCTCCAGAGCACGCCTGAACCGTTCGGCGTAGCTGTCCCAGTTGCATTCGGCGCGCGCGCGCCGCAGACCGTTGCCGCCCAGCGTCTTCGCGTACGACGGGTCTTTCAGGATCGCGATGATCTTTTCGGCGATATCCTTTTCATCGGACGGGTCGACGAGCAGGCCGGTTTCGCCGTCGAGGATCGCTTCGGGGATGCCGCCGTGCCTTCCGCCGATAACCGGCTTGCCGCACGCGCTGGCCTCGACGAATACGATGCCGAACCCCTCGACGTGCCCGTCCCGTTCGATGTTCCTGCTCGGCATCACGAAGGCGTCGCATGCGTTATAGAGATACAAGAGCTCGCCGTCCGGGACTTCGCCGAGGAACCTGACCGTATCGCCGAGGCCGAGCTCCGCGACCGTCCGCTCGAGAGCCGGCTTTTCCGGCCCCTTGCCGACGATGAGATACACGAGGCCGGGGATTTCCTTCAGGACGCGCGGAAGGGCGCGCAGCACATATGCGTGCCCTTTCCTCTCGACCAGTCGCCCGACGGTCAGCAGCACCTTCCTGCCCTTCAACCCGTACCGGCGTGTCCATTCGTCCGGAACGCTGTCGACCGGCCGGTAGCGGTCCATGTCGACGCCGGGATACGCGACCTCGATACGCGCGGCATCGACCCCGAAACCCGCAAGCAGCTCTTTGACGTAGCCGCTGCAGGCGATTATCCTGCGCGCGTGCGCGTAAGCGGTCAGATATATCTTCCTGACGACTGCGTTGTCCTTGAATTTCAGGAATTCATACCCCTGCGCCGTGATGATATATGTCAGCGGCACGACCCTGCTCAGCGCATAGGCCAGGACGCCGCCGTACCCTATGTTGGTCGCTATTATCCGGCGGATCCGGTGCCTCAGCACGACGTACGGGACCAGGAAGATCAGCGGGATCAGCTTCGCGTACCCCCACTCGTACAGCGGCGAACGGTACACGATATAGGGCTGTCCCCTGTCGAACGCCGCGGCGCCGGGGGCGCTGGGGCCGATCACGACGAGGCCGCCGCTCGCGCCGAGGCGTTTCGCCAGCTCGGCCGCAAGGGTCGTGATCCCGTCCTTATGCGGCGGGAAATCCATCGAGATCAGCAGGTCGGCCATATGATCGCCTTTTTTTATTCGTAATCGACCGCGCCGAGCAGCGTGTTAACGATCTTCTTGAGCCGGCGGCCGGCGGCCGTTTCGGAAAGGAGAAGCAGCGGGTCAAGCGCGCCGTTGAGCTTGGCTCGCAGGGTGAACAGCGTGTCGCTCGATTCGACCCCGATGCGCTTCAGCCGATAGATGTCCGACCGCTCGTCATTCCGCCCGTATGTCGCGAGAAATCCGGCGCGGAACCCGGCGGCGCGAAGACGCCCTTCCCATTCCGGCGTAAAATCCGACGCAGTGCCGAACGGATACGAGATGAAATCGGCCTTTCTGCCGGTGCGATCCTCTATCGTCTTCTTTGATGTCAGTATCTCTTTGAGCATGATCTCGCCGGTGCACCGGCTGAGACGAAAATGGGTCTGGGTATGCGAGCCGAATTCGACGAGCGCCGGGTCCATCCCGCAGATCTGGTCCCAGGCGAGCAGGTAGTTGTCCCACGGCTCGTCTTTGCCGTCGTGCGGGAGTATCGTGTCGGTGCCGATATACCCGCTGATCAGGAATATGGTTGCCGGGACCTGATGCTCCCTGAGGAGCGGATAGGCATGCAGGTAATTGTCGCGATACCCGTCGTCGAACGTGACGGATACGCAGTCGGACAGGAACGGCCGCTTTTCAGAGACATGGCCGACACCCTCGCGCAGCGAGATCACGTTAGCATTCCGGACCAGATAGGACAGGTGCGTCCCGAAGTCATCGATGGCCACGTTCGTCTCGTGCCGCCGCCGGTCGCTGACGCTGTGATAGCGCAGGATCCGCCAGGTTCGCCGCCCGCTCATCTTTTTCCAGAGCGGCGCCAGGATAATATAGCCGAGCAGGGCGCCCGCAGTCAGAAAGATCTGTTTAAGGAGTATTTTCATGCATGTAGCTCTTGAGCAGGGTCGGATAAGGAGTATGCGCGTCAGCACCGCGGGATTTTCCCCAGCGAGGAAAATCCCGCTCGGCGACAATTCTCGCTCGTCCCGCCTAACGGCGGGACACCGTGCCCGCTCGAATTGTCAACGTGCTGACACGCACACCCCTTACCCGCCCCTGTCACACATCAATACATTGACTCAGAGATAGCCCTCTTCCTTTAATTTATCTTCGGTGACGCCGCCCTTTCCTGGCAGCATCCGCTCGACGTATTTCGCGATAATATCGGTCTCGATATTCATCGTGTCGCCTCCCCTGCGCTCCGCGATCGTCGTATTGTCGAGCGTGTGGCCGATGATGTGCACGGAAAATGTCGCGCCTTCGACCCCGGCGACCGTGAGGCTGACGCCGTCGAGCGCTACGGATCCTTTCTCGACGATATGCCGGACGAGCCGGGGAATGCAGCTCACCGTAATGACGGTGTCGTTATGCAGCTTCGACTGGGAAACGACGGTGCCCGTGCCGTCTATATGCCCGGTGACGATATGCCCGCCGAACCGTCCGGCCGAGGGCATCGCGCGCTCCAGGTTCACCCTGCTCCCCTTTTTCAGGCCGGCAAAAGTCGTCCGGCGCACCGTCTCCGCGAGGATATCCGCCGTAAACGAGCCGTTTCCAATGCCGGTGACTGTCAGGCAGACGCCGTTCACGGCGATGCTGTCGCCTATCCGGGTCCCTTCAAGGACGGTCTTTGCCGTAACGGCGATGCGGGACCCCGCGCCGGAAAGGGCGATACTCTGTACGGCGCCTACCTCTTCCACTATACCGGTGAACATGGTTATTCCTTCTCGCGGAACTGCGGATACCCTTCGATCATGATATCGCCGCCAAAGCGTTTGAAGGTTATATCAGATAATGATACAGCATTTTTCATCAGCTGTATACCTTTGCCGCCGATAAGCGCCGGGGCGTTGTCGCCCCCTATCAGCTTCGGCGCGATAAAGACCGTCAGCTTGTCGACAAGACGCCCTTCGAAGAGCGACGTGATGATCTGCGGCCCCCCCTCTACCATAACCGAGGAGATCTCGGCGCGGGCGAGCTTGCGCAGCAGGTCACGAAGGTTGACCTGTCCGTTCTTCTCCTTCACGGTGATGACCTCCGCGCCCCGCCGCGCGAGCGCGGCCGCTCTGCCTGCAGGGGCTTTCGCGGTCGTCGCGACGATAACGCCTGCCCCGGTCTTGAATATCGCGGCGCCCGGCGGGATCTCGCATGTCTCGTCGACGACGACCCTGCGCGGCTGCTTTGGCGCGGCGCGCCCGTTTCGCCGCACGGTCAGCAGCGGGTCGTCGCGCAGGACGGTGTTCCTGCCGACCAGGACGGCGTCATGTCTCCCTCTCATCCGGTGGACGTACGCACGCGAGTTCTCGCAGGTGATCCATTTCGAATCCCCCGAGCGCGTCGCGAGCCTGCCGTCGAGGGTCATCGCCGCCTTGACGGTTATCCACGGCATTCCCGTCGTGATGAATTTGTTAAATACGCGGTTGAGCGCCGCCGCCTCCCGCTCCAGCACTCCCCGCGTTACGTCGATCCCTGCCCTGGACAGTATACTCAGCCCTTTCCCCGAATGGCGCGGGTTCGGATCTATCGCGGCGACGACGATCCGGGCGATGCCGGCGCCGATGATAGCGTCCGTGCAGGGCGGTGTCCTGCCGAAGGTGGAGCACGGTTCGAGGGAGACGTAGAGCGTGGCGCCTTGCGCCGAGGAGCCCGCCTCCCGTATCGCCTCGATCTCGGCGTGGGCGGACCCCGCGTAGCGGTGATATCCGGCGCCGATGATACGCCCGTGCTTGACGACGACGGCGCCTACCATCGGGTTCGGGCTGGTGCTCCCCTCGCCCTTTGCCCCAAGCGCGAGCGCCTTGCTCATGAAATAGATGTCGGCTTCGCGCGGCGGCGCGGCGGTTTTGTTACGCATGTGAGGCATGGTAGGTTCTCATGTCGCTGAGGACCGTATAGGGCACATGGACTTTCCCCAGGAGGATAGAGGTCTTTCCGTGCCCGTGGCAGTCGGATCCCCCGCTGACGGCAAGTCCGTAGCGTTTCGCCAGTGAGAGATAGTGTTTCGTCATATCGGGCGTGTGCTCGATGTGATACGCTTCGATGCCGCCGAGCCCGGCGTCTTTCAGCCCGGGGATCAGCGCGTCGCTCCGTGTCAGGCCGGGGTGCGCCAGAACGGCCATCCCTCCCACGGACCTGATAAGCGCGATCGCATCGGCAGGCGATATCCTGTATTTCTCGACGTACGCGGCGCACCCCTTGCCGATATATTTCTTGAACGCCTCCTGCATATCGCCGATATACCCTTTATCCCTGAGCGCTTTCGCGACATGCAGGCGGCCGATCGTCCCCTCGCCGGAAATTTTAAGGATATCGTCGAATCCGATCTCGAGGCCCATCTCCCGGAGCTTGACGGCCATCGATCGGGCACGCTCGTACCTGGCGCGCGCCATCTTTTCGAGGGTTTTGCGAAAAGGGATATCCTGCCAGCGGAAGAAATAGCCGAGGATGTGCACCTCGTGCTGCCGCCCGTCGGCGCTCAGCTCGATGGCGGGAACGATCTCGACGCCGGCGGCCTCGCCCGCCGCGATCGCGGAAGGGATGCCCGCAACGGTGTCATGGTCGGCGATCCCGATGGCTTTAAGGCCGAGGCGCGACGCCCTTGCTACGACGTCCGCGGGCGAGAAGGTCCCGTCCGAAAAAAAGGTATGGACATGCAGGTCTACCGAGCCGCCGCTGTCAGGAAGGTTTTTTGCCGTGCGCATCGACGAGTTCTTTCTTGATCTTGTCGAGGATGCCGTTGACGAACTTGCCCGACTCGGCGGTGCTGTATTTCTTGGCTATGTCGACGGCCTCGTTGATAGAGACGATTGGGGGGATGTCCGCGACGTTGAGCATCTCGTAGATAGCCATGCGGATGACGTTGAGGTCGACCGTCGCGATGCGCGAGATGTCCCAGTTGTCGACGTACTTCGTGATGATCGCGTCGATCTCGCTTTTTTTCGCGATGGTCCCTCTGATCAGGCCGGTGCAGAACGCCGATGTCTCGGCGTCCATCTCGTGCTCGCGCAGGAACAGCGCCAGCGTGTCGTCTCCGGACTCGCCGGTGAAATCGTGCTGATAGAGGAACTGCATGACCAGCTCACGCGCCTTACGCCGTTTGCCCATGATCGCTGCCCGCCTTAAATTTCGTCGTAGAGGTTGACCATCTCGATCGCCGTCAGCGCCGCATCCCATCCCTTGTTGCCCGACTTCGTGCCGGCCCGCTCGATCGCCTGCTCGAGCGTGTCCGAGGTGATGACGCCGAATACCACCGGGATCCCGTTCTGCATGGATACGTGCGCGATCCCTTTTGCGACCTCGCTGTTGATATACTCGAAGTGCGGCGTCGCGCCGCGTATGACGGCGCCGAGGCACAGGATCGCGTCCGCATTCTTTTTCGCGGCGATCTTGCCGGCCGCCAGCGGTATTTCGAACGACCCGGGCACCCAGTAGACCCTGATCTCGTCTTCCTTGACGCCGTGCCGCGCCAGCGCGTCGAGCGCGCCGCCGAGGAGCTTCGATGAGATGAACTCATTGAAACGGGAGACGACTATAGCATACTTCTTCCCCTTTGAAATTAAATTTCCCTTTATCTCTTTTACCATGGCCCCCTCCTTTGTATTGTTTCCTCTTACAGCAGATGCCCCATCTTCGCCCGCTTGGTCTCTATGTAGCGCTTCGCGTGCGCCGTGATGCGCGGCTTGAGCGGCACGCGTTCGACGATCTTCAGCCCGAACCCCTCGAGGCCGTACAGCTTGCGCGGGTTATTGGTCATGAGCCTGATCCTTTTGACGCCGAGATCGGCAAGGATCTGCGCGCCGATGCCATACTCGCGCTGGTCCGGCTTGAAGCCGAGGCTGACGTTCGCCTCGACCGTGTCGAGCCCCTGGTCCTGGAGCTCGTAGGCGCGCAGCTTGTTCGCCAGGCCGATGCCGCGCCCCTCCTGCCGCATGTAGAGGACGATCCCGCGGCCCTCCTCCGCTATCTTTTTCATGGCAAGCTTGAGCTGGTCGCCGCAGTCGCACCGGAGCGAGCCGAAAACGTCGCCGGTCAGGCATTCGGAGTGGACCCTTACCAGGACCTTGTCGTTTTTCGCGATATCGCCGTACACCATGGCGACATGGTGCTTCTTATCGGCCGCAGACTCGAACGCGATGAGCTTGAACACGCCGTACGGCGTCGGCAGCTTCGTCTGGGCGACCCGTTTGATCAGCTGTTCTTTTTTCCTGCGGTATTCGATGATCTGGGCGATCGTGCAGATCTTGAGACGGTGTTTTTTTGCGAACAGCGCCAGTGCCGGCAGGCGCGCCATGCTGCCGTCCTCGTTCATGATCTCGCAGATCACTCCCGCCGGGTAGTGGCCGGCGAGCCGCGCAAGGTCGACGGCCGCTTCGGTGTGGCCGGCCCGCGTCAGGACGCCTCCCTCGCGCGCCATAAGCGGAAAGACATGGCCCGGGCACGAGATATCGTCCGCCGTCGTCGTCGGGTCGATCAGGACCCGCACGGTGCGCGCGCGGTCATGCGCCGAGATCCCCGTCGTCACGTCCTTCTTCGCGTCGACCGATACGGTGAAGGCGGTGCCGTACTGGTCGGCGTTCGCCTCGACCATCGGCGACAGGCGCAGGTAGCGGAGGCGGTCGGCCTCCATCGGAGCGCAGATCAGCCCCCTGCCGTATTTCGCCATGAAATTTACGGCCTGCGGCGTCACCTTGGACGCGGATATGACGAGGTCTCCCTCGTTCTCCCGCTTTTCGTCGTCGGTGATAATGACGAGCTTTCCCTTCCGTATGTCCTTGAGCGTCTCTTCGACGGAATTGAATTTCACGTTCCCTCCGGCTCTAAAATAAAAAACCCTGAAGACGGATCTTCAGGGCGTATACGCGTGCGCGTCGTCTTCTCCCATCCAGACTCGGAGATGCAGTCTCTCCCTACTGTCGGCCCCGGAATCTCACCGGATCTGTCCCTGCGGGACTCGCGGGCTTGGGGTTGTTTGCCCCCTTACCGCCGGTCAGGCTTTGAAGCGTCATCGCTTCGCACCGTGCCCTGAAGACGTGACTATACTACTACACAACTGCCGGAAATCAAGACAATTTATCCATTTGAGATACCGACACGGACGCTCACCGTCTGCCGCTCTTTGGAGAATGATCGCTTTCCTGCCTGGGGACGAGATCGATCACCTCGCTGACCGTGACCTTTACCAGGTACTGCGGATGAGGGAGGTTCTTCTCCGAAACATCGTGGGGCATCCCCCGCTGGATGGCGCGGACGATCCGGTCGACGATCAGCTTGTTCTTCTGGTGCCGCCAAATGTTCTTGTATTTTTCGAATGTCGTCCCTTTTCCGATGAGCTCCGCGGTCCCTCGCAGCTGATACCCCCGGTAGTTGACCGCATCGACGACCTCGATGGCGATCTTGTTATTGTGGCGGAGGTTGTCTCGCGTTTTTTTCGAGTAGAGGTCGAGAAAGTAGATCGTATCCCCGTCGATCTTCAGCGGCCCTTTCGGCGACACGTTCGGCATGCAGTCCGCGCCGCAGGTCGCGACGTGGATGATCCCCTGCGACTCCAGGAAATGCTTCAGGTCTTCCGTGATCTTGGATTTTCTTTTCATCTGATCCCCTTTTCTTCGGTCTGCCGGACTATCTCGATGACCAGCTCCGCGATCTTGACGATGTCGGCGGCGCGTATCGATTCGTGGGGCGTATGGGCGCCGTCGATGCCCAGTCCCAGGACCACCGACGGGATGCCGTGCTGGTTGAGGACGTTGGCGTCGCTTCCCCCGCACGACGATACCACCGCCGGGGAGATGCCGATGCCCTTCGCCGCCCGCCGCAGGCACGACACGACAGGCGATCTCCGGAGATCGAACGCCTTGAACTCCTCGTACTGTTTGAACGAAATGCGCGTGCGTGTCGCCCGGGCCGCCGCTTTGCAGACCGCGCCGATCCTGCGGGCCTGCGTGAGAGCGCGCCTCTCGTCGAGGCTGCGGACTTCGCCCTCCACGGTCACCCGGTCGGGCACGATGTTTGTCGCGGCGCCGCCGCTGATGATCCCCATGTTCGCCGTCGTTCCGCCGGCGAGGCGCCCCACGGGGATACGGCTGAGCACGCGCGCGGCGGCGCTCAGCGCGTTGATCCCCTTCTCGGGCTCGATGCCGGAGTGAGCGGCCTTGCCGCGCACCTCGATATGTATCTTCCGCAGCGACGGCGCCTGGGCGATGACGGCGCCGACCCGCATGGTGCTGTCGAGAACGCAGGCGAACTGTCCGGAAAGTTTACGAAAATCGAGGTGTTTCGCCCCCTGCAAGCCTATCTCTTCGGCGACCGTAAAGACCAGCTGGACAGTCCGGAACGGCAGCCCCCCCTCGATCAGCGCCCGGCCGCACTCGATCAGCGCGGCCACGCCCGCCTTGTCGTCGGCCCCGAGGACGCTTTTCCCGTCCGCCTTGAAACGGCCGCCTGAGCAGGAAGGCTTCTGCCCTGCCGTGGGGGTGACGGTATCCATGTGCGCCATGAATATGAGCGAAGGCCCGCGATGCGAACTGCCGGTGAGGGTCACGATAAGGTTCCCCGTATTGCCCCCGATGCGCGAGGCCGCCCCGTCTTCATGGACAATGGCTTTGCGGGAAAAAATGCCGGAAATATAATCGGCGACGCGCCGTTCGTTTTTTGACGGCGAATCTATATGGATGAGGTCGGAAAAAGTCTCAAGCAGTCGCTTCCGGTCGATCATTAGAACATCGGTATCTTGCCGATAATCTCTTTCATCGCCGCGGCGCCCGGGAGGGCGACGAACGGTATCGTGACGATGTACACCGACAGCAGCAGCACAACGATAGACGCCGCCAGGAACAGGTACTCGGATGCTCCGGCGCCCTTTGCGGCTGCCGCCGCCGGTTGAGAGACCGGCCGCTCGGCTGTGACGGCGGGTTTCGGTTCGACAGCCGGTGCCGGCTGCGGCTCTTTTTGCGCGGCGGCCGGTTTCGGCTCAGGTGCTATTTCCTGAACGGGCTTTTTCTCTTCCGCCGGCCGTTCGGGCGCCGCTTTCGGCGGCGCGGATTTTTCTGCGGGTTCCGCGGAAATACGCGATTTGCGGAGCTGGATCGCCGGCTTTGCCGGCTGCGGAGCCGCGGGAGGCGTCTCTTTTTTCGGCTCCGGTGCCGCGGCCTTCTCCTCTTTCCTCGGCTCTGCCGGCGTTTCTTTTGCGGCCGGCTGCGCCGCCGCCGGCTTCCCCGTCGCCCGAAACTCGATCTCCGCCTCGACCATGTCGTACTTCCACTGCACCTTGTCGCGGTTGATATGCTGTAGGATGTCTTTCAGGTCGGCGATGCTGAGCGAAGAGATCTTCTTCTTGTATTCGTTGATTTCGTTTTGATCCGGCATGGTCACCTCACGATTTCTGTTTCATTGCGTTCAAAAGGGCGTCGTACGCCGCTTCGAGTCCCTGCGAAACGATCTTGGTTTCGCCGATCACCGGCATAAAGTTCGTATCGCCGTTCCACCGCGGGACGACATGCACGTGCACGTGATCGACGATGCCCGCCCCGCCGGCGCGCCCCACGTTGATCCCGATATTGAACCCCTCGGGGCGAAACCCTTTTTCAAGCGCGCGCTGGGACGCCGCGATCAGCTCGAACATGTCGCAGACGGTGTCCCTGTCGAGGCCGGACAGCTCTCCCGTATGCTTGTACGGCGCCACCATGATATGGCCGTTGTTGTACGGGAAGAGGTTCAGGAGAGAAAAACAGCTCCCGTTGCGCTCGATGACGAACCGCTTCCGGTCGTTTTTCGCGCGGGCGGCCTCGCAGAATATGCATCCTGACGGCGCCGCGGTTGCGCTGATATACTTCATGCGCCATGGCGCCCATAACCGCTTCATGATGAACCTGCCGTCGAAAGTCCAGTCTGTACGGTCTCCGAACTGACAACTCCGAACTATAGAGAGCGGGCGATGGGAATCGAACCCACACTACCAGCTTGGGAAGCTGGGGCACTACCACTATGCAACGCCCGCGTATGCTCGAAAATCGCTATGCGACTACCAGGAAACCATCTTTTTAATTTCTTTTAACCGTTTTATAATATCAGCTTTCTTTGTCTTTTTCAACCTTTCTAAACTAAAATCTTCGACATTGTACGAAGCGACGACGCTTCCGTATATGACCGCGCGCCTGAGCGTCAGCCGGTCCGCTTTTTTAACGGAGGCGAGATAGCCGACAAATCCGCCGGCGAACGTGTCTCCCGCCCCGGTCGGATCGTGGAGCTCCGCAAGCGGATACGCCGGAGCAGAAAAGAACTCCGACTTCCCGATCAGGACGGCGCCGTGGCTCCCTTTTTTGACGACGATATACGAGGGGCCGTACGACAGCACCTTCCGGGCGGCGCGGATGATGTTGTGCTCTCCGGTCAGCTGGGCGATCTCCGCGTCGTTCATGATCATGATGTCGACGTCGCGCAGCAGCTGTACCAGCGAATCGCGCTTGATATCTATCCAGAGGTTCATCGTGTCGGCGATCACCAGCTTCGGCCGCCGCACCTGCCTGAGCACGTCGCGCTGCAGGTCGGGATCGATATTCGCGAGGAATACGTACGGGGTTGCCTTGTAGCTGGCGGGGATCTTCGGCTTGAAGGCGCCGAAGACGTTCAGGTCGGTCCGGTGCGTGGTCGCCTTGTTGAGGTCGCCGTCGTAGCTGCCGCTCCAGCGGAATGTCTTGCCGTCGACGATCTCCAGCCCCTGGATGTCGATCCCCCGTTTTTCGAGCATGCGGACATGTTCTTTCGGGAAATCCGATCCGACGACGCCGACCATGCGGACCTTCGAAAAGAAGCTCGCGGCGTACGAAAAATAGGTCGCCGACCCGCCGAGCGCGTCGACGCGTTTGCCTGTCGGCGTTTGTATCGTATCCAGTGCAATCGATCCAACGACCAGAATACTCATGTCTCCTCCCGTTTTTGCTCTTTCCTGAGGCCTTCGGTCATCTTCATTGAACAGAGGTCGCCGCACATAGTGCAGACGTCGTTTTGTTTCGGCGTGCTCGTGCTGCGGTACGCGCGCGCCTTTTCCGGGTCGATGGCGAGCGAGATCTGGCGTTCCCAATCCCTCTTTTTACGCGCCTCAGACATCGCCCGGTCGCGATCGATCGCCCCGGGGACCTTCTTGACGATGTCTCCGGCATGGGCGGCGATACGCGCCGCGATCACCCCTTCGCGCACGTCGTCAATGCTCGGCAGCCGCAGGTGCTCCGACGGGGTGACGTAGCAGAGAAAATCGGCGCCGGCAGACGCGGCTATCGCGCCGCCGATCGCGGAGGTGATATGATCGTACCCCGGCGCGCAGTCGGTCACCAGCGGCCCGAGAACGTAGAAGGGCGCGCCGTTGCAGAGCGATTTCTCGAGCCGGATATTCTCGGCGACCTGGTCGAGCGGGACATGGCCGGGCCCCTCGATCATCACCTGGACGCCGGCGGCGAGGGCGCGCTGCGCGAGCCCGCCGAGGACGATGAGCTCCTCTATCTGGGCGCGGTCTGTCGCGTCGATCACCGATCCCGGCCGCATGCCGTCGCCGAGGCTCAGCGTGACGTCGTAGCGCAGGGCGATCTCGAGCAGGCGGTCGTAGTGTTCGAACAGCGGGTTCTCTTTTTCCGTCTCCGTCATCCATTGCGCGAGAAAAGCCCCTCCGCGGCTGACGATGTCCATGAGCCGCCCTTGCGCGAGCATCACGGCGAGCGCCCGCCGGGTGAGGCCGCAGTGGACCGTCACGAAGTCGACGCCGCTTTTCGCGTGGTCTTCTACCGCGCGCAGGAAATCGTCCGAGGTGAGGGCGGATATCGGCGAGTTACAGCAAAACCGCAGGGCCATCACGTCGTACACCGGAACGGTGCCTATCGGCACCGGGCATTTCGAAACGAACATGCGCCGGACGTCCATGAGATTCCCGCCGGTGCTCAGGTCCATAAGGGCGTCGGCGCCGGCGTCGACGGCAGCCGCCATCTTCTTCATCTCCGCGTCGACGTCGACGACGTCGGTCGACGTGCCGATATTGGCGTTGACCTTGGTCTTGAGGCCGGTCCCTATGCCGCAGGGCCTGGCAAGCCGGCGCAGCCTGTTCTTCGGCACCACGACCGTGCCGCAGGCAACGCCTGCGGCCACCGTCTCGACGGGGCGGTTCTCGTCGCGAGCGACCGCCGCTAGCTCGGCCGATATGTTACCTTTTCGTGTTTCGAGTATAAGGCTCATCTGTTCCCTTTCGCGCCGCGCCTGCACAGCGACGCCTCGAGCTCGTAGGTCAGGAACCGGAGCTCTTTGCAGCGGGCGCTCGCGCCGCCGTCGTACAGTTTCAGGAATTCCTCGAGGACGCGAAGCGACTCCTCGGCCCGGTGCAGGTTGGCGTTGAGTATGTCGCGGTAGCTTTTCTTCGACATCTCGCTCGGTATGTTGTGCGCCCTGCCGACGTCGCCTCGCGCGTCGCGCGCCGCTTCTATCTCTTCGATGCCGACCGCGAGCGAACGGACGGTCGCGTCGAAACGGTGCCTGATCGTCTTGACGGCGCGGCTCCCGGCGGCGTCGTCGAGGATGAAGCGGACGACCTCTTCGATCACCCGGAGCGCTTCGCGAAGCCTGTTGATGTTGACGTCGATTATCCGGTATATCTTTTTGTCAGTGGTACTGCTTGCCATATGCCCTGACGATCTTCTTTATCAGATCGGTGGTCGATCTCCCCTTTTCCATTCGGATCCGCTTCACCGTTCCGCCGTACGATTTCACGATATCGTTCCCGACGATCTCCTCGATCCGGTAATCGGCCCCTTTGACCAGGACGTCCGGCCTGATCTCCCCGATAAGCCGCTGCGGCGTCGCGTCGTCGAAAAGCACGATATAGTCGACAGCCGAAAGCGCCGCGAGCACCGACGCCCGGTCGCGCTGCGGCACCAGCGGCCGTCCCGCGCCTTTCAAAGCGCGGACCGACGCGTCGGTGTTGAGGCCGATGACCAGGCAATCGCCGAGAGAGCGCGCCTTCGCGAGGTAGCTGACATGCCCGTGATGGATGATATCGAAGCAGCCGTTGGTGAAAACGACTTTTTTCTTCCGTGACTGGAGCGCCCGGACCGCCCGTTTTACCGAGCCCAGAGACTGTAACTTCCCTTTCATAGGAGGCACGCCTAGAAAAGCCTTTCCTCGATGAGGCGGCAGATAATATGGATGACGGTGATGTGCGTTTCCTGTATCCGGGCCGTATGTTTCGCCGGAGCGAGGAACACCACATCGGCGGCCGCAACGACCTTGCCCCCGTCGCCGCCGGTCAGCGCAGCCGTACGGGCACCCGCCTTCTTTGCCGCCTGCAGCGCCTTCAGCACGTTCGGCGAGTTGCCGCTGGTTGTTATGCCGACGACCAGGTCTCCCTCGCGCGCGAGCGCTTCCACCTGCCGGGAGAAGATGTCGTCGAACGAATAATCGTTCCCGATGCAGGTCATGACGGAGGCGTCGGCCGACAGCGCCATGACGGGAAGCGAGGCCCGGTTTTTCTTGTATCTGCCGAGCATTTCTCCGGCGAGGTGCTGCGCGTCGGCGGCGCTGCCGCCGTTGCCGCAGACGAGGATCTTCTTATTGTTCGCGAGTGTCTCTATGAAAAGCTCCGCGATCTTCTCGATCGCAGGGATGCATTGCTCCTCGAGCCGCTTTGCGAAATCGATATGATCGCGCAGTTCTGCCTGTATCTGCTCTTTCATGCGTGTCCTTCCCGTGCGACAAAAATCGTAGGGTACAGGCATGCCTGTACCCTACGGGTGTACCCTTGTGATCCGGCGCCGCTCAGCCGAAGAAGATCTTCGCGAACTCGTACAGTTCCGGGGGAACGGTGCTGAGCTTCGCGACCGCCTCTTTGATCGGCACTGCGACGATGTCGTTGCCACGCTTGGCGACCATCTTGCCGAAATCTTTTTTCACGACGAGCTCGACGGCCTTGACGCCGAAGCGGAGCCCGAGGAACCGGTCGAACGCCGTCGGCGAGCCGCCGCGCTGGATATGGCCGAGCACCGTGACGCGGCTCTCGAACCCGGTGCGCTTCTCGATCTCGGTCGCGATATAGTTGCCGATACCGCCGAGCTTCACGTGGCCGAACGCGTCGACCTCTTGGCCCTGCAGGACTTCCTTGCCGCCGAGCTTGAATCCCTCGGCGACGGCCACGATGCTGAACGACTTGCCGCCGCTATGGCGTTTTTTAATGATGGCGCAAATGTCGTCCATGCTCACCGACACCTCGGGGAGCAGGATCACGTCGGCGCCGCCCGCCAGGCCCGCCTCGAGAGCGATCCACCCCGCGTGGCGCCCCATCAGCTCGACGACCATGACGCGGTTGTGCGACTCGGCCGTCGTGTGGAGCCGGTCGATCCCTTCCATCGCGATGTTGATCGCCGTGTCGAACCCGAACGTGCAGTCGGTGCCGGACAGGTCGTTGTCGATCGTCTTGGGGACGCCGATGGTGTTGAGGCCGGCGTCGTACATCTTCGAGGCGACGGTCAGCGTATCGTCGCCGCCGATCGCGATCAGCGCGTCGAGCCCCATCTTCGTGAAGTTCTCGATGACCTTCTTCATGTCGGCTTCTTTTTTGCACGGGTTGGTCCGCGACGTGTGCAGGATCGTGCCGCCGCGGCAGGTGATGCCGGACACCGAGTTGCGCGTCAGCTTGACGGTCTCGCACTCGAGCATCCCCGCCCAGCCGCGCATGATCCCGACGACCTCGATGTTGTGATGTATGCTGCTCCGGACGACGCCCGAGATCACCGCATTCAACCCGGGGCAATCCCCCCCGCCTGTCAAAACGCCTACCTTAGCCATTGAACGACTCCTCCCTTTGAACGTTAGTATTAGTGAAACCTCATCCGTGCCCTGCCGACTAGAAATTCTCTTCCCCGCCCTGCTGGACGTTCGCCCCTTCGTGGAACATGTCGGGCTGCGCCGGCATGGCGAAATCCTTGTCGCGGGATATGATCTTGGTCACCATCACCTGGACCGAATGGACGTTCTCGATCCCGAGGATGTTCTGGATCTGCGACTTGACGATATTCTGGAGCGACTCGGTCATCTTCGGGAGGTTCATCCCCGACCAGAGCTCGACCTTCAGATTGATATCGACGCCCTCTTTCCGCGCCTTGATCTTCGGCGAAAGCGTCTTGATCTCGGAGAACTCCCTGCCGACGCGCATCACGAAATCCTCGATAGCGCTCATGGAGATGCACACCTCGCCGTCGGGGTTGTCGAAGGCGATCGTCGCGTCCTTCTGCGTGTCTTTCGCCATCATGTACATATACGTCACGATGGTCAGTATGATGACTATGCCGGCGACGCCGAACCACAGCATCGCCTGGGGTTCGTCGACCATCGCGTTCACGGTGGTCAGGATAAGGTCGCGGTCGAACGGCAGGCTGAACGAAAGCGACGTCATGAACAGGCACGTGATGATCGTCACGATCGACGATACGACCCGGTAGATCCCCCCGAACGTTCTCAAGACGACATGTTTCATGGATGCCTCCCCGCTCTCTGTATAGACGCGTTATTCTTTCTTGTTGAGGATCTCGTCGACGTAATCGGTCGCGTAGCGGCCCTTCTGGAAGTTCGGATCGGACAGGACACGCTTCTGGAACGGAATGGTGGTCCGTATCCCCTCCACATGGAATTCGTCGAGCGCGCGTTCCATCCGTTTGATGGCGTCCATGCGGGTCTTGCCGTAGGCGATAAGCTTCGCCACCATCGAATCGTAGTAGGGCGAAATAAAGTAGCCCGGATAGACGTGCGAATCGACCCTGATCCCCGGCCCGCCCGGCAGGCGCAGGTTCTTTACCTCGCCCGGCGACGACATGAAGTTCTTGTCCGGGTTCTCCGCGTTGACCCGGCACTCGATCGCGACGCCGTTGAAGCCGACGTCTTTCTGCTCGTAGCGGAGCTTCTCGCCCGCGGCTATCCGTATCTGCTCCTGGATAAGGTCGATCCCGGTGACCATTTCCGTCACCGGGTGCTCCACCTGTATGCGGGTGTTCATCTCGATGAAATAGAAGTTGCCGTCCTTATCCACCAGGAACTCGATCGTGCCGGCGTTGACGTAATGCGCGTACTCGGCGAGCTTCACCGCCAGCTTGCCCATCTTGGCGCGGAGCTTCGCGCTCAGTGTCGGCGACGGCGATTCCTCGATCAGCTTCTGGTGC
>JAKLEM010000027.1 GCA_022711655.1 Candidatus Auribacterota bacterium
CCGGAGCCGGTGAATATCGGTGGAGATCCGGCCGCGCGGTCGCCGGTGAGGCCGCCAATTACGCCGACGACGGCAGAGCCGACAGTACCGGGTGGGGCAGGCAAGCCGATGATCGGGCCGGAGCCGATGAATATCGGTGGAGATCCGGCCGCGCGGTCGCCGGTGAGGCCGCCAATTACGCCGACGACGGCAGAGCCGACAGTACCGGGTGGGGCAGGCAAGCCGATGATCGCGCCGGAGCCGGTGAATATCGGTGGAGATCCGGCCGCGCGGTCGCCGGTGAGGCCGCCAATTACGCCGATAACGGCAGAGCTGAAATCTCCAGTCGGCGAAGGCGCAGCGCCAACGGCGCTGCAGCAATCTCCGATAGTTGGTCAAGGCGCGGGAATGCCGCAGGCTGGTAACCAGCCGCAACTGGCAGTTGGCAATGTGCCGACCGGTGTGGGAGCAGCCCAGATGCCGATCGGACAACCTCCGACTGGACGTGAAGGAGAATCAGGGACAATCCAAGGGCCGGGAGAAACGTCGACCGGAATGCCGACCGGCGGAGCGCAAACGGCGCAGGGAGGCCAGGGCTTTTTGGAGCAAAAAGGTATACAGTTCAGTAAGGGTGCAGGCGCCACGATCTCCGCAAGCCAGGCGGTGACAGGACAGGGTCAACCGCAGGCAGAGGTACAGAGCAAGAAGGAAAGTTTGGTTGTCGAGCCTGCCGAGCCGCTGGCATCCCCCCCCGCAGGTGCGGTCGTCATACATCCTGATGTAAGCGAAACGGTCACGAAGGATGGGGTCAAAAAAACTACAACTACTATAAATAATTCCGATGGAAGCATCACAACTATTTATACAGAAAAAGGTGGCGAAAACCACAATCCCTTGGTTGGATTGGGGTTGGATGACGGAGCTTATCGTTCAGAAACGACCGTATACCCTGATGGCAGAAAGATGGTAAGAAGCCAATTACCAACGCAGGTGATTACGGAGAAGTACGATGCGACCGGCCGATTAACAGAAGAATATACGCTCGGCATTGATTCTTCTGTAACAAAAAAAGAGTACTTGTCGGATGGAACAAGAATAACAACGTCGGAACAGTTAGGAAGAAAAGTGAACACGATAGAATACTCGGATGGCACGAAAGATATAAAAACATATGAAGACGGTAAATTAGTAGACACGTTTGACAGAAATGGAACACGTACAGAATACAAGCCGGACGGCTCCACTGAGATAAGGATGGCTGACGGCAGGATCGGGACGACGAGCGCTGACGGCAAAATGATAGAAATATACGATCCTGCAACCGACGCGATCACAACGTACAGGTCAGAATACGTAAACCCGCCCGATAATGCGATTGCGGATGCCGGAGGCGACGTAGCTAACGATGCTGGAAATAATCCTATTGATGACGCAATACAGAAACAAAAGGTGACAGAGGAAATAATGACGCTTAAAAAGTTGGCAACCGATAGTATGCAGTTTTTGGAAGGGGAACAGCGACGAGTTGAGAGTGAAAAGCGCGACGACGAAGGCAAAAGATCTCTCCGGCTGGAATGTGCGGAATATATTCGTGATGCGGATAAGAGTCTTAATACATTGGACGCTCATACATCATTGGAAGCAGGCGGATTAGATGTAGCAAGAAAGATAACGGCAAGAGCGGAAGCTGCCGTCGATGACGCGGCCAGAAATAAGGCGGGGGATTCCTATGAGTCTGTACATGGAAACGTAACGATAGCCGAGAACGTGGTGCGAACAATAGAACAATATGAAGGGGAAGCCAATCGAGCATTATCTGGCGATGAACCCGCTTTGAAGAGCGTGGAAGATAGTCTGAAGAACGCGAATGCGGCTTCAAAGGCTCTGCAGGCCGACGTTGATAAAAAGAAGGCCTCAATGGAGGCTGCCGGGAAGTTGGTAGTTCAGGTGGCTGAAGCGGCGAAAAAAGCGGAAGAAACCGCAAAAAAAGGGGGTGAACAGGCTAAGGCTGCCGCAAAAGAGGTAAAAGACCTTGAGGCTGCGACACAAAAAATGTATGACTTTTTTAAGCAGGAGTATGATAGCGCACAAAAAGAATATGATACGCTGAAAGCTGGTTATTCAAGAGCAAAGGAGAGGCTGTCGGAAAAGAAAAATCAGTATGCGGAATCATGGAAAACGCTTACTGATGCAGTAACACAAGCGAAAGAAAGAGCAAATGGACTGGCGGTGCAAAGAGTGAAAGAAAGAGAAGATTTTTTGGATAACAGGTATGCTGATCCTAAAAAAGAAAAACTGACAGAAGTGGTCGATCAGGCAACCGGGGGCAGGACGACTTATCGACAATCCTATACGAGGACAGGTAAGAAAATAGGGAAACCGGAAATGATTTCGCAGACAGATAGGGAGGCTGCTGTTTTCTAGACTTCGAGAGGCTGCACCCCTCCATGAACGACAGCGCGGTGCTACCGGTTATTTTTCCGTACAATCAAGGAAATGGTATCTTCATGGCCTGGAAGAACCGCCTTTCGCCCGCCGGTTCATTAGTCAAAAGCATCGTGCGAATCTGATCCCCACTGTCTACCCTGGACTTGTTCCAATATCTTCGAATAGAAACAGATAAATAATTGTAAATCAAGTAGTTGCCATGAACGGGAAGTGGGAGGAGATTGTTTCTGAATCGCGGATATGATGAAACGGCAAATGAGAGAATTTTCGGGGATACTTTTCAGGTCAGATTGCCGAAGACAGCGCGGCGGTCAGTGGAAGAAGCGCTGCAGATAAAGGGAGATACGCTGATCATACTGGATACCTCTGACATACAGAAGAGATGCGGGAATTACGAGGAGAGAGAATGACCTGAAAGAGCTTCGGGAGAAAGAAGCAAAGCGAACAACATAAAGAGCTAGCCGCGTAAAACGACATTGGTATAAACGGTATTTCCTCGGCGGGGAAGATGTCAGTGTGCTGACCCGAACGCTTTCTATCTTCCCTCACCTCGCAGAACGGTCGCGATTTCCCAAAGAAGAATTTTGACAAAAACGGCAAATCGATATATAAATGAACCCTAACGGGATGATGCGGCGTCGTTCCATCATAGTATTTCACAAATCACATTTTAGGAGGGTTGGGAGATGAAGAGGTTCTTACTCGCGGCGGGGGTTGTTTTGGTGGCGGCAATGTGGGCGGGTTCGGTGATCGCGGCGCCGGTTGTCGTCGACGATTTTGATACGGGCAGCAAGCCGAGCAAGCTGGGCGGCGATTTCGGCGCGTGGAACAAGGATCCGAACGACCAGACGCAGACGTGCAACATGTCGTTCGATTCGACCGTGAAGAATGGCGACAGCGGCTTTTCCCTGCGCCTCGAGTACGACGTCGACAGCCCGAACCCCGCGTACAACGGTTT
Organism: Candidatus Auribacterota bacterium; assembly: GCA_022711655.1. Taxonomy (GTDB): domain Bacteria; phylum Auribacterota; class Ancaeobacteria; order Ancaeobacterales; family Ancaeobacteraceae; genus JAKLEM01. Next base: position 3,386 of record JAKLEM010000027.1, read on the forward strand.
TTGGATGAAGCTCGAGAACCTCGACGCCACTCCCTGCAAGAACCTCGTGATGTACGTGAAAGGCGATCCGGAGCTGGGCTTCACCTCGCAGTTCAAGGTCGAGCTGAAGACCAAGACCGAGACCGGCAGCTACCTGGTGACCGGCGTGACCGACACCTGGCAGAAGGTAACGATCCCGCTCAATAAGTTCGCGGGCCTGACGAGCAAGAAGGACCTGACGGAGCTCGTGATCGTGTTCGACGACACCAACTCCACCGAGAAGATGGGCGCGATCAACATCGACAACATCTCGTTCGAATAAGCTGAAGTTGTTACTAAAAGCGAAAAGGGCCTCACATGACGTGAGGCCCTTTTCGCTTTTCTGTCATTCCCGCAGGCCGGCAGGGTACATGCATGCCTGTACCCTGCGATACTGTACAGCGTAGCGTCTATTTCTCGCCTTTTGGATAACCTACCGGCTGTGAGAGGATGATCCGCTGTTCCGGCCTCAGCTTCATGATGGCGGCGAGCGACGGCCTGTCGACCATCCCGAGCGCCACTGTCGCCAGCCCTTCCGAGGCGCAGAAGAGATAGACGTTCTGGCTGATATATCCGGTGTCGGTCGCCGAATAGAATTTCTTATCTTCGTCGCTTGGCTGATAGGCGCCCGCCATCTTCGCGAAGTCGGCAACGAAGATAAGCCCCACCGGCGCCTCTTTCACGAACGGCTGCATCCCAACGCTCTCCCTTATGTCTTTTGCCAGGACCGGCTTGAGCGAATGGCTCGGCGCGTCGTACAGGTAGAGCCCGCTTTTCAGCGCGACGTAGATATCGATCTCCTGCCAGTTCACCGCCGTCGGCGCCGTTCGCTTGCCGGAATCAGGGCGGTTGACGCCTGCCGCCGCCCAGAGAAGGTTGGAAAGCAGCTCATCCGAAAGCTCCTTCCCGCTGAATGCGCGCGACGTCTTCCTCTCTTTCAGCGCCTCCATAAGTAGTTTTCCCCGCGTGTATTGCGGGTCTGACAGCTTGATAACTGCCTCTTCGGCGCAGGCTCCCTGGTGTGCCCAGCAGATGACGGCCGCGCATATGACCGCCATGAACAGCAATGCGTTACGCTTCGATAGTTTCATGCCCCCTCCTTTTTGCCCGATTATATCCTATTTCACGGCGTGGTCCGAACGAAATCAGCCTGAATTTCAAGAGTGTCCGCCGGCTTGACTTTATGTGTTTTTTGAGGTATACTGTAAATGCGTGAAAACCAGAGAGATAAGGAGACGGTGCGATGCTTAAACGCATAGTTCACCTTCTTAAGTTGTTTATAGTATGCTCGACCTGCGCATGCCAGTGTGCCTTCGCCCTGGCGCCGCGTTCGGCTGGTTTTGATAAAGATTCGGAGATCTTTCAGGCGGCGCAGGCGAGGCAGTGGGCAGAGTCGCTGACGGCGCGTTTTCGCGCCATGATCGATGCCGCCGATGGGATCGAAGAGAAGATGGACCTCGTGCGGGCGATCTATGCCATCCGTGACGGCGCGCGTGACAACCGGCGCGCGGAGGAGTTCATTGCCGGATCCGGTCTGCCGGCGGACAGCGCGCGCCAGGCGGCCTCCCGTGTTGCCGCAGATTTCATAGAATCCGCGATACTCGGTCGGACCAGGACGATGACCAGCTCTCTTCCGATCACGAACCCCGGCCGCCTCGCGTCGCTTGACGAATTCCTTTTCAGCCCCTCGTTCCGTTTCGGCTACTTCGACCTGTCCGAGGGAGCCCGGTCTCTGGTCGATTTCGGGACCGGCTCTCCTCCGTTCACCACCTCCGAGCTTGCCTTCAGGGCGAAAAAGCTCAATCCCCGGGCGGTCACGGTCGGCGTAGACAAGTACCGGAATGTCCATACGGTGACGCACAGCAAGAGCGGACGGATGGTGCTGCGCGCCGAAGACATGCTGCCCCCCTCCGATGCGCAGGGCATCACGTTCATACAGGGGTCGTTCGATTTCGAATATCAAGGCAAAGCCGACCTGATACGGGCGATGAACGTCCTGATGTCGTATCCGCGCAAGGACGTCCTTGCCGCGGCGCTGGTCGAGTTCGAGCGGAAGCTCAAAGAAGGAGGCGTCCTTCTCTCCGGCGTTATCCCGGACAAAGACGAGTTCGGCTTCTGTCTGGTGATGCGCAAGGAGAAAGGCGTACTGACGCCGGCCGAGATCGTCCTGACCGGCCTCGTGCCCGCAAAGATACGGAAAGAGGCGATCCTGTCTCTCGAGAAGCGTGCCGCCAAGTTCGGCAGGGACATTGGGGCGTTCGGCGTTCTCGACGACGGCGTCATGCGGGACATGTCGGAGTTCTTTACCCGTTTCATGCGGGAGTATGTGAAAAGGGCGAATGACGTGGGCGAGGCGTGCGGCGCGCTGCTGACGGAATACCGGTGCATGGGATACCGCGCGGCGTACGACGAGCGGATGGGCATCGTCCGTATCGGCTGCTCTCCCCGGGATGTCGAGCGCACGGCCGGCGTGCGGTCGGTGGCGCGCCTGCTCCGCGGTATCGGGAACGAATGCGACGAGCGGGCGCGGTACCTGATAGCCATGCCGTCGGTGCCGCTGGCGCTGTTGCCGTCCGTATGCGCCGAGGCCGCCCGCCGCGGCATGACGGTCGACCAGTTCGAGCGGTTTTGCGGGACGCCGCAGGGGGGCGGGGCGCGTGCGGATCTTGCCGGCAAGCTGACGCTGGCGGCCGGTGCGGCGACCGACCCGCAGAACATGACGTGGTTTTTCCGCGCCTACGGTTCGTGGGGGCCGCTCCTTCGGGAATATCTCCGCGCGGCGATCCCGTACAAGCTCTCGCGCGGCGACCGGACGCTCGTCGTCAAGAGCGTCGGGTCCTCGACCGGCGAAGAGGGATGCAGCGTCGGGCTGGTCGTCTATGACGCGCTGCGCTCGTACGCCGAAGACGCCGTGTGCCGCGGGATCGCCGATCCGCAGGCTCGCCGCGCGGCCGCCGATGCCTGGATCTCATCGTGGGACGTCCGCATCGAGCTGTTCGACGCGAATATCGACAACCTCAGGACGGCGTTGTCCGGCGAATATGTGTTCGGCGAGTCGGAGGTGCCCGGCCCCCAGTCCCGTCAGTGGGAGGATATCGGGGCTGTCCCGCTCGAAGTCCGGTCTCTGCTGACCGCGTCCCGCACGGCAGACGGCGAATATGAGCGGAAGGTCGACGACCGGGTCAGGCGATGGATCGTCCCGGTCTTCGTCGATCTCGAGAGCGTCAACGCCGCCCTTACCATTGCGGCAGACAAAGCCGATATCGTTTTTTGCAGGAACGCCGCGATGTATCTGTCCGAGGAGGGGCGGCAGCGCTTGACCGCCGTCTTGAAGAATTCCTTATCGGCGAGATCCCCCGCCTTCTGTTTCGCCGACCGCGGCCTCGTCGCCTTCGGCGAGGCGTGGGTTTTCATCCCGCCTGAGGTGATCGCCGACGGACAGCGGCAGCGGGACGCGGGCGTCCTGCGCTGCCTGGCGAACGCCCTCTGGACGATGGTCGAGCCGCTGGCGCCGATCGCGCCGGCTCTTATGCGGGATCCCGCGGTGGTCGATATCCTGTCGCAGGTACAGCGGGGCGGGTATCTGTCAGATGAAGCGTACACAGCTCTTGTCCGCGCATACTCGTCGCTTGACCCCGAGCGGCCGCAGCTCGCGCAGGTCGTCGGCATCGCCGACAAGCTCGGCAGACTTCCTCTCCCTCAATCGGCCGATCCGGCCGTATCGTCGATCGCCGCCTGCGCCGGCGACGCCTGATCAGAGGTTCTGCGCGAGCCCCTGATTCCCATTCCATTAATCCCATGTTTGCCGTACAATAGGTCGCTTGTCGGCGGCGATCCGAATATACAGGCGGAGATATGGCACAAACTGTTGAGAAGGCGCGGCTGCGGAGCCTCGCGAAGTTCGACGTCAACCAGGCGGCGGCCGAGTTCTGCTCTCTGCCGTCGGACCAGGCGGCCGCGGCCGCAGAGGAGCTCGGCGCACAGTTCTTTGCCGACATGGCCTCACGGCTGGTCTCCGATGACGCGGCCGCGCTGATGAGATGCCTGCCGGACGGCGTCCGGGAGAAGATCCTGAGCCGGTCATCTCCGGAAACAGCCGCCGACCTCAGGGAGCTGTTGTCGTATCCGCCCGAGACCGCCGGCGCGCTGATGGCGAAAGAGTATCTCGCCGTCCCGGTGGGATCGACGGTCGGCGGGGCGGTGGAGTACCTGCGCGAGATACCCGAACGGCGGCGCGGCAAGATATCCTATATCTACGTCGTCGACGATGAGCGGCGGCTGGAGGGGGTCATCCAGGTACGCGACCTCATTTTTTACGCCCCCGCCACGCCGGTGAGGGAGATACTCAAGGGCCCCGTCGTCCAGGTGGAGACCGGCATGTCGCAAAGCGACGTCGTCGCTCTGCTCCAGCGCCACAACTACCTCGGCCTGCCGGTCGTCGACGCGTCGCAGAGGCTCTCCGGCGTGATCAGCGCCGACAGCGCGCTCCAGGTCCTCGAAGACGAGGCGACCGACGACATCGCCAAGATCATCGGTACGAACCCCGATGAAATGAAGGTCCGCTCGGTGCGGAAGATCCTCCTCATGAGGATTCCCTGGCTGCTGTTCAACATCGCCAGCGGCCTGATCTGCGCGTTCATCTCCGGCGTGTTCCAGAACGATATCTCGACCGTCGCGGTGCTCTTTCTGTTTGTCCCCGTCGTCCTCGGTCTTTCCGAGAGCACCGGCGTCCAGGGGGCGACGATCGTCGTCAGGAATATCGCCCTCGGGCATATTTCGTTCAGGGACCTCTCCTTCCTGTTCTACAAGGAGATGCTCGTCGGCATGCTGGTCGGCATCGTGTGCGGCGTCGTCGTCGGGTCAGCGGCGGTTTTATGGCAGGGGAGCGGCCGTCTCGGCCTGGCGCTCGCTCTCTCCATGTTTCTGGCGATCGGCATATCCGCGCTGCTCGGCCTCACGCTGCCGATCCTGTTCAAACGCATCAAGATCGATCCTGCCGCCGCATCGGGCCCGCTTGTCCTCGCCCTCTGCGACATCCAGACGCTGCTCGTCTATTTCAACCTCTCCGCCGTTATCCTGACAAGGATGGCGATCTAGCGATAGTCTTTGGCGACGGGAACCGATATGTTGATTTCTTGCCTATTTATCCGATCGAGACGGGACGATGCGTAAACAGTTTAGATGTCTATGTTTTGGGGTGCCTGTAAAAGCGCTGACGTGTCTTTGTTTTACGTTCTTCATCGTTCTAAAGATGTGCGGCAACGCGCATAGTGTGGAAATGAAAGACGCGCTTACTGTCTCGATAAGGAAACCGTCCGATAGAAGGATTGATACGACGAACAGGATCGATGTCGGAAAGAAGATCGGTGATTTTGGGAGCGACAGAGATCATTCGCAACACAGTTACAAGATCGACGACAGGGAATCGTTGAAAGGCTTCATTTCTTCAAAGCAAGGCGATACGCGGCTCAAGTAGCGGGGCGGCGATTTGGCTGTGCGCGCGATCCGGCAAAGTCTTTCCGGTGAAAACATTCCCCGCTGCTTTTGTGATTACGCCGTGTCGGCGTTTTGATACTATAATTTCCTGAAACAGCGGCGGTCCGAAAAAGGAGGTCGTATGGGTAAGAAACTGCTCGCGATACACGGAAGCTACCGCAACGGCGGGATCATCGACCAGGCGATCGATGCGGCGCTCGAGGACGCCCGCGCGAGCGGGTGGGATGTCGAGAAGATCTCCCTGAAGACGGTGCCGATAGAGTTTTGCGAGAACTGCCGGAAATGCACCGTCGACGATCCGCACAAGCGCCGGGGCGCGTGCGTGCACGACGACGGGATGGAAGCGCTGCTTGCGAAGATCGATGCGGCCGACGCACTGGTTCTCGGATCGCCCGTCAACTTCGGGACGGTGACGGCGCTGATGAAGCGGTTCATTGAGCGGATGATCTGTTACGGCCGGTGGCCGTGGGGGACGATGGTCCCCAAGGGGCGGATCGCGAAGCGCGACAAGATCGCGCTGGTGATCGCCTCGAGCAGCTGCCCCGGGTTCCTCGCCGCGCTACTCATGCCGTCGGCGGGCACGGCCATGAAGGACGCCGCGCGGCTTGCCGGCGCGGGCGCGGTAAGAAAACTGTACCTGGGCGACGTCTGCCGGTCCGAGAAGCAGCGGCTGTCCCCGAAACAGCGTGAAGCGGTGCGTGCCGCAGTGAAGCGGCTGACTGTTGGGCGATAGCGCGGCGGATACAAAAGGGAGCGCGAGTATGGATAAACTGCGCAAGATAACGGCCGTCGAGGATATCCCCGTCGAGCACCGGCGTTCGCCGATCGGCCTCCTCCTCGAATACCACAACATGAACCGGCCGCTCGACCCCTTCACGCAGGCGAAGCTGCTGGTCGGGATGTGCATGGACCACCGCAAATCGCTCCGGATGCCAGATAACTTCGCGTATATCATCCGCACGGGCGGCGCCAATCTCCGGTACAGCGAGTTCAAGGTCTCTTACGCTATCGGCGTGGGCGGGGTGAGCCACATTGCCCTGATCGCCCACGACGGCTGCGGCATGGTCAACCTTACCGCGAGAAAAAAACAGTTCATAGACGGGCTGGTCGAGAGGGCCGGCTGGACCCGCGAGGCGGCGGAGGAGCACTTCATGAACCTTGCGCCGATGTTCGAGATAGAGAACGAGACCGAATTCATCCTCACCGAGGCCCGGCGCCTGCGGCGCCGCTACGGCCGCCTTTCAGTAGCCCCGCTCCTCTATCGGATCGAGGACAATATGCTGTATCTCATCAACGAGTGACGATATCTCTTTCCGCGTCAGCCCCGGATCGATCGTGACTATTTCCCGCACGCCGCCGTAAGGCGGAACCTTTTTCCGATCCCGTCGTCTACACCTTAGTGCTTGACAAAGCGCGCGAACATATTAAAATAAATCGCTTCATGCCGAAAAAGGCGTAAGCATATGAACGATAAAGTATTGCCGCTTGTGTCGACCGAACAGGGCGTCGATCCCGCGGGAGAATCGAAGCAGTCGCCGGCGCGGCGCGGCGTCTGCCTGCTGGGTAAGCTCACGATCCTTGTGCCGGCCTATAACGAGGCCGGCTCGCTTGCCGACACGATCCGCAGCCTCAAGGCGCAGACCGTTCCGATCCACGAGATCATCGTTATCGATGACCGCTCGACGGACGGCACCGACGCGGTCGCGCGCTCTCTCGGCGTCACGGTGGTGACGCCCCCGCAGAACACAGGCTCCAAAGCGGGCGCGCAGAACTTCGCCCTCAAGTATGTCTTCACCGAATTTGCGCTCGCCATCGATGCCGATACCACTTTAGCTCCCGACGCGATCGAGAAGCTGCTGGCGTCGTTCGACGATCCCCGGATCGTCGCCGCCTGCGGCTTCGTGATACCGCGCCACGTCAAAACGGTATGGGAGCGCGGGCGTTACATCGAATACCTGTTCGCGTTCAGCTTCTGCAAGCAGATACAGGACTATTTCGGCAAGCCGCTCATATCCTCGGGCTGTTTCTCCATGTACCGGACGGAGGTGCTGCGGGAAACCAACGGCTGGCCGACGCGCACCGTCGCCGAGGATATGGACCTGACCTGGACCTTCTACTCCAAAGGCTACGGCGTCCGTTTCATCCCCGATGCGGTCTGCTACCCGATAGAGCCGCACAACTATCACTTCATGGGCAAACAGCTCAAGCGGTGGAGCCACGGCTTCGTCCAGAATCTGATGATACACTGGGACAGCATCAGGCAGGTGCCCTATCTCAACTCGATGGCCGCGGTCATCGTCTGGGACGCGATCATCGCGTCGGCGGCGTATATGGTCATTCTGCCGCTCCTTGCGGTTATCTTCCGGAACCCGATATTCCTGATCGGTTACGTGATCGACGTGCCGGCGGTGCTGGTACCGGTCCTTGCGGCGGCGATACCGAGAGGCGAAACAGGTCGGGCCCTGGCAAGCGTTCCGGCGTACTTCGTCCTGAGGACGGTGAACGCGGTGTTCATGATAAAGGCCTTCTGGAACGAAATAATCAGGAAAAAAACACTCAAGGTCTACGAGAAAGGACATTGATATATGGTTGCGGGCGTTCCCGGGATCGGGTTGAGCGGCGTTTTCTACATACTGTGCGGACTGTTTATGCCGGTTATTGAGTTCTTTTCGGTTGTTTTCGGGAAGAGCCGGCGCCATCGCTGGAAACTCGTCATGACACAGTTCTCGCTTTCCGCCGGCATCCTGCTGGCGTCGTGGGGTTTCGGCCTGCTGGTCGGGATGATCGTTACGGCGAGCCCATGGGTCGCCCGGTCGTTCCGCAGCCTGAACGACATCAATGTGCTGAAAGTCTGGCCGTTCTTCCTTTCCCTGGCGACACTCGCGGTCGTCCTTGGTTCGCTCTGGCTGTTCAATCAGGTTAGCGCAAAAAATCGCCGCCCCCGACGTGCCGCCCGGAAATAGCACTGGGAACAACTCTCCTGCAGCCTGCCCTGCTCTTGACAAACCGCAATTTCTAGCGTAAAATACTAACGTTATGCTAGTTAAGTTAACGGTACAGGAGCGGTCTGCATGAGACGTGCGTTAAGCCGCATCACTATTGTCTTTAGAGCATTCGCGAGACGGGTCGTGTCGTGCGCCGTCGTCGTTGCGATGACCGGGATGCACCCTGCCGCGTTTGCACTTCCTGCGGATTCCTGCCTTGCCCCTCATTCCGAGAGCAGAGAGGGGTTCAAAGACCAGCGGGAGCTGTATAAAGCTGTCGCGGCGATGAACGGCGCAGGGCAGACGCTGGCCGACTTTCTCGCGCAGCGAGACCCGCTCCCCGGCACGCCTGTCGACGTCCTGCTCGTCCTTGGCAACAGCCGGCTTGAAACACCCGAGCATGCGGCCCTGCTTTACAAGAACGGGGCGGCGAAAAAGATCGTCGTCTCCGGCGGGGTCGGCCGCGAGACGCTGGCGCTGCGCGACAGCGTCCGCCGGTCGAAATATCAGGTGGACGATCTCGACGCGAAGTCCGAGGCTGAGATATTCCGCGATATCCTGATCGCCCTCGGCGTCCCCGCCGATGCGATAGAGGTCGAGACCGCTTCGACGAACACCAAAGAGAATGTCCTCAATTCGAAAAAGCTGATAGAGGATAAGAAGATCCCGTTCGCTTCCGTCATCGTCATGCAGCACCCCCTCCTGATGCGCCGTTCGAAGGCGACCTGCGAGCGTTGGTTCGGCCCTGAAACCAAGATCTTCGCCTGCGCCCCGTATCTCCCTGATATTGCGGCAATGCCTTTAGAGGAGAAGAAGGCGTTCCTTTCAATGGCGCTCGGCGAGGTCGACCGGTTCGAAAAGTACGGGCCGGCCGGCACCGGCGATATCGCCGCCATCTCTCCCGGACCCGGCGTCTCGGCGGCATCCGGCCTGCTCCGCGGCATCCTGGCGCCTTCCGCGCCGATACTGCCGCCGGTCTACCTTCAAGTCAAACGGCCATTTTACAGCGCCGATCCGATGAAGGATAGTGCGCCTCTCAGGCTCGATGGCGCTGACCCGGCAAGCGCGTTCGGGCAAAAGCTGATAGATGCCGGGCGCGCACAGAGGTATTCGCCGGTCGAGGTCCTCGGGCGCGCCTTCACGGTGATCGTCGAGAACGGCGCCGGCGTCTCCGGAGCGGAGGCGCAGGCCCTGATCGCCGAGGCCGTCTCCCGGACGCACAGCGCCGGCGGCAGCGTCGACAAGCTGCCGGCTGCGATCGTTCTCTGCGTGCTCGACAGATCGCCCCGCCTGTTCGAGGACGGCATTGCCCGGGGGGTTATCGGCATTAATTCCGCGCTGAACGGGGTAAAGGACGAGAGGATCCGGAGCCTGATCATCGGCGTCGGGCTTTTCCGGGCGCTGTGTGTGGCGGCGGCCGGAGAGTTTCGCGACGATCGGTTTATACAAGACCAGACGGTTCGCGACGCCGCGTTCGCGTACCGCCGCATGCTTGACGCGGACTACGACCTGAATGTCCTGAAGGTCCGGTCGGTCATGAACCGCTGTCTTGAAGATCCGGGTAGTAGTTTTTTGTGGAACGCGGTGAGCGCGCAGGCGGCAGACGGCCTGCGGCATGCATACGGCGATCGTCGTGCCGCGGCGATGGTCGCCGTCCGCAACCGGCTGATGGCGCATACGCCGACGACGCGTGTTGATAAGTTGCTGATGAATGTGCTGCCCGAGAGATACGGAGATAACGCCTACCGGGCCGCGGAGGCGGTGGCGAATATCTCTGCCTTCGTCGATAGGAGGCGTGCGAACAAGGTCTACGAGCTCCTTGCGGAAAAGCTCGACTTGAAAGGCCTTGAGGCTATGGCGGATATCTGCGAGGCGGCCTCCGTGCACGATGCCGGAGCCGACCCGGCGCAGTCTGCGAGGAAGGCGGCGGACGACATCATCAAGATAATGAGCCTGTGCGAGGGGGTCGAGAACAGGACGGCCAACTCTCTGGCCGGCCTTGTCCCGCTGCTTCGCCGCATACCCGGGGCGTGGGGAAGCCTCGTCAAGCCGGTGCTGTACAGCCAGGGTAAGAACTCATACTACTGTTTCGAAGAAATACGCCAGCTGGACGACCTCGGCGCGCTCAAAACGTCCGCGGATGTCGAGTATCTCAAGGAATTCATCGAACGCCATCAGATGAGCTCATACGACCTGTTGAAGAATTTTCTGGTTGAAGGGGTCGAGAACAGGCTTATCGGAAAACCTCTTTCGTCAGAAAAAGCCGCGCTCGACAGGTATTTCGAAGAGATCCGCTACCCGATCGTGAAGCTGTACAAGGCGTACAAGGACGATCCTGAAAAGGCCGAACGCCTCAGGCAACGGTGCGCCCAGATACATGCGAAGATCATCGAGGGGGATGTCTCCGGCGTCGACGGCGATCCGCTGTTCAACGCCGTGCTGATGTACGCCTTCCCGCCGGACGCCTTCTCGCGGCGCGAGCAGTATTCGGCTATTTATGACGGGCGGAGCGACCGGCCGCAGGATACCGCGGACGTGCCGGCTTCGCTGCAAAACAAGGTATGCGAAATAAGCCTCGCGCAATACTCGCTGAAAGATGCCCGGCGGCCGATCAACAGGAAGTCGTGGGAGATAGTGCTGAAAGCGGTGAGCGAGGTCAACGGGGAACCGCCTGCCGCGCTGTCCGCCGGCGACGTTGCCATGCTGGGCAAGGAGTTGGCCGCGCAGGCTCGCGGAAACACCCTTGCGGCGAACCGCGGCGATGTCTTGAAGCGGTTGTACCGGTATTACCGCTGGGCGAAAAAGAGCTCGCTGCCGGGGTCCCTGGATAGGACGGACGAGTACGTTGAAATGAAGCGGTTCCTGGCGGAAACGCTCAGGAAGATCGTCGGCGAGTGCCTGGCAGCGTATAATGCGCAGGACCCGAAGGGATACGCGGAGTCGCTGTCCGCCATGACGCGGCGATGGAGCGGGGACCAGCGTAAGAAGGCCCCCGCGATCCTGGATATCCTCGAGAGATACCGGTCACAGCCCGACAAGGGGAGGGAACTGATCGGCAGGGTTCTGGGGGTGGAGGACCGGTTCCTGCTGGATACGGTCTGGCACGAGTTGAAGGGGATGACGTCGAGGAAAGAGATAGCGGATATCATATCCGGCGTCGAATACATTCCCCGGGACGGCGCCGACATCGATGTGATCGCGCGCAAATTGCAGGGGAGCGACCTCAAGGGGATGGAGAGCGAGATCGCCGCCAAATGCACGGTGCGCGACGAGGGGCAGCTGATCAGGCTGAAGCTCGCCGTGTCGAAGCGTAAGGCGCACGGCGTCGCCGGGCTCTCGATGCCCGTTTGCACCGCGCCCGACGAAGAGCTCTGGAACAGGCCGAACTTCATGAACGTGATCATCTACGACGAGGAGGGCCGTTCGCGCGGCGGGATGCACCTCTTCGTCATAGAAGAAGGAGGGAAAAAATACCTGACGCTGCCGGGAATAAACCCGAACAGGCATCTCCTCTCCCATCTCAGCCACCGGGCGCTGTACGAGATGCTGATCGATTACGCGCTCGCGATCGCGGGGGCGCTCGGCTGCGACGACGTGCTGATCCCCGTCGAACCGACGATCCATTCAAACCACGAAGAGATAAAGGTTGTCGTTGCGGGCAAGGGGTATCAAAAAATGAGCCTCGCCGCGCGGTACAAGCTCGGCTATTCGCCGGAGCCTCCGGAGACGTATTACATGCGGGACTTCTTCGTCGTGCCGCGGCAGGCGATTTCGCCGTCGCAACCGCCGGAGGGCACTGTTCCCGCCGGCGCCGAACAAACGGCCGTTGCCCGGGCTGCGCCTGAGGCGGCCGGGGCCGTCGCGCCCGAGCGGGCGGCCGATCTTCCGCGCGGGGAGTCGTTCACCGATATCATGCTGGGACAGGTCCAGGACCGGAACCTCTCCCGTGAAAAGCGCAGCAAGGCGATCGCCCGTTTGGTAAGAAACCGGTCGGTCTCGGCGCTGAGGTTCGTGATCCGTGACGACGAGATACCGCCCGACCTGCGCCGCGAGGCGCTCCTGGGACTCTTCGGCCTGATGCCGCCGCGCGTCCTTTCCCGGGTGGTCCGGGAGGAGGCGCCGCCCTGGATAACCGCCGACGCCCTGTCGGTCGTCAGGAAAACGAGAGAAGAGAGCCTTTTCCCGAGGATACGCTTCCTGGTATTGGAGTTCCTTGCCGATAAAAAATATCCGCACCTTCTTCGCAGCGAGTCGGCATGGCTTGCCGGCCTTATGGGAGACGGGAAACTCCTCGGCGCCGCTCTTTCCGATAAGCGGCTGGCGATGTATGCGATGATCGGCCTGTGCGAACCGGGAAGAGAGCGGGTGTTCGATTCGGTAGTGAGAGGGCTGGTCCGGGAATACGGCGCGCGGCTTACGGCTTTGGGGCTGCAGTGGCCCGGGATGGAGCTCGAACGGCTTGCCGGCGACCACGCGTCGCTGCTCCTGAAGATCATCGAGCTTACGGGGAAACCGATACGCCTCGATGCCTACGAGATCTCCGGCTTCAGGGCGGCGGCCGGCATCATCAATTCCGTCGGACTGTCGCCGGACAGCGCCGTCATCGTCGTCCTCCGGGACATGACGGAGGAGCAGGCGAAGCAGGTGTTCCCGGGATACCGCATCGATTATTTCAGGGAGCAGAGAGATGCCGCCGAGATAGGTTTTTTCGATAATGAAGGGATCCAGATCATGGGGGATGATCACTTCGGCATATCGACCGCGCCGTTCAAGTACTGGATGCCCGGAAGCGGGATCGCGGTTGACGGGGAGCGCATACGCGGCGAGCTGGGGCTTGCCGGCCGCGAGCTGATCGTGCTCGGGTCTCCGACGCCGGAGGACCTCGACGCCTTTATGGAAGCCTATCAGGGCCTGTACGGAGACCGAGCCCCCGGGCAGCGGCCGGTGGTCGTTGTTGCGCCCCGTGACCTGCTGACGTCCGACAGGCTGCTGAACAAACCGTCGATGAAAGCGCAGGAGGTGCTGGTCAGGGACAAAGGGGCGGTCCCCTTCGCGCCGATGGGCGGGGCGAACCTCCTGTTCCTGAAAACCGCCGGCGAGCTCAAGTCGCTGTATGCTGCCGCCGACGTCAACGTGGTGGGGAGCGACCGCAACATCATCGAGGCGGCGTGGTCGGGGCGGCCGATCCTTTTCGCGGCGGGGCCGTGGGAGAACAATCGCGAGGCGCTGGAAACGATGAAGGAGCGCGGCGGGGCGCTCCCGTTCACCCGCGACAACCTCGAGAGCGTTCTCCGCGACGACAAGCTTCGGCGGTCGCTGGCCGGTAATGCCGGCATAGTCTTGCGCGCGTACAAAGACGAGATGATACCGGCCGCCGCGCGGCACCTGACCAGGTATCTCCTCGGGATCTACCTGGCGAAGGCGCTCAGCTCCGGCGAGGCGGTCTTTTTCGAGCAGTTCGGCGTGGCCGCGGGCAGGGACCAGATCGTTCGCTATTTCTCGCGCGACGTGATCGAGCGGATCGCGGAGTCTTTGTCGCGGGCACGGGGCAGGGTTGCAGCGGACACGGGCATGGCCGCGGCCGTGCGCAAAGAAAAGGAAACGCTGCTCAACTCCATGGACCGCGCGGTACGCCTCGGCATGCTGCGGACGGCGTGCGCCTCTGCCGCGGCAGACGCCTCGGCGCCGGCGGACGTTCGCGAAACGGCGGCGATCGTCCGCGATGCGGTCGCGACAGGCGACTCGGGGATCATCGAATCAGTCACCGTACTGGCAGCGGACCGCGAATTCGGCCGGCGCGTGAAGGACGTCGTCGGGTTTTTCCTCCAGGACGAAAGCCGCTTGCGCCAGCTCCCGGCGGCGTACGGAAAACTGCTTGATATCGAGCGGCGCAAGGCCCGCTCACTGCCGCCGTCTTATCCCAAGATCGGATTCAAGGACAGGTATGGACTCGACATGACGGCGTACGGTTTGAGCGGACTCTTCCGAGGGAGCATACCGCGCGACCGGGTCTTATTCGTGTGGCATGCCGATCCGGACGAGAAGCCGGAGTTCTTCGAGACGCGCCTCGCGCTCGCGGTGTCGGCGGCCCGGCAGGCGGCGGCGAAGGGGCAGGAGCGGAAGATCATCGTCGGCGTAGACACGTCCGATCCCGTCAAACGCGCCATCCTGGAGCGCGCCCTTGCGGCGGAAAGCCCCGAGGTCCGTGCGGTGATCGATACGGTGCAGGCGGAGGGGGGAGGGCAGGTCGCTGAGGGCGTGAAGCGCGTTGTGGCCGGCCTGAGAGGCTGGCGGATCGCCGGGGCGAGCATCCCCGCCGATCTCGTGCAGGAATATGGCGCGTCGATCGATTTCGGGAGGATCTCGTTCCTGTCGGTCGGGATCAAGGGTTCGGCAGTTACCGTCGACCTGGAAAAATTCTCACGGACATTCAGGGTCAAAGGCCTTGCCGCGGCGCTGGATGAGGTTCGCGGCGATTATGTCAGGCAGGGGGCGACGGAACGCGCACCGATCGACGAGCTCCTCAACTCCTACGATATGATAGGCCTCTCGGCATGAAATGCTGCGGCGGTATCGTCGTTTGATTCTATCGTGCGGCTTGCGCCGGTCAGTCCGATACGGCCCCGACCTCTTCCCGTTCCTTCCTCACGATGATCTTTCCCGGTACGAACTGCCGGGCGTGCTGGGTTTCGGCCACCTGTGCGTCGAGCGCGCCGTTCCAGAGGTACTTCTTCGTTTCCGCGACGATCACGTTGCTCAGCAGCAGGAGCGACACGATGTTGGGCAGGGCCATCAGCGCGTTCATCGCGTCGGCGAGGTCCCATACGAACGGCAGCGCCGCGACCGACCCGACGAAGACGGCCCCCACCCACAGGACGCGGTAGGGCATGATCGCCTTCTTGCCGAGCAGGTATTCTAACGCCCGCTCGCCGTAATACGACCAGCCGAGGATCGTCGAGAAGACGAACGTCAGCAGTCCGACTGTCAGGACCGCCGGCCCGACCACCGGTATGTGGGCGAACGCTGCCTTGGTAAGCTCGGCGCCTTTCAGCCCCTGAAGCCCGGCGGGGTCTTTCACGAGGGTGGTGACGAGGACGAGCCCCGTCATCGCGCAGACGACGACGGTGTCCCAGAAGACGCCGGTCGAGGAGACCAGTCCCTGCCGGACCGGGTTGCGCGACTGGGCCGCCGCGGCGACGATCGGCGCCGATCCGAGCCCCGCCTCGTTGGAGAAGAGTCCGCGGGCGATGCCGTAGCGGGCGGCGAGCAGTATGCCGCCGCCGACCATCCCGCCGCCGAACGCTTCGGGGGAGACAGCCGACCTGACGATCAGCGCGATCGCGGGGAGGATGTACTCTATGTTGATAAAAAGGATGAGGAGGCAACCGCCGATATAGAAGATCGCCATGAACGGCACGAGCCTGCCGCACGCCCGGGCGATCGACTTGATCCCGCCGAGGATAACGACCGCCGTGATCGCCGTCATCACGAGGCCGGACAGGACCGGGGGGATGCGGAACGTCGAGTGCGCGAGGTCGGCGAGCGAGTTCGCCTGCACCATGTTGCCGATGCCGAACGCCGCGATCGCGGTGAAGACGCAGAAGAGCGAGGCGAGCCATTTCATCTTCAGGCCGTTCGCCAGCGCGTACATCGGCCCGCCGAGCATCGTGCCGTCCGATGTCTTGACGCGGTATTTGACCGCCAGGACCGCTTCCGAGTATTTCGTCGCGATGCCGAAGACGCCGGTCAGCCAGCACCAGAGGACGGCGCCGGGGCCGCCCAGCGCGACCGCGGTGGCGACGCCGACGATGTTGCCGGTGCCGATCGTCGCGGCGAGCGCAGTCATCAGCGCCCCGAAGTGGCTGATGTCGCCGTGGCCTTCCTTCTCCCTGCTGAACGACAGCTTGACCGCCACGCCGGTGTAGCGCTGGATGAAGCGGAGCCGCCAGGTGAGGAAGATGTGGGTGCCGAATATGAGTGCCAGCATCGGCGGCCCCCAGAGGTAGCCGTTCAGGAAGATGACGAGATCGTGCAGCGACTTCATGCGGGCCATTATACTATATCGTGGGCTGTGCGGTGAACTATTTTGCTTTGCCGCCGCCGCGCGCCCGATCTATAATTGGCGTCACAAACAGGGAGGTGTCGTATGTCGTTAGTAAAAGAGTTCAAGGATTTCGCCATGCGCGGCAACGTGGTCG
>JAKLEM010000028.1 GCA_022711655.1 Candidatus Auribacterota bacterium
CAGAGGACATCAAGAAGAAATACGGCTGCGCGACCACCGCGATGGTCAAGCCGAACGAGGAATTCATCGTGCCGGGCATCGTGGGGCGCGGGGCGAACGGGATGCCGCGCAAGCTCCTCGCGGAGATCATACAGATGCGCATCGAGGAGCTCTTCTCGCTCGTCAAGGGAGAGATCACGAAGAGCGGTTTCAGCGAGTATATCGCGTCGGGCGTCGTGATCACCGGGGGGACCGCCCTGCTCAGCGGCATTACCGACGTCGCGAAAAAGATATTCGATGTGCCGGTAAGGATTGGCAAGCCGCGCGACGTTGCCGGCCTCATGGAGATCCTGGACAGCCCGATCTATTCCACCGGTGTCGGCCTCGTGATGTACGGCGCGAAGCACCGCAAGGACTCGGAGCTCGGCAGGTTCCGCGGGCGCAACATATTCGGCAAGATAACCAAGCGCATGAAAGACTGGGTCGAAGAGTATTTCTAAACCACCAAATCCTATGAGGGCGTTATGAGCGAGACGGACAATCTGTTTAGGATCAAAGTGATCGGCGTCGGCGGCGGCGGGTCGAACGCGGTCAACCGGATGATCGACCGGCGTATCGATGGGGTCGATTTCGCCGTCGTGAACACCGATATCCAGGCGCTGAACGCTTCGATGGCGCCGGAAAAGGTGCAGATAGGAGAGCGCTTGACGAGAGGTCTCGGCGCCGGTTCGGATCCCGCGATCGGTAAGCTCGCGGCCGAGGAGAGCACATTGAAGCTCGCCGAGATGCTGGGCGGCTATAACATGCTGTTCCTCGTCGCCGGTTTCGGCGGCGGCACGGGGACCGGCGCGACGCCGGTGATCGCGAAGATCGCGCGTGACATGAATATCATGACGATCGCCGTCGTTACCAAGCCGTTCAATTTCGAAGGGGCGACGCGTTTCAAAAAGGCGAAAGAGGGCGTGAAGTCGCTCAGGGAAAGCGTCAACACCGTGATCGTGATACCCAACGACCGCCTGCTCGAGTTCACCTCCCAGGAGACGTCGATCGCCGACGCGTTCAACATGATCGACGATATCCTCGGGAACGCGATCGAGTCGGTATCCCGCTTGCTCGCCCGCAAGGGGCTGATCAATCTCGACTTCGCCGATGTGCGGTCCATCTTGTCGGAAAAGGGCGGCACGCTGCTCGGGTACGGCGACAGCGAGGGTGGCAATAAAGAGGTCTGCGCCATCGAGGCGGCGCTGAAGAGCCCGCTCCTGGAGCGCAAGGGGATCATCGGCGCGCGGGGGATCCTGATAAACTTCACCGGAGGAAAAGACCTGTCGCTCCACCAGATAAACAGCGCGGTCGGCCTGGTGAGCGAGCTGGTGCACAAGGAAGCGAATATCATCTTCGGCGCATCGATCGATGAGGGGATGACCGGCAGGGCGCTGGTAACGATCATCGCGACGGGGCTCGACCTTGCCTATGACGTCGAGCTCTATGAGGAAAAGGAGAAGCTTGAGGGCGAAAAGGAGCCGAAGCAGACGATGATCAACTTTACGACGAACGAGCGGGGGATCTTCTCGAAACTCGATTCTTCTCCGTTCAACGGCGTCGATCTCGATATCCCGACATTCTTACGGCGCAAGAAGAACTGATCCGGAGTTGTTCTACGTTGAAGGCCGCCTGCGCGCTCCGGCGCGAGGCGGCTTTTTCTTTGCCGCGTTCCAGATGGCGTCCATTTCTTCCAGCGACGATTCTTCCAGCTTTTTGCCGCGCCGTCCCAGCTCCCGCTCGATCATCTTGAACCGGCGGCTGAATTTGTTGATAGTGTTCCGGAGGGCGTCTTCGGGATCGAGGTCGAGGAACCTCGACAGGTTCGCGACGGAGAAGAGCAGGTCGCCGATCTCCTCGTGGACCGCTTTCTTCTTTCTAGCCAGGAGCGCCTCCTTGACCTCGGCGAGCTCCTCGTCGACCTTCGCCATCACCTCGTCGATATGTTTCCAGTCGAAGCCGACGCGCGCCGCTTTTTTCTGCAGCTTGTGCGCCTTCTGGAGGGCGGGGAGGTGTTTCGGGACGCCGTCGATGGCCGAGCGTGCCGCTTTTTTTTCGCCGCGCTTGATCTTGTGCCACTGGGTAAGGACCTGTTCTGCGGTCCCGAGCTTGACATCGCCGAAGACGTGAGGGTGGCGCCTGACCAGCTTCTCTATGAGCGCGTTGATGACGTCGTTGATGTCGAATTGGCCGCGCTCGCGGGCGATCTCCGCGTGAAAGACGGGCTGCAGCAGCAGGTCGCCGAGCTCTTCCTCCAGCTTTGCCGGGTCGTTCGCGTCGATCGCCTCGATGACCTCGTAGGCCTCCTCGATCAGGTAAGTCTTGAGGGTCGCGTGGTCCTGTTCACGGTCCCAGGGGCATCCGCCGGGGGCGCGGAGTCGGGCCATCACGTCGACCAGTTTCTCGAACGGCGTTTTCATATGAGGGGCTATTGTATAACGTTGCCAGGCAAAATACAAATGACAAAACAGGGGGGCGAGAGTAGAATCTGACCGCTCACATCCATTGCAGTCCTTTAGGAGATCGGAGAGCGGATAATGGAGAAGATCAAAGCGATCGCGCTGGTGTCTGGCGGACTCGACAGCTGGCTCGCCGCAAAATACATGAAGGAGCTGGGCGTCGAGGTCATCGTCGTCAACTACATCATCCCGTTCAGCGACTGCGCCGACCGCGCGCGGAAGATAGCCGAGGACATCGGCGCGGAGTGCAGGGTCTTC
Organism: Candidatus Auribacterota bacterium; assembly: GCA_022711655.1. Classification (GTDB taxonomy): domain Bacteria; phylum Auribacterota; class Ancaeobacteria; order Ancaeobacterales; family Ancaeobacteraceae; genus JAKLEM01. Next base: position 2,736 of record JAKLEM010000028.1, read on the forward strand.
ACCCTTACCGGCGAGTACCTTGCCATGCTCAAGGAGCCGCGGCACGGCTACGGCAGCAACATGAACCCCTGTATCGATTGCAAGATCCTCATGCTGCGCAAGGCGGGAGAGCTCATGAGGGAGATCGGCGCGAAGTTCCTTATCACCGGAGAAGTCCTCGGCCAGCGGCCGATGTCCCAGCACCGGCACGCGCTCGGTATCATCGAGAAGGAATCGGGGATGAAAGGGTATATCCTGCGCCCGCTGTGCGCCCAGCACCTTGAGCCGACCGTACCGGAACAAGAGGGGCTGATCCCGCGCGAAAGACTGCTGAGTTTCTCGGGCCGGACGCGCAAGCCCCAATTCGAGCTTGCCGCGAAACTCGGCATAACGGATCTTCCCTGCGTTGCGGGCGGTTGTCTTTTGACCGACCCGAACTACGCGAAGCGGCTCGAGGACCTCTGGAATCATACGAAGGAGATCGGTTTCAACGATACCCAGCTCCTGAAAGTCGGGAGGTATTTCAGGCTCGCGCCGGACGCCGTGCTGATCGTCGGGCGCGACGAGCAGGAGAACGGCCAGATCGAGCGTCTCGCGCAGGCCGGCGACCTGATCCTCATGCCGACCGAAGAAATGGCGGGCCCGACGGCGCTTGGGAGAGGGAGATTCGACGACGCCCGGACCGAGCTTTCGGCGCGGATCGTCTGCCGGTATTGCGACCTGAACGGCAAGCCGTCGGGGGATATCCTGTTTTGGCGCGTTCCGGCTACCGATAAACAGACAGCCCATGTTGTGCCTGTTACGGATGCCGAACTCGAGCGCTATAGAGTTTGAGCAAAAAGAGATACTATCGGCCGTACCCGGCCGATTCCGTGCGTTTCCTGAATTTCGTAGGCGTGGCGCCGGTCAACTCCTTGAACTGCCTGCGGAACGATTCGGGGTAGGCATATCCGAGCTTGCGCGAAATGCCTTCCACCGATTCGTGCGTTTCTCTCAGCAGCCTTTTCGCCTGTTCCATCTTGAGCTCGAGCCGGTAGTCCTCGAAACCTTTTCCCGTGATTGCCGGGAAGACTCTGCTGAGGTATTTTGGGCTCCACGAGACCGTGCGCGCGGCGTCCGCAAGCCCCGTCTTTTTGAAGACGTTGGCCAGAAGGAATAGCTTCACCTTTTCTATCTTCCCTTTGACCGTCATCTTTTCGCTGCCGATGAGACCTTTCATGGACGCAAGCAGGCGGGCGCAAATCTCCCTTCCTTTCTCGCAGTCAAGCGGTTTATCCAGGTAATCGTCCGCCCTTGCGCGAAGCGCCTCGATCAGCAGTTCCTTGGATCCGCATTCCGAAAGAATGATAACGGGAAGGTTGTTGTGCAGGAATTTAATCTTTTTAATGTTTTGCATCTCTTCCTGCCACGCTGCGGCGAGCGCGAAGACAACGATAGCGATATTGTTTGGAAGAGAGAGGATCTTTAGGGCGGTTTTCCCGTCCGGAGCGCTCTGGACGTCGTATTCGGGGAAATGGTCCTTGAAATGCTTACGAAAAGTCTCGTCTTTGTCAATATGAAGAACTAGCGGTCTCATGGAGGATCCCCCTTGCTGGAGTAGAATATAAATAACGAGATGATTGTATCATATGACAATTTTCACGGGAATAGCAATGTTGCCGCGTTCGGCGCCGAAGTTTAATGAGGATGAAGAAGATTGATCACTTTTCTGTCCGCATGTATCGCTCTGTGCTATAATCCCCGCACAAAGGTCCCCTATGAATACTAATATCGTGGCAATTGTCGGCAGGCCGAATGTCGGCAAATCGGCGCTTTTCAACCGGCTCGTCGGCAAGCGGATATCCATCGTCGACGGCACCCGCGGCGTCACCCGCGACCGTCTGGTCGGCCAGGTCAACTGGCAGGAGCGCAGCTTTCAGATCGTCGATACCGGCGGTATCGAGTTCGAGGCGGCCGACAACATCAAGAAGTCGGTGCAAGAGCAGGCTGAGGTGGCGATCAAAGACGCCGCGGCGGTGCTTTTTGTCGTCGACGCGACCGAGGGGATCATGCCGCTGGATACCGATATCATGGGGCTCCTGCGGAGGTGCCGCAAGCCGGTCCTCCTGGTGGTCAACAAGGTCGACAACGAGAAGGTCCAGCCGCTGGCGCAGAATTTCCGCACGCTGGGCGTGCAGGAAATGTTCCCCGTTTCTGCACTGCACGGCCTCGGGATACGGGTACTGCTTGACCGGGTGATCCAGCTGGTGCCGGAAAGCTCAGCCGCGGCGGCGGCGGCGCCGCTCAAGATCGCGATCGTCGGCAAACCGAACGTCGGCAAATCGTCGTACGTGAACGCGGTGTTGCAGGAGAAGCGCCTTATCGTCGACGACTGCCCGGGCACGACCCGCGATTCGATCGATATCCACTTCTCCTGGAAGGGGAAAGACATATTATTGATCGATACCGCCGGCATGAAACGGAAAAGGAAGGTGGACAGCGCGCCGGAGTTCTTCAGCGTGACAAGGTCGCTGCACACCGTCGAACGCTGCGACATCGTGGTTATGATGATCGACGCGCGCTCCGGCCCGACCGACGAGGATTCCAAGATAGCCGATCTGGCTGCCAGGACCGGCAAAGGGATCCTCATCTGCATTAACAAGTGGGACCTGATGGAAAAGGCGTCGACCGAAGACTATGCCGCTTCCGTTCTCGGGAAACTGCCGTTTGTCGGTTTCGCCCCCATTATCTTCATCTCGGCCCTCAAACGCAGGAACATCTACAAGGTGCTCGACGAGGTCCTGCTCGTCAACGAGCAGCTTGACGCCAAGATATCCACCGGCATGATCAACAAGGCCGTCACCGAGGCGCAGGCGAACCTCCAGCATCCGTACAAGGGAAAAAAGCGTTTCAAGATCTATTACACGACGCAGACGGGTTCGCGTCCGCCGACCTTCACCTTTTTCGTCAACGACGTTTCGATCCTCGACCGCAGCTACGAGAAGTACCTCCTCAACCAGCTCCGCAACCGCTTCGGCTTCGAAGGGGTCCCGGTCCGGCTCCGATTCCGCAACCGCAGGTAGTTTTCTTTTACCCCTCCACGCCTTGACAATCCTCGTTTTTTAGCGTAAAATATTGCTAGTCTCATAACTACAGAGAAATTTATGAAAAAGCATACGTTTCTCGTAAAACTTATCTCATTGCTTTTATGCGCGGCGTTCATTACGCAGACCGCATTGGCTGTACCTTCGCGCATTCCGGCTGTCGCTCGCAACGATACGCTTGCCCCTTCTTCCTACGATAAAAAGCCGGTCTTCAAGCGCGAGATGTACCGCGCCCTGTTAAATAAGAAGATCCTTGTTGCGGATAAGGATGAGGATGTCCGGTTCCTCGATGCCAACAGGGCCGACTGCATCCTCGTCTCCAGCGGGAAATATCTTGTCCGCAAAGACCTTGCGTGCGATGACCTGAAGCTTTTGCGCGCGATCATCCACGAGGACGTCGAGTCATATCTGCAGATCCTTCTCAAGCAGGATCGCAGCCGCTACCAGGGGATCAGAGAGCTCCTCCTTCCGGACAAGCTTGTGCGCGAGAAATATGCCGCGCTCTGCCCGGGCGGGACGATCCCCGATATCCCGAACGAGTTCATCCTGAACGATATGGTGGCGAAGGCGTTCGAGTTGATCTACCTGCTCGAAGAGGGGATGGTCGGGCCCGAGGAGATCCCGTTCCGCGAGCAGCAGTATCTCGATGCGGTCTACCCGATACTGAAGGCGAACAAGGCGACCTATTTCGCGTCGGATTTCTGGGACCCGTGGGAGCGGGGGGGGCGGGTCGAGCATGCGCTGTCGAGAGGGTTCGGGTTCGTCCGCGCGGCGATGGCGGAGGAGGATGTGGCGCCTGAAAAGAAACTCGCCGTCAAGCCTGTCCCGGCAGACACGCCCGGCAAGATGCGCCGCTATTTCGAATTAAAGAAAGAGATGCTTGAGGCGGCCGATAAGAACGATGCCGAGCTCTTCCGCGCCCGCTACCGCGAGATGCAGGCGCTGATAGGGCCGCTCCGCGAGGCGGTAAAGGGGACGAACGAAGACGATTTTAAGAAATACACAGCGCAGATTTTTGCCGATGGGGCGATCCCGCCGTTTCTCCTGCCGGGGCAACAGACGCAGGAGGGTCTCGCCGTTGGTTTTGTCCACCTGCGCGAAGAGCTCGAGATGGTCGGACAGAAAGAGCTTGATCCGGAGCTGAGGAAGCTTGTATCGACGATCGTCGACGAAGTGGTCGAAGAGCTCTATCCGGAAGGGGCGAAACGCGAGCAGATGCGGCGCAAGCTCAACGAAGATATCCTTTCGTATCATTTCAACAACATCATTCCCGAGGCGGTCCTGACAGACGATTTCTCGCTCTGGAAGGATTACGCGATGGCACATATCGCGCAGATGAGCGCCATGACGATGTCGCTGGGGATGCTCAATCCCCACATCCACAAGATATCGCTTAAGCAGTCGAATGACGAGCTTCAGGTCCGCGTCGTTCTCAAACACGAGATCATACATTACCTGGCGGACGCAGGGGAGATCCGGATACCCGCTGAATGGGAGAATATCACTTTTGCGGTCAGCATGATGGAGCTCCTCACCCACTGCGGCAAGCCGCTCGCCGATGCGGAACAGAGCGTCGATTCGTACAAGGACCTTATCGGCGATCCGCTTGCAAAGGAGATTTACCTGCGCGGCAAAGAGATGGGGCGGGCCGGCGAGATGGGGTTCATCGTCAGGCCTGGGGTCTCGGACCGGAAGGCCGGCTATTTCTCGACAGACCTCCTGATCGGCGAGGTGCGGGCGATCTATCAGAAGAACAACCAGAACGCCGATCATGTCGTTTTTGATCCGTATAACGCCCAGCGCGTCGCGGGGATCATGATGGCGGGGATCCTGATGGGGATGAAGGAGAAAGACGAGAACATCAAGCCGCTGGCGCTCCTGCGCGATTTTTTCGCCGCGCTGCACGAGCGGTATGCGGAGCCGACCGAAGAGGAGCTCGGTTTCATCACCAAGCCGGGGGGCCTCCTCGACGAGCTTCAGCGTTACGCATCGTCTCTCGCCGGCAAACGGGTGACGATGGAACAGGCTGCGCAGGGACTGTGGGACTTTATTGACGTGACCGAGCGCACCTCAAATCTATTGTACGTTATCACCGACCTCTATCCGCGTCCCTATGACGGTAAGGACGCCAACGACATCGCGGGGAAGCAGGCCGCCGCGCGCGAGCGCGGACTCGGCCAGCTCGTCCTCGCCGTTTCGAAGATTCTCTACGGAAAGCGGGATCTGCAGGAGAAGTTTGCCGAACTGAAAGAACGGCCAGAGTTCGCGGCGCTGTGGGACACGCTCCTGACTCCGCGGACGATCTACGGGGGACTCAGCCGCAACAGGGACAAGGTCCAGGGGCGAACGATCGACCAGGAATACAAGGGTGCGCTCGGCTGGATCCTCCGGGTTTTCAAGGACCGCTACGACATAGGTAACCCGATGGTCGAGGAGACGCTCCTGCGCTCACTGCCGCTCCACCTGCAGTATGTCGACTCGCTCCTCTATCGTTTCAGCCATTTTGACGGGCGCGAGCTTACCATCCAGGACCCGCGCCTCAAGAGCGCGCGCGTCCGGCAGGCGGTGGCGGCGACGTTCGGCGGCGTCGCGAAGGGCGAGACGGCCGGGTGGGGAAAGCTGATGATGCTCCCCGACGACGAGATGGACGACGACGCGATCGTCGAAGCCGTGAAGAACATCCTGACCGAATATCAGAAGCTCTTTGAGGAGGCGGTTCGCCAGGAAGAGCTCCGCCGCGCCTACCAGCGGATGATCAAGGAAGACATCATGAAGAAGGAGCGGGAGTACGAGCAGCTGCTGGAGGAGGAGATGCGGCAGGTGCAGGAGTTCTGGGACTCTCTGCCTGAGGAGGCGAAAGAGGCGATCCGCCAGGCTGCACAGAAACAGATGGAGCAGGCGATGGAGGATTACGGGCGTCGGCAGAAGGGGCAGCCTCAGCCGGGACAGCAGGGACAGCCGCAGGCAGGTCAGCAGGGAATGCCGCAACCTGGCCAACAGGGGATGCCGATGCCGGGACAGGGTATGCCGCAGCCCGGCGCAGGGCAGGGGCAGCCGGCGGCAGGGGGGCAGGCAGGCCTTCAGAATATCGAGCAGCATCTTGCCGAACTCGAGAATGTCGTCAACCAGCTCCAGAAGGATGTCGAGGGGATGACGAAGGATATCGGCAACATCAAAGAAGGGGCCAATCAGGCGGGTGATGGATCGGGCAAGATGAAGGAGAAGGGAGCCGACAGAAAATCGGCCGCCGGCAAGATAGCCGACAACGCGAAAAAGGTGCAGGACCAGGTGCAGGAGCTGCAGGAGAAAGGGCGCGGCTTTGATCAAGGGGTGCGCGGCGGCCGCTCTCAGGCGGCGAATATCCAGCAGGGGATGCCCTCTCCCGAAGAAGGGGACGCGATGCGCGACGGCTTCGACAAGATGGGCGGCAAGTCGGCGGAACTTAATGAGCGGCTCAGGAAGCTCCAGGAGAAGGCAAACCACCTTGCCGGTGCGGCGGAACGCCTCAAAAAGACGCTTTCCAAGGAGGAGATCGATGAGACCCACGTCTCGGCGCAGTCGGGCGACATCGGCGAGACCGCCGGCAAGATGAAAGAGGACCTGAACGGGATCAAGGGGGCCAACCGGTCGCTTGAGGATCTGCTGAAGAAGGTCGAGCGCGATGTGGGGAGGGCGGCGCGGAGCATCCAGCAGGCGGCGAAAGGAAAAGAGGAGAGGCAAGGGGAGAAGGGCAAGGGACAGGAAGGACAAACAGGGCCGGAAGGAAAAGAAGGGGCGCAGGGTGAACAACAGCCCGCGACTCCCGGCGAACAGGCGCCGTCAGGAGCCGGGACGACGACCGCACCCGCGACGCCCGCTCCTCAACTGCCCCAGGGGATGAACCTCGCCGGCCTTAACCGTATCGCCGACAGGATCGGAGAAGATCTGCCCGACCTGCAGATCAAAAACGAACCGGAGCCGGAAGCGCCGCTCTTCGATGATGCGTGGCTCAACGCGCTTCAGCAGCAGGAGGAGCTGGATGTCTCGCGGATGACCGGCCTCACTCCCGAGGAGTACAAAGAATACCAGGGATGGAAGGCGCCCTACGAACAGCTGATCGCGCAGATGACCGAAGCGCTGCAGGGGCTCATCATCCCGTCCGTCGGCATGGAGCTCGAGACGCACCGCGACAAGGGGAGCGTCTTGAAGCATCTGGTGCAGGGAGCTCTTGGCGAGGCGCCCTTCGCTATCCGGAAAGAAAAAGAGCCGATGCCGGTCAAGATCACGCTTCTCATCGATACCTCCGGCAGTATGGGCGGCGACCGGATCCGTTACGCCTGCATGACGGCGCTCGTCCTCCTCGAGGTCATCTCCAACCTCAACGAAAAGCTCGAATCGAAGGGGTTCAACCCGATCGAGTTCGAGGTCGGGATGTTCTCCGACGACGATACCGTACAGATATCTCATGAGACGAGCCGCGACACCGGCACGAGAAAGGAACGTGTCATATACGACATCCTCAAGAAGATCACCGCTGGCGGCGGGACCGACGATGTGACGGCCCTCGGCCGTTCGGTCACGAGGCTCACGGAATCGCCCGACAGGACGGCTGAGAAGAGCCGGCGGATCCTCTTTGTCCTGACCGACGGCAACCTGGGAGCCGGGGCGCGGGATGATATCAAGCAGATAAACGTGGGCGCCGAAGAAAAGGGCGCGGCCGTTTTTGCCGTCGCCGTCGGCGACGAAGAATCGCGCGAACAGGTTAAGTTGACGTACGGCGACCGGACGATCGTCCCGAAGAGTTTCGCCGAACTCCCGAAAGATGTCATGGAGTCGTTCGTCGAATACCTGGCCCCGCCGTCGCGCGGCAGGAGCTGGCAGGAGATCATGCAGAACGCGGGGCTCTACGGCCTTGTCGGTTTGGCGGCAAAATTCGCGTTGTTCCCGGCGCCGTTCCTTCTGATGACCGCCGAGCAAAAACCGCCAGAGCGCAAGCTCGAACCAATGAAAGGGTACAAGAATTTCTACACCGAAACTGTAGACGGCCGCAGCTTCCTCGTCTTCAAGAAGGAGGGATGCCCTGAACTCAAGTGGGAACGCGGCGCCGGAGGGAAGGAATGTCCCGAGACGGTCGTGCCGGATATCCTCGCGAACGAAGATGTCCTTCTGTCGATCATCCAGAGCCTCTATCGGCGCGATCAGCGGTTCACGTCGTATTCGCCCGACGGCAGGTACTTGATCCGCTATGATACCGGCGACACGATCGAGATCACCGAGAAGGTCGACGGCAAATGGAAGACGGTCGCCAAGTTCCCGAAGTTCGGCTCAAAGGTAACGCAGGAGGCCGAAGCGGCGGGGACGGCGTATGTCAACGACCAGGGCCTCCGGTGGATGAGCGCGGCGGTCTCCGTTCCCGCTACGTCGCAGACATTCCATGAGCTGAGCTTCTCAAAAGACAAGACGGGATATAAACAGGTCGTCGGCTGGCAGGGGGCCGACCCGGCGGGGGTCTCGTTCGTCGAGGAATCGCCCGAGCGGATCGTCGGGTTCGACCCGATGACGCTCACCTCCTATGTCATCGAGCTGAAGGCCGGCGCGTGGACGCTGACGGCGAGCGTCCAGATGGAGCGTGAAGACGCTGAGAATATGTGGGAAGGGACAGTTGTCGAGCTGGTCGGCGAGTCGGGCGTCGGCAAAGGTGAGCTGATCAGGGCGGCGGCGCACCTCATGAATGAGGAGCTCTTCGTGATGGCTGGCAACGAGGACATGGAGGTCGAAGACCTGACCGAGCACCGGACGCTCGGCGTGAAAGAGGCGGGGGTGAGCGACTACCAGCCGAGCACACTGGCGAAGGTCCAGCATTACGGCGGGTGGTGCCTGGTCGACGAGATCCATAAGGTGCCGCAGAAGGTGCTGAACGCGATGAAGGCGTCGATCGCCGCCAAGACGCACGAGTGGCGCGTCGCCGACGAACGGGGCGGCAAACGGCTCGTCCCGCTGCCGAACCATCCGCGGGCGAGGATCCTCGCGACGTCGAACGTCCGCGCCAAGGGTTTCCACAGCGCGGGACAGGCATCCGACCAGGCGATGCAGCGGCGCAAGACCGTCATCAAGGTCGACTGGCTGCCGCCCCAACAGGAGATCGAGATGCAGTACCAGTACGCGATCGACGAGGCGAAGCGTACCGGCAAATATCCGGCCGACCCCGCCGCCGCGCGCGCGTATGAAAAGAAGATCAAGAACACGATCATGGTGTTGGTGAAGACCGCGGTACGGGAACGGCTCGTGTATTTGGGATACAACGGGGAGAAACAGGCGTTCATTTATAAGAACTGGAGCTTGCTGCAGGATCCGTCATTCGTCCCGGATTCCCCGCGAGGCGAGTTCCTCCGCCGTGAGCCGTCGCCGCGCGTGATAAAAAGCATCCTCAAGCATTTCGTCAACTATCCGTCCGACTTCGAGAACCGGCAGTGGGACATCATACAGGAATATTATAATTTCAAGGCGGAAGACGATAAGCGCAATTCATTCGCCAACGTGAAGAACGATTTCGAGGCGGTAGGGATCGGGAACGGCCCGCAGGCGGCCGACCCGATGACGTTGAACGACAGGTCGTTCGTTGTCAAGGGAGACATCCTCCAGATCGTCCCGCTTGACGCGGACGGCAAGCCGTCCTCGTCATACGATGTCGTCGAGCTGAAGGTTCATCCCGATGCCGAGATCCTGCGCGGTATCATCCCTGAGGAGGTGAAACGCTGGGTGAAGGACCCGGTTAACGCGAGAAAATTCTACACCGCCCTGCAGGGCCTCTCGCTCGGCCGCCACCTGATCTTCGTCGGCGAGCAGGAGACGGGGAAGAGCACGATGGCGACGGCCCTGGCGAAGCTCCTATCCGGCCCGCAGGTGGAGCAGAAGCAGATCGAGTACACGACGAGCACGCAGGACGTCACCTTCTCGCCGCACCTGGGCGAGGAAGGGAAGGCCTTCCAGAGCGGGTTCAAGGCCAATTGCGTCCCGCGGGCGATGGACACGAAGGGAAAAGGCAAAGTCCTGATCTGGGAGGAGACGCCGCAGGGGCGGCCCGGGATGATCGCGGTGCTGAACGAGATCGCCGAGCGCGGCTACTTGCTCGATCCGGACGGCAAACCGGTGCGGGCCCAGGAGGGGTTCGCGATCATCCACGCGATCAACCCGCCGGGGAGCCGCGATTTCCAGGCGACGGAGTTCTCCAAGGAGTTCCTCGAACGCCATATGATCATCGAATTCGCCCCGCTTCCGCCGGATGCGTCGTCGGGTTTCGTCGCCGAGGCGGCAAAGAAGGGGACGCAGCAGGTCAACCCGAAGCTGATCGGCGAACCGATGCTCGATGCTGCCGGCAACCCGGTCTATATTGACGGCGTGCTGAAATGGCGCGGCATCCTCGGCCTTGAGCAGGAGATCAGGCGCCGCCGCGCGCAGGACCCGCAGTTCCTCCCGCGAGCCCCCGGCCTCGGGACGCTTAAGAAATTCGTTCGCAGGATCATCGATGATTATGAATTCGATAAGTCGTACGGGAAGAAGAAGCCGCAGGAAGTTCTCTGGGACATCTTCGTCCAGACCTTCACGATGGAGGCGGACGAGAAGAAGGTGGCGCTGTGGCAGAAGAACCTGCGCGAGGCGTTCGTCGGGGCGGGGTTGTGGACCGACGCGAAGGGACAGGACGCGATCGATATGCTGCTTGTTGGCGAGGATGTGATCATCCAACGCCTCGGCGTCGTCCGTGCGCCGGCGACGGGTATCGAGGAGATCGACAGGACGCTGACCTATATCCAAGAGAACACCCTCGGCGCATCGATCGCGGTGAAATTGGAAGAATTGTTTGCTGCGGTCGTCGGTATGTACGACAAAGACAACTGGGGTAATCTCTCGCCGGAGAGGAAACTCGAACAGGTTTACGCATTGAAAGAGATATATCAAGTCCTGAAGGCGGTCCGCGCCGCGCGGTGCGATCCGAAGAAAGGGCCGGCACATGAGAAGCAAAATATCGACCGGCTCGACAAGATCATCGACAACATCCAGACGGCGCTTGTTGTGAACGGCAACTGGCCGGACGAGGTCCTTGACAACGCCGAGAACAAGGAGAACTTCCTAGCTCGCCACATACTCTCGATTGCCACCGTCGACCCCGTCTGCGACGAGATCCTCCTGAAGGTCGAGGCATTCGCCGCGAACGGCGACTATGTGATCGAACAGTTGAAGCTTCTCCAATCGCATATCGTGAAGAAGGGGCTGCTTAGCACTATTGACAAAGCCGCCCCAGAGAAGAGCCTCTACGGGCTGCGCGTCTTCCTGCGGGTGAAAGAGGCCGTCGCGGCGCTCGAGCCGCTCATCAATGACGAGAAAGCCGCCGTCGTCCGTTCAGCGATTGCATCGGCGCTGGATGCGTATGCCGCGGAGAACGGCATGCCGCCGGCAGCCGCCGCTGTCGCCGACTTTGAGATGGACGCGCTGCTCAGGAAGCTTTCGCAGGAACCCGTGCTGACAGATACAGTCTCCAACGCTTTCCTCGACGTATTCAAAGAGCGCGCAGGCGGACTCGGCGAGTACGCCAGGACAGCCGTCGTGGACAACCTTATCGTCGCGGCCCTCAAACGCCCTGCAGGCGAGCAAGGCTGGGAAAAATTGATCGCCGAAGCGCGGAAACTGATCGAGTGGAAAGGCGAGGGCATAGAATACCTGATCGCCCGGCTGGCCGCGGTGCGTGCGGAGATCGTGACGGAGGAAACAAGATCGGCTGAATTGCAAGAGAAGGCAAGTGTATCCCCAATGCCAGTGGCAGTCGATTTTAAAGCCGTGCTTGGTGATGAGTATGACGCATGCAGAAAATCTTTAATCGCACGGCTGGATGATAAGGATGAGTATTTTCGACAAGCGGCGATAGAAGGGTTAGTCGCGCTCAAGGTTCCGGCTGAAGAGATCAAGGGGAAACTCATCGCGTGGCTGGATGCTAAGGATATGTATGGGAAAGCTCTAAAAGCATCAATAGAAGGGCTCATCGCGCTCAGGGTGCCGGCAGATGAAGAGATTAAGGAAAAACTAATTGTGCGGCTGGATGATAAGTATGGGAATGTTCGACAAGCGGCGATAAAAGGGTTGATCGCGCTGAAGGTGCCGGCAGAAGAGATCAAGGAAAAGCTCATCGCGTTGCTGGGTGATAAGCATGAGGATGTTCGACAAGCGGCGATAGAAGGATTGATCGGGCTGAAGGTGCCGGCAGAAGAGATCAAGGGAAAGCTCATCGCGCTGCTGGATGATAAGTATGGGAATGTTCGACAAGCGGCGATAAAAGGGTTGATCGGGCTGAAGGTGCCGGCAGAAGAGTTCAAGGAAAAACTCATTGCGTGGCTGGATGATAAGGATTGGAGTTTTCTACAAACGGCGATAGAAGGGTTGATCGGGCTGAAAGTGCCGGCAGAAGAGATTAGGGAAAAAATCATCGCGCGGCTGGATGATGAGGCTGGGAGCGTTCGAATAGTGGCGATAGAAGGGTTGATCGGGCTGAAGGTGCCGGCAGATGAGATCAGGGAGAAACTTATCGCGTTGCTGGATGATGAGGATGGGGGTGTTCGAAGAGCGGCGATAGAAGGGTTGATCGCGCTGAAGGTGCCGCCAGATGAAGAGATCAAGGGAAAACTCGTCGCGCTGTTTGATGATGAGTATTGGAATGTTCGACAAGCGGCGATAAAAGGGTTGATCGGGCTGAAGGTGCCGGCAGAAGAGATCAAGGGAAAGCTCATCGCGCTGCTGGATGATAAGAATTGGAGTGTTCGACAAGCGGCGATGGAAGGATTGAACGCGCTGAAGGTGCCGGCAGAAGAGATCAGGGGAAAACTTATCGCGTTGCTGGATGATCAGGCTGTGAGTGTTCGACAAGCGGCGATAGAAGGGTTGATCGTGCTGAAGGTGCCGGCAGAAGAGATTAGGAAAAAACTTATCGCATTGCTGGATGAACATGATGAGATTGTACAAATAGCGTTGATAGATGAGTTAATCGCGCTGAAGGTGCCGGCAGAAGAGATTAATGAAAAGCTCGTCACGTTGCTGGATAATGAGGATGGGAATGTTCGAAGAGCAGCTATTAAAGAGTTGATTGCGCTGAAGGCGCCGGCAGATGAAGAGATCAAGGGAATACTCATCGCGCTGTTGGATGATGAGAATGTGGAAGTCCGAAAAGCGGCAATAGTCGGGTTAATGAGATTTGGTGCGTCTATAAGCGAGATAGGCGGGCTGGTAAAAAATAAAAATAAGTATTCGATAGTGAACGTTCTTGCCGAACAGGCGGCCGCTGAAAGTCTTGAGGCAGCACATGCGCGCGCTGCAGATGCGATTGTAGAATTATCCGCTACTGCTGCCGATCTCGTCCGCCTCAGTGCAGAAGAACAGATCCTGATCGTGGAACTCCTTCGCGAGATCACGCCGCGACTTGAGGAGTTGAAGGTCAATATTGCGGCGCAACAGGCGACGCTTGACGGGCTGCTCAAGCAGAATGCGCCGGCCGGTAAGCCGGTGGGCATTGAGCAGGCACCCGCCGACCCGTACGACGCCGAATTCGCGGGGCGGGACTTCGCCGCGGGCGTGACGTCCGCCGATCTCGACCGTCTTGCCGCGCTGAAGTCGCCGAAATCGCTGCGCGCGCTCGTATCGATCGTGGATGGCGAAGCCGGCGGGCTGGGGAAGGCGGTGAAGGCGGCGAGCAGGATAACGGAAATTGCCGGGGCGGATCCGCAGGCGCTCCTGCCTCTTCAGGCGTGGCTTCGATCGATCCTTGCCGACGGCACGGTGCCGTCCAACGGCTGGAATGCGAATAGGCGGGAATACGGCCTGCTGCGCCGGATGCTGCAGAACATCGTCGATGCTCTCGACGCGGCCGATCCGTACGAGGCGGAGTTCCAGGGACGCGATTTTATGAAGGAGGATGCGACGCGCGATGACGTGAAACGGCTCGGGCAGATCCGTTCGCAGAAAGCTATAGCGGCGCTGCTCAATATCGTTCACTTCGGGAATGATATCTACGGCGTGTCGAACGAAGCGGCGCAGGAGCTTGTCCGGATCGCCCGGCTCTATCCGGATGCCTTTACCGTGGATCAGGTCGACAGGATCGATAAGAAGATCCTGTTGCGCCGCCCGGTCAAGGTGAGGGAGGCTAGCGTCGAGTGGGATCATTCGAACCTCAAAGCAAGCTTGGAAACGCTGGTGGCTGTTTTGAGGGGGACCGAAACTATGACGGTCGTGACGACCGGGATGGAACTGACCGAGCGCGGCGAGGTGGTGAGGAATGTTGCGATGGTCCCGGGGCAGCCCGTCGGCGTCCGCTATGATGAGGCGCAGGAAGAAGCGGTTGCGAGGCTAAACGATGAGATCGCGGCGCTCCTCGCCGAGCAGGGCCGGCTTGCGGCGGTCGCCGTCCGCGAGGTGCCGCCGCGGCTGGACGCGGTGCGCTCCGAGATAACGGCGAAACAGCTCGAGTTGGACGAGCTCGTCAAAAAGGCGTTGATGGCCGCTGGGGAGGCGCCGCCGGCCGACCCGTTCGATGCGGAATTCGCGGGGAAGGATTTCAGCAAGGGAGCAACCGACGTCGAGATAGACAGGCTGCTCGAGCTCCAGTCTCCGAAATCGCTGCGAGCGTTGACCCAGGTCATCTGGGCTGACCAGGATATGGCAAGAGCGGCCAGGACGGCGGGGAGGATGAAGAAGATCGCTGAAGCCGATCCCGGGAAGCTTATGCCGGTGCAGCAGCATATCGAGCACCTTGCGCAAAAGAACGTAATGAGAGAGAAGAAGAAAACGAACATGCAGGCGGCAGGGCTGCTGGAGATGCATCTCAGGACGATCGAGGATATCCTGAAGAAAGCGGACATATTCGAGAAAGAATACGGCGCGAGGGGAGAATCGCTCTACGTGAGCGCATCTCAGGAGGACGTCATGCGCCTTATCGAGATCGGTTCTCCCAGGGCAGTGCAGGCGCTTATGAACATCGTTATGAAACATACGACCCCGGAAGTAGTCATCCCCGCGGCGCACGGTCTCGCCAAACTGCTTGCCGGCTATGCCGACATGATCCCGAAAGAGGATTTCGATGCGTTCATGGATGAGGCTCTCAACCAGTGGTCCATGATGCGCGGTGCCGAAAGCGACGAAGAGAACGCCGAAGTTCATTTGTATGCGTTGATGCAAATAATGAAGGCTTACACCGGAAAAGAATGGGAGTTGGAGAGAGATGCGCAAGGGACCCGGTTGAAGGAAGTTGCCGTGCCGGGTTCCGCTCTGAAGGGTGATCTGGCTGCGCGCTCCGCTCAGACGGAAAAGGCGGTACGCAAGGCGTTGATCGGATTGCGCGACGGCGATGCAAAAAAACGCCAGGCAGCCGCAAAATCTCTGGGGGCGATCGGCAGCGATATCGGCTGCTGCCCGCGCTCTCTGCAGGAAGAAGCGGTCCGCGCGCTGGCCGGCGTTTTGAGAGGCGCCTCCAATGCGCAGGACGCCGCGGTCGAATCCAGGGCGGCGGCGGGCGCGCTGGCAGAGCTTTTCAGCGGATGTCCGCAACCCGTCCAGGAAGAAGCGGTGAAAGCGCTTACCGATATGCGGAATGCCAGGCATGTCAGCGTTCGGACTGAAGCGGCTAATACGCTGGGCAATATGAGTACGGGGATAGGGAAATGGGCGCAGGAAAAGCGGCAAAAGCTTGTTGAGAACCTGTGGGAGAGCTGCAGTGATAATGATCCGAATGTTCGCGCGACAGCGATCGCCATGCTTGGGGAGCTTGGCGTTGTTATCCGCGCGCTGTCCCATGAAGAGAAGTGGTATGTTATTGAAATGCTGATCAGCAGCCTGAACGACAGTGCGTACGTACGATCCATGGCGGCGGCAGCATTAGTGAGACTGAGCGGCGTTATCGAGGGCCTGAACAGCGAGCGACAGTTTGAGGCCGTCTCCGCGTCAGTGGGTGCGTTGCGTAATGAAGAAAAGACGGTGCGCGAAGCGGCGGCGACAGTGCTGGGGAAACTCATCGGTGTGATAAAAGGCTTATCGCAAGAGCACCGTGACGCAGTCGTGAATTGCCTGAAAGCGATGCAGGGCGATACCTATGCGGAGGTGCGCGCATCGGCAATACGAAGCTTGCGGATATTGGGCGTGTCTGCGGCAGAGATAACGGTTGTTTTCAAAGATCCTGCGGACATCAAGGTAGCTCATGAACCTCTTGCCGCGGCGCCGATCGAAGAGACACCGGCCGAGGCGGCGCATGAAGAGCAGCCTGTGGTTGATACGCCACAGACTGTTGCCGTCCGGCAGTCACTGCTCCGTCTCCGCGCCGAAGAGACGTCGCTGGTGAAGCTTCTTGACGAGGCGAAGAGGATCGTGGCCGAAACGTCCGAAGCGGACGCAAAGCGCCGCGCGGCGATCGAGGCGCGTCTCGCGGTTTTGGAGGCGGAGAAGGCGGACATACGGGCGAAGATCTCACTGTTAACCGGGAAGGCCCGGTATGATGCCATCAAGAAAATACTGACGATGATCGCAGAGAGATACAGCAACAGCAAAGCCACCGCCGATCAGCTCGGGGGCGCTGTGCTCGATCTTGAGACGCACAAGATACCGCTCGACGACGAATTGCACAGGATACTGACGCAGGACATACCCGTACTGCGCATACCGGCGGACCTGAGGAAACTTGTTCGCGAGGTATCGAAACAGGAAAAAGTGACGACCGTCGAAGCGACCGAGACGATGCTGAAGGAGAAGGCGAAAGACCTGGAAACGGTGCTCTGGTCTTGGAAGACGCAATTCGGAAAGGTCGACGGCGTCTCATCTGCTGTCGACGCAACACAGCAGACGATAGCGAATGATCCGGAGATGAAGTCTTTTGAGGAAAGGATGGCCCGTCTGGCGGCGGAGATGAGCGCGCTCAAGCTGCGGCTGCTCCCTGCAGACGAACAATTGGCCGCGGTGCGCCGGCAAATAGCGGATGTCGAGAAACGGATCAAGGCGCGGCGCACCGAAACCGTCGAGCTTCTCAAGACGGTCGGTATGGTCGCTGTAGCCGGCAGCAGGATAGTGGT
>JAKLEM010000029.1 GCA_022711655.1 Candidatus Auribacterota bacterium
GAGGTCGGTGCCTGTCATCGACGCGATCACCGGGCAGCCGATCCCGGGAGGGCCGTCGATGATGACCAGCTCGCGCCCCTGCTTTTCCGCCAGCTCTTTGGCAACGCCCCGTATCTTCGCCACCAGCTTTCCGGAGTTCTCCTTCGCGATCCCCAGCTTCGCGTGGACCATCGGCCCGTGCGCCGTCTCCGATACGAACCACTCGCCGGCGACATCTTCCTCCATCCTCACCGCGGCGGCGGGGCATATCCTCATGCACAGACCGCACCCCTCGCATGCGATCGGATCAACAATATACTCCGGGCTGACCGCACCGAACCGGCACTTCTCGACGCATCGGCCGCACTCCACGCACACATCGCGCTCGATGACGGCGGTCATGCCGCTCCTGAACTCGTGCCGCTCGACAATGCGCGGATGGAGCATCAGGTGCAGGTCGGCCGCATCGACATCGCAGTCGACCATAACCTTGTTCCGGGCGAGGGCGGCGAACGACGACGTCAGTATCGTCTTTCCCGTCCCTCCCTTGCCGCTGATGACCAGTATCTGTTTCATAGTTTCTGTATCTTGCCGTACAGGTACCGGAACTCATCCCGGTAATGCGGGAATGCGTTGACGAGCGGGACTCCGGCCGACGCGCTTGCCGCGATCTCGCGGCTGAACGGTATCTCCATCAGCACCGGGATAGCCTCCCGCTCGCAGTACTCTTTGACAGCGCCGTCGCCGATATCCGATCTATTGATCACCACGCCAAACGGGATACGAAGTTCGCGGGCAGTTTCGACCGCAAGAACCAGGTCGTTAAGCCCGAACGGCGTCGGCTCGGTAACAAGTATGCAGGCGTCGCTCCCCCGCAGGGCCGCTATCACCGGACACGAGGTCCCCGGCGGCGCATCGATTATGACGGTCCTGCCCGCCTCGACCATGGCTTTGACCTTCCTTATAAGGGCGGGAGACATGATCTCGCCGATCTTCAACGTGCCGTTGCCGAAACGGACATGGCCCGCCGATCCCGATGCGACCGTCCCGATCGCCTTGTTCCGCTCTGTTATGGCGCCGGCCGAACACAGCGTTACGCAGGCGCCGCAACCGTGGCACAGGTGATCAAAGACAAGGACCGTCCCCGGCTTGTCCGAGCTCGAGGGCGGGATAACGGCGATAGCGTGGTACGCACAGAACTTTGCGCAGAGGCCGCAATAGGTGCATTTGCTCAGGTCAACCGCCGGGACCGGCATACAGGCGTCATGCTGTTCGGTCAATGAGGGCTTGAGGAAAAGGTGCGCGTTCGGCTCCTCGACGTCGCAGTCGAGGAGCTGCACGTTCTCAAGGGACATGGCAAGGGCGACCGCAACGGTCGTCTTGCCGGTCCCTCCTTTTCCGCTTGCGACTGTTATGATCATACAGTAAGTATCCGTCCTGCGTACGAAGGCGGCATCACAATATCAGCACGGCGCCGGCAAAAACGGTCGTCCAGAGGCCGTTCCCCGTGCCGACGGCGCTCTGGGTAATGTTCGACGTCCTGACGATCTTGCCGCTTTGCTTGAACACCTTTTCCTTCGTCTCGTACGATTCCTGGTCGACGAACTCGACGCCGAGAGAGCTGGCGAGCATGCTGGCCGCGAGGTCTTCGGCATATTTTCCCGCCGCCTCCTCCGACATCCCGTAGCCGTGGTATTCCGACAGATAGCCGTAGGCGTTGCGGTCTCGCGGAACCGCAAGGCCCACCGACGCGGCGATAAGGCGGTTGCGCTCGTCAGTCGCGTTGGTTGCGAACACACAGAAGGTCACCGTCCCCGGTATCAGCTTCGCGATCCCGTCCTCCTTGCCAATGATCTGGCAGCGCGGAGGGAAGATGCTCGACACCAGGATGATGTTCTGGTGCGGGATCCCGGCATCACGCAGGGCCAGCTCGAAACTACGTTGTTTGTGCCGGTGACGGCCGACGCCTTTGGTGAAAAAAAGCTCTTTCGGAACGAAATTAATCGACATGCTGCCCTTTCGTTTCCCGGATCGTCAGCGCGTTCCCGACTTCGGCCCTGCGGTGGGGCCTGCCGTCGCCGCGAGCTTCCCCTCAGCGTACGCGCGTACAGCTTCCGCTACCGTGCCGGCCACGCCGGTATAGATCCGTATCCCCGCCGCGTTCAGCGCCTGGAACGCGTTCGGACCCACATTCCCCGTGAGCACTGCCGACACCCCCTTGCCGGCAACCGCCTGAGCGGACTGTATCCCCGCACCGCCGGAGAAACCGGCCTGCCCGTTTTCCACCGCCTCATACGCGCCGGTATCGGTATCGTGGATCATAAAATACCGGCACCTGCCGAACCGCGGGTCGACGGCCGCATCGGGCGTCGTCCCCTCCGATGTTATGCAAAGCTTCATCGTGGCATCTCCTTGATTAATGGCACCCGCCGTCGCCGTGGTGAGAGCAGGCGTCCAGGCCGCCGAGCGAACCTTTCAGCAGCTCGTTGATCGCATCCTGCACCTTGCCCTGGTAGGCAAAGATCCTCACGCCCGCGCGGCCGAACTTGTGCTGGGCGTTCATCCCCATACCGCCGGCAACGACATCCGTTATGTCGTGCTTGAGCAGCTCGTCCACCGCAAGACAGCCTCCGCCGCCGTGCGCAGCGCCGTTCGGCACGATACGGGTTTCTTTGATCTTATTGTCCGCGACGTCGACCAGCAGGAAGTTACGGCACTGGCCGAAATGAGCGGATACGTCCGTGTTCAGTCCTTTATATTCCTCGATAGGTATACCGATCCTCATGGCTGTTCCTTTCACGTTATAGCTATGCTTGTTTTTCTTTGTTCCCGGCAATGGCCTCGATCCGCTGCTTCACGCGCGCCAGACGGTTCTCGAGGACCGTCTCCTCTTCGCGCAACGCCGCTTCTTCGCTGACGCCTGACGAAAAGACGCTTCCGCGGCCGGCACGCTGCCATCCGGTAAGTCCGGTCGCATAGTAGCGATTTCTGCGGCCTCTGCCCCAACCGCCACAGCTCATCCGGTCATAGCCGTACGACATGGCCATCCCCCTGGAAGCGGCACATCCTCCGCGCCCGCCGCCATGAGGTCCTCTTCCGATTGGCCCTGTACCATCAAATCCCGGCATAGTTATCACCTCCTTTTCCTGTAAATGATAATCATTACCATTGTAAGGCAAAAAATATATGTCACTTAGCTGTCTTGCAGGTATCGCACACGCCGTAGAACTGGATAAGGTGATTGGTGATGTCGAACTTGTACTTCTCCGACAACCCTTTCTCAGTCCTCTTCAGAAGCTCGACCTCATCGTCGATGAAATCGGTATAATCGATGATCCTCTTGCACCTGGTGCAGACCAGATGGTGGTGATGGTTCGCCTGCCCGGCAGCGGTCGCCAACTCGTAGCGCGCCCTGCCGTCGCCGAAATCGAGCTTGAAGACCATCCCCATGTCGACGAGGATCTCGAGCGTCCGGTAGACCGTTGTCAGGCCGATACCCGGATTGGCGTTATGGACGCTTATATAGATATCCTCGGCGCTGAGATGCCTGTCGGCCGAACGCATGAACGCCTCGAGGATAGCCTCGCGGCTCGCGGTTATCCTGTACCCGCATCCGCGCAGTTTGCCGTGCCACCATATATCCTGTCCGCAATGTCCTCTGCCCATACAATCCTAGATGATAATGATTTTCATTTACAATATACGATAGCGACATCTATCCGTCAATACATTTCTTAATGCTTAGCCCTTTCCCCTTCCGGTAGAAGCCAGCCACGACAAGCACAGGATCACTCCGAAAACCGTCACGATCGAAGCGCCGGTCGGAAGGTCCCATACGGCCGAAGCAACAAGCCCGGCGATACTCGCCACAAAACCGATCGCCCACCCGTAGATAAGGCGCCGAACTATCCCATTGGTGAGCAGGATCGCACACACCGCCGGCACCACCAGATAGCTGAAGACGAGGAGCACGCCCGCAACCTTCACCGAGCTGGTCACGACGAAACCGAGGGAAACATAGAAAAGAATATCCCAGAACACGACGTGCACGCCCGCGCGCCGCGCTTCGTCAACATTCCCGGAGATCAGCAGGAAACGGCGGCGGAAGATGAAATGGATGACGCCGATGACGAGGTATATCAGGAACGTGTGCAGGACATGCGGCCAGGTCGTGTAGAGAATGCTCCCGATCAGCATCGTCTTGAGCGCTTCGTGGCCATGGGGCGCCTTGTCCAGGACAAGGATCGCGGCAGCAGAGAAAACAGCGTAGGTGATCCCGATGATCGCTTCCTGCGGGACCTCTTTTTCCCGGGACCTCGAAATGGCGAATATCACTGCGCCAACAAAAGTAAAAAGATACGACAGCAGGTACGACGGCACCGAGCAGAGCTCGCACCCCCACAGGAAGGCGAGCGAAGCGCCGAACGCCGCCACCTGCGCCAGCGACAGGTCGACGAAGATCACGCCCCTCTGGACGATGTGCAGCCCGAGATAACAGTGGATCCCCGTCAGGATCAGGCACATCGCGAACGGGGCGAGCATGAGATGGACCGTATCGATCACTGCATCGGCTCCTCCGCCGGCGTTTGATACAGGCGCCGGCGCAATTCTTTCCAGGGGAAATAGTCCCCGGGGCACTCGGTGTTCGCCCCGCGCGCATGGCGGTGGCCTATGACCCGTGAATACGGGATACGGTATCGGGCACAAAGCTCCCTGATCAGCCGCACCAGCGACTGCATCTGTTTCTCGGAGACGGAACCCTTGCTGAAATTGCCGACGACGCAGATCCCGATGCTCTTGAAATTCATGCATCCCGCCCGGCAATGCGCGCCGATCTCCTGCCGCTGCCAGCGGCGCGACACCTCGATCTGGCCGTCGCGTTTCCCGACTGTCCCGTTGTTGATCACGAAATGATACCCGACGTCAGCAAATCCTCTCCGGAGGTGAGCGCGCAGGAAAATGAGCGCGCTCCCCCGTTCGGTCGCGCTGTGATGGATGACGATATAGCGCCATCTCTCTGATGGAGGCAAGGCTATTTCCGGAGCGCGGTACGAACCGGCATCAAGGACGGAGATGCCTTGCGGTTCTTCCGGCGCGCCGGCAGGGCCGCTGTCGACAGGCGCCGGAACGTTCCCTCCGGGGATGGTGAGCCTTTCCCCGACAAGCAGATCTCGCCGCCGCCACATATAATTTGCCTTCATGACCGCCTCTTCGCTGACGCCGTACCTCGCGCAGATACCGGGCAACGTGTCTCCCGGCGCGACGACATGGCCGGATACGGAACGCAGAGGCGCCGCGGCGCCCGGGATCACCAGACGCTGTCCGGGCCGCAGAGTTTCCTGCAGGCAAAGCCGGTTAACCTGAGCGATCACCGGGGGCAGGATATTGTACATCCTGCCTATCGTATACAACGTATCACCGGGCAGAACGACGTGGATTATCTGAGCCGCCGTGGGAGCGGCCGTTGTCGGCGGTACAGGGAAGAGCGCAAGCATGGCACTCAGGCACAAACATCCCGTAAGCGCCGCAAATCCCTTACAGAAACGTCGCATAGGTCCCTCCTTCACGCTTTGCCAATTATTAACCGCGAACCGCATCAGCGCAATATATTTATTTCTTCAGCGCCCCGCTCACCCGCTCAACGATCGTGTCGATCAGGGAGCAATAGTCTTTCGCCGCAGGATCCCCGCCGACGGAGTTCGGCACGACGACGACCTTCGCCCCCGTCTTCTGCGCGACGAAGTCTGCCGGCGTCTCGTCGTAGAAGACCTCCATCAGAACGATCGGCAGATCGTTGCGTTTCATGATCTCGATGACCTCCGAGAGGTGAGCGGGCGACGGCGGGATCCCCGGCTTCGGCTCCAACTCGCAGGCGTCCACCAGGCCGAACCGGTTGAAGAAATATGGCCAGCTCCGGTGGTAGATCGCGACCTTCTGCCCTCGGAACGGCGCCATCGCCGCGTTCCAGCCGGCCATCTTCCCGTCAATCTTAGCGTTAAAGGCGGCAAGGTTCTCACGGAAATAGCCGGCATTCTCCGGAGACAGCTCGCTCAGGCGTTTCGCGATGTTGGCGGCGACGATCTTCGCGTTAAGCGGATCGAGCCAATAGTGCGGGTTCCCCATCGGGTGGACGTCGCCCATCGACCGGTCGACCTGCTGGGTGGTCGGCACCTCGAGGAGCGGCACGCCGTCGGATGCGTCGAGATGCCCCGGCTGGCCGATCCGGATCTTCGGGTTGCGCGAACCGTCTATGATCAGCTCCTCGTAGCCGATCTCGAGTTCGAGGCCGACGCGGATGAACAGGTCGGCCTTCTTCGCCTTGAGCATGAATGACGGCTTCGCCTCGATGAAATGCGGGTCCTGCGTGCCGTAGCCGAGCGCATCGGCCTTGACCTTGTCCCCGCCGATAGACTCCGCGATCGATCTCAAGTCGGTCGTCGTCGTCAGGACGTTAAGCTTGTCTTTGGCAAAAACGGGCATGATCGACAGGGCAGACAATACCGCGACCAACAACAGTCTTTTCATAGCTTTCCCCTTCCTTATGTCATTCTGAGCGAAGCGAAGAATCTCACAACCGAACGCTTCCGCATGTGAGATCCTTCGTCGCCCTTCGCCCAGCTAAGGGCTCCTCAGGATGACAGGTTATCAATACTCATGCTTTCTGTGCGGCCCGATGCCGAAGTTGCACTGGAGCCAGATCTGGTTGTCGTTCTTGTCGTAGTTGCGCTCCATGTTCTTGTACTGCAGACGCCAGAAGCAGTACTCGCTCTGGGCGAACGTGACGCCGCCCGACACCCCTTGGTCGCGCATGCTCTGGTTGTCGGGATACTCGCTGTAGTCGTAGCGCGAGAAGACCGACCAGCGCTTCGCGAACTGGTAGATGGCTGAGCCGTAAAAACCGACGGCGTCGACGCTGCCGCGGGGTGCGTCGAGTATCGGGTCGACGACGTACTCCACCCCGTCGCCGTCGACGAACACGTTATCGCCGTACACAGCCGACCGGTCTTTCTGCGACGCGTAGAACTCCCCCTGCAGGACAAGCGAACGGTAGAGCCCCTTCTTGAGCGGGCGCCACTTGTATGTCAGGTCCATCCCTTCCATGAGCGTCTTCTGTCTTCCCTTCCCGTCGTCATTCGGCCCGACTGCGAAGCTGCCGCCCAGCTCGAGCGTCTGCTCCGGCGTCAGGTCGAAGAAGTTCTTCCAGTGAGTCAGGAAGACGAGGTCGCGGCCATCCGGGCCCGCGAAGGCGCGGGCGTTCTTGTTATTGAACGCCTCGACCGTAACCTCAGAGTAGATGTCCCACGGGTTCGGCACCAAATGGCTGAGGGCTGCGCCCGGCTCGCTCATCCCCTCCTCGCCGAAGAAGTTCGTCACAACGCTGGGGTAATCCACCCACGGCAGCGCGTGTAGGTGCAGCTTGTTGACCTTGCCGAAATCGGCTTTATATTTTCCGAACTTCGCCTGAAAATCCCACGGCAGGGTCAGGAGCGTCAGGTACCCTTCGCACAGCCCGTAATGCCACTCGCTCCCCTCCTGCTCAAGGTGGGTGTAGACATCGGCACGGGCGTAGGTATCGACATGCGAGGAGAACGCCAGCTCCAACTGCCTGAACTGGAACTGTTGATACACATCGCTGCGCTTGTTGTCGGTCCAGTGGTAATCGGCGTCGCCGATCACGCTGATCTCGGGGTTGAAGCTCTGGAAAGCTCTGCCGAGGCCGGCCGAGACGATTGACGGCTGCACCGGGGCGGTTACGGTCGTCGCGGCTGCCGCCGCGGGGACCGGCTGGTCGATCCCCGCCGCCGTCGAGACGCCCTTCATCTCCTCGAGCTTCTCGATACGCGCCTGCATGTTCTTGATCTTCGCTTCATACAATACCTGCATCTTGTCGAACTGGTCGCGCATCGCGATCATGTCCTTGCGCATCGCTTCTATCGCGACCGCAGGCTCCTCTGCGCGGCACGGCTGCACAAGACAACATGCAGCCGTTAAGAAAAATAGCCCAATACGAAATAACTTCATGGAGACCCCCTCTGTGTGATACGTGCGTCTTATGCGATGAGAACAGGATGGATTTACGGAAGCGGCGGCGAGCGCGCCGGGATAAGCGCCGCGAGAGAGACGGCGGCAACGGAAGCTTCATGCGGGATGACCGGCACGGCGACCGGACTGCGGCTGACCGATACATCCGACGGGATGTCGGCGTACGCGCCGCCGCAGGCAAAATGACAGACAGAGCAGTCCCCGTGGTCGCCGCCGTCCGCGTCGTGCGTATGGAGCACGCTACCCGCGCCCGCGAGCGCGAAATAGGCGACGATGCTCAAAAAGATAATAGACAGCCGCAACGATCTTTTCATAACAGCGCGGTGATTCTAATCCAAATGACAGACGGGCATCAAGTATTATTGCACGCAACCTGCCGCGCGAGGATCAATCCGCCCGGGAGCTGCACACCGGGCACTTCTGCATCCTGAGCGGCTTTTCGAGGCTGCTGCGGTGAAGAAGGCCTTCGTCCCGGAACAGCTCGATCGTCGGGCCGTCGGCGGTGACCTTGCCCTGATGGAGCACGATGGTCCGCTCGCACAGGTCCGCGGCCATGTCCAGGTCGTGCGTGGCGATGATCTTGGTGTGGCGGAAGGTCTTCAAGAGCTCGATCAGCCGGCTGCGCGACATCGGGTCCAGGCTTGCCGTCGGCTCGTCCATCACCAGGATATCCGGCGACATGGCAAGGACTGTCGCGATCGCCACCGACCGCTTCTCTCCCTGGGAAAGCTTGTACGGCGGCCGCTTGCGCAGATGCCCGGCCCCCACGGTCTCCAGCGACTGCGCGACCCGCAGCTCGACCTCCACCTCCGACAGCCCGAGGTTCAAGGGGCCGAACGCCACGTCGTCGAATACGGTCGGCATGAACAGCTGGTCGTCAGAATTCTGGAACACCATCCCCACCGCGCGGCGCACCGCATGCAGATTTTTGGAGGTCAGCGGGTAATCGCCGATCCGAACCGTCCCGCGCGTCGCGGCGAGATACCCGTTCAGGTGCAGCAGCAGCGTGGATTTCCCCGCGCCGTTCTCTCCGACAAGGGCGACGGACTCCCCGTGGGAGATCCGGAACGACACGCCGCTCAATCCGCGCGTGCCGTCCGGATAGGTGTAATGAAGATCCTGCGCTTCGACGATATGGTGGCTCATCGGAACGCCTCCGTAACAAGCGATCCCAGCAGTAAAGGGATATTATAACACCGTAACACGGTGAACAAAACAGCCCACCCGGTCACGAATGCAACTTCTCTAAAGTGGATCCGTAACGACCTGATCATCGGAATGCGCCCGTCAAACCCGCGGCAGCGCATGGCAAGATAGATCCGCTCGGCGCGGTCGAGGGTGCGCAGCAGCAGATGTCCTATGAGCGGGACAAAGGTCTTGAACCGCATCGCCCCGGCGTCGAACGTCCGTAAAGACCGGGCGCGGACCATCCGCTCCGCCTCGTCGGTCAGAACGAACAGGTACCGGTAGAAGAACATGAGCTGCACGACAAAAGGCCGCGGCACGCCGAGCTTTGTCAACGCCAGGCACACGGTGTTAAAACCGGTCAAGGCTATTACTATCAAGGCGGCCGATACCGTTAAGACAAATCGCAAAAGGATGGATGCAAAGGAGATCCATCCCCCGGAAATACCGATCCCGCCTATCTGCATCACTATTTCCCTGTCCATCAGGGGATTGAAGATCCCGATCACTATGGCGAACGGCGAGACGACGAGCACTTTCTTCAGCAGATACCCGTACGGCAGGCCGCCGAGAGAGATCATGACCGCAGGATAGACCAAGAACGGGATCAACGCAAAAACCGCGTATCTGCCGAAAGAAACCACCGCAACGATGAACAGAAAAGCGGTGATCAGCTTGGCCCTCGGGTCCAGGCGGTGCAAGTAACTGTCGCCGCCGGCTAACGTATCCATGTAGCCGATATCGAATGAATTTCTGCCGATGTTATTCATAGATGCATATGGTGAGCGGCGCGATACCATCCCGCGCGCCGCGCACCATATACTCCTCGTATTGATTCGAACTGTCAAGCCGCGCTTTTGCGGCGTCTCAACCCCAGGCCGATCAGGACGGCGAGCAGAAGGGTCAGGGCCCCGCCGACCAGCCCCGATACGGACGTCCCCGGGTCAACCGCAGGCCACGGTTGTCCGGCGTCAGCTCCGGGAGCGGCTTCGCTTTTTCTAAAACCGTAGTCCGGCAGCAACGCCGTTCTCTCCTGAACGACGGCCGCAGTTGCATGGACGCCGTCGCGGCTCTCCAGTTCTTCCTTACCCGACGTCTTGAACATAGCCCATTCCAAACCATCCGGATTACTCGACGCAAACCAGCTCAGCGCACCCCCGGCGATCACTGCAACGGCCGCAAGTCCCCATAACACCTTTTTCATATCAACGCTGCCGATCCGGCCGAAGCCTTCCGCAGCATTCAGGATCTCCGGACGCGCCTTCCAGACAAAGGTGACCACCGCAGCGGTCACCAGCCCTTCGACGACGCCGATGGCCAGGTGGATCGGCTGCATCAAGAGCACGAACGTCCGGAACGGCAGATCAGATATGCCCGAGAAGACCGTTTCAAGGGCCACGCCGAAAGCCCCCAGCTGCAAAGCGGCGATCGCGGCGATAAGGCTGCCGGCCATAACGCTTCTTTGCGTGGGCGCGCCGCCGGCGATCTTCTTATATATGAGCGGATAGGCGAGAAAACAGGGGAAGAAACCGAGGTTGAAGATGTTGCAGCCCAGTGCCAGGAGCCCTCCGTCCGCGAAAAAAAGCGCCTGAACGACCAGGACCGACGCCATGACAAGAAAAGCTGCATAGGGCCCCAGCAGGATAGCCAGGATCATGCCTCCGCCCAGATGTCCGCTCGAGCCGGTGGCCGGGATGCTGAAGTTGATCATCTGCGCGGCGAAAATAAAGGCGCCCAACACACCCATGAGCGGGACCGCGCGGTCATCCGCCGCCGCTTTCACCTTCCTGGCGCTGTACGCGATCAACCCCGCCGTTGCTGTCCACATCGTGCCGCCCACCGCAGGCGATATAAGAGCATCCGCCATATGCATGATTATGTCTCCTTTCGTCGTGCCGGGTTAAAAATCAACCTGCGCCCTGCACCCGTACACCGTTATTGTATCATGTTCCGCGGTATCGTTCCCGAACGGATTCCAGATCATCTGGAGGTCGGGGCCGAACGAGATGAAATCGTTCAGCTTGAAGTTGTAATAGAGCTCGATGTGCCCCTCGTTCCACCCCTGCCGTGCCGCATCCGCCTTGCGGTAATCCTTGCCGGGGATCGCCTGCCCGATCGCCATACCGAGGACGTCGTCTTCGCGCTTCCAGAACGCCCCCTCAACATGCAGCCCGGCGCTCCACGAATACTGGATAACCGATGTCCTTCGGTCCTGGTTGCCGAACCGGGTGAATACGCCGATGTGGTCGGCGACATATTGGTCGAAGCAGAGTCCCATCCCCCAGCTGTTGTCCTTATTGAACACCAGCAGGTCCGGGTTATCAGGCTCGAGGAGCCGCTCCGCCTCGTTCGACAACCGGGGATAATTGCTCTCATTATTCCAGATATAGAACCGGTAGTTGCCCTCCTTTCCGAATAATTTCGGTTTGATGTTGACCTGTCCGATGCTGAAGACATGACTGAAGATGTTATCCCAATCGGCGTCGCCGTCAAAGGCGCCGCCGCTCAGCTCGAGGAACCCGGCAATCTCCCAGAGCCCCTTAACCCCGACGCTGTTGTCCGGCGGGAACCCGATCGCCGGCGAGTTCCGGAACATGCGGCCGAGGAACTGCGTCGTCTCGTCGTTCGCGAAGGCGCAGTTGTCGAAATAGACCGATTGGTCCATCTTGCCGGCGGTGACGCTCAGCTTCCTGTCCAGAAAGTAGTGTTCGTACCACAGCTCCGTCAGACGGACATTCGTATTGTTATCGACGTCGCGGTTCACGTTGCTCAGGACGAGCAGTTCCGGCTCGACGCCCGCCCCCTGTCCGGACTCAAGGTGCATGAAGGCCTCGCCGGGAAACTGCCGGAACCGCTTGAGCACCATCATGTCGGCCGTCGCGGAAAGGTCCTGCGCCTCCTTCTTTGACCGTCCCGGGGCGTTGGCGTTATGGGTCCCTTGAAAAACGGTGGTGGCCCCGGCAGTGAATTCGAACCCCTGTATCGATAGGCCAGGCGTCCCCTTGTTGCGCAACGGCATATTCTTATCCAGCTCGGCGAACTTCACCCGCTCAATATGGAGCACCTTCGAGACAGACGAAACCCGTTTCTTGACGCCGTCGATCTTCGCCGCCTGCGTGTCGATGGCGCAGCGCTGGTCGCAGATCGCCTTATCCTGCGTGACAACTTTTTCATCGACGGCATCGATCTTCACACCGTGTTTCTCGAGAAGCGCCTGTTGTTCCCGTATGACCCGGTCCTGGTCGGTCACCTTCTTCTCGAGGTCCTCGAGGCGCTGGGCCATCTTGCGCATCTCTGCGAGTATCGCCGCTTCATCAGCACAGGCGGACGGCGCTACCGAAATAACGATCAATACAACGTTCAATATGCCTCTCAGTATCCGTGTCATGATCCGCCCCGCAAATGCTACGTTTATTTTATTCGTGCTACCATTGGACAAAAAAATAATACGCCTCTACTCGACGTCCTTCCCCGCACCCGTCATGCTCAGCGTCCCGTGCTTGACGCCGCGGATCGCCCGGAGCGTGTCGGCGAGGCGCTGGACGTCGGCCGGCTTCCCCCGCACGGCGATGATCTCCAGGCAGTTGTTATGGTCGAGGTGGATGTGCTGGGCCGCGATGATCGTCCCCTGGAAGTCGTGCTGGACGTCGGTGATCTTGTTCAGGAGCTCACGCCGGTGGTGGTCGTACACGATCGTCACGGCGCCCACGACGCTCTCCCCCTCGTCCCAGGCCTTCTTGACCAGCTCCTCGCGGATCAGGTCGCGGAACGCCTCGGAACGGTTGGTGTAGTTGCGCCGCCTGATGAGGGCGTCGAACTTCGCCAGCAAACCTTTTTCGATCGATACGCCGAAACGGACCAGCTCGTCCATGCCAAGTCTCCCGTGCTACGATTCGCAATATAGTAGTACACCGCCGCAAAGTGTCAAGAAAAATAAATGGTATCTGTCACCATTGATATTTAATTTGCTGCCTGAAGGAAGATGCGGAAGAGTTGTTTTATGGCGCTGCAGTTGCATGCGACGCCGAGGATGAACAGGACGCCCATGCCGACCCACACCCAGCCCAGCGCAACAGCCCGAGCGCCGACATATTCCTTCGGTATGTTGACCCTGCGCCGCCGGACGGCAAGGATACCGCTGACAATAAGGCCGGCGCCGACGATCAGAGCAACGATATCAAAATACGGCATGTCCATCACTCCTCTTGACTATCTTGTCATTTTCCCCAGGACAACCCTCATGATCTGAAGAATAAGCGCTTCGGCCCCGGCGGCGCCGTAGGGCTCGATCTGGTCCACGCCAATAATGACGCGGAGTTTGTCGGTGAAGAAGACGACGATATACCCTTTCTGTCCGGCGCTTCCGTCCTTGGATTCTTTTCTCAACAGATGGCCGTATACCATGCCCGGCTCAGCGAGCGTGCGCGAGAACGCCACGAACGGATGCGTGTCATAGTGCTTTAACTCCTTTTCGCCCTCCAGAAGATCGTATGAGAACGGCTTCCCCTGGTACTCGCCTGTCATTATCCGGGGGCAGGCCTGTATCGATACGCTCACGTGCGGCCCGTTATCCATGCGCTTTCCGCCCTTGTCGTAACAGACCGGGAAGCCCTGTTCGTCTTTCTTTTCAGTGATCCCCTCGGGAATGACTTGAAAAGCCTGGATGACTATCGAGGTATCCTTCTCTTTCACCGGGCGGAACCTGTCGGGGGCGCTCGGCGGCCAATAGGTGTACTCGCTGAACTGAAAGCCGTCCAGCGCGTCGACGTCGCCGCGGGAGAGGAAGAACGGATAGGCGTTGCCGTATTGCTCGGCCGCGGCGCGGATGGCCGCCAGGTTATTCGCCTGCGCGGCCCACAGCGTCTGCCGGACAGCCGCGGCCTGCTCGGCCGCCATATCTTTCTGGTAACGCGCCTCCAGCCGTTTCTGCCAGAAATTGTCGATCTGCTTCTCCGCGTTGCTGATGACATTCTCGCCGATCACGTCTTTTTTCCACCCGCGCGCCTTGATATATTTCTCGAGCATGGACGGCTTGACCAGGTAGTACCCCGACGCGGGCAGGACCGTCGCCTCGGTAAAAGCGGCCTCGGGGGTGCCGCCGCCGGCGCCGGAGCGCTGGGCCTTGTAGGCCCGGTAGAGCCGCTCGTCGAATGCCGGCACGACCAGGTAATCGCGTATCAGCTCGAGCGCGGCGTAATAAGCCTTAAAAGCGGAGATCGCCGACAGCCACGGAGCGGGAAGGACGCGCTTCAGTATCACGTCGAGCTCCTTGCCGAGCTCCCACTTCACCACCTCGGCCACCGCCTCGACGTCCTTCGCGTCCAGGACCATGTTCACCACCTTGATCGCGGTGACCGTGTCGCCGACGTTCTCGAACAGCTGCGGCGACTCTTTCATGACCGCGTCCAGCGCGTCCTTGCCGCAGCCGGTCGCCTTCTCCACCGCCTCGACGATCTCCGCCTGCGTCGCCTTCGCGTCCATCGCCGACGCGCGCGGGGCGAGGACAAGGGCGCAGAACGCCGCGGCAATTACACACGATACGATCTTTTTCATGTATGCCTCGATGTATTTCACATCCGTTACGTATTCACCGAAAGGTCCGGAGAGCGTCGGTCATCGGCCCGACCGCCGCATCGACGGGGAAATAACGGCCCAATGACGGTCGTCTCCCTGATCAAGCACGGACCCCTGTCAGAAAAGAGAGCGCCTCGCCCATCAGCGCGTTGACGGAACGGTATCTTTCGGGAGCGGCAGCAAGGATCGCCCGCTCCGTCTGCACGTATCGCGCCGGCGTCAATTCTTCGCGGCAGTGCGCCGCAAGCTCCCGCGCCGTCTCCGGCGTGGTCTCCAGATGAAACTGGAGGCCGATGACGGACCGCCCAAGCTGGAACGCCTGGTTCTCGCAGGCAACGCTTCGCGCTATCCTCACCGCGCCGTCGGGCAGGTCGAATGTCTCTCCGTGCCAATGGAACGCGTCAAACGACGGCGGGAACCCGAAACACGAGGCACCTGCCTCAGCCGTCCCCTCAACGGCAAACCAGCCGATCTCCTTCTCGGGGTTCGGGTAGACACGCGCGCACATCGCAGCGGCGATCAGTTGCGCGCCGAGACAAACACCCAGCACCGGCGTTCCTGCGTTGATAACGTCACGAATAAATCGTTTTTCTTCGACAAGCCAGGAAAACTCGCGCTCGTCGTTAACGCTCATCGGTCCGCCCATGACGACCAGCAGATCGATATCACCCGGACCGGGAACGACCTCGGCGTTAAAGAACCGCGTAGCAGTTATCTCGTAACCGGCCGACCTGAGCCACGGTTCGATACTGCCCAACCCTTCAAACGGGACGTGCTGTAAACAATGTGCGCGCATACCGCTGCGTGATCCTTTCACCGGGCGGGGACGTTACGGCTCAAAGGAACTCGACCTTAGCAAGCCGCCGCCGCTGCCGCTCCTTCTTTCGAATAATGGGGGCCCCTTTTATTTCACACCGCCATCGGCCTTCAGCGTTTTAATGAACTTCCTCGCTTTGCTGAAAATCACAAATATCCCGATAAGGTTTGCTATAGGCAAGATCATCAAGACAACCCACATGACCGGGCTCATTTTGCACTGACCGTTCTTCTTCAGCAGATCGGTCAGCCGGTACACGCAAACGAACACAGCCAGCGCCATCAGAATAGTTACGACCTGAATGACGGAATTGATCTGTTGAGTGATGGTAATATAATGGCTTGAGACAATGGCACACACCTTGAACATGATAAGTATCAACAATGACCAGTTATAGTATCCATATGCTTTTTCTGCGGCAGGCAACATGTCAATTTTCGATGCGGCATTCAGCTCGGTCATTCAAGGCCTCCCCTGTCGATACTACCGTTCATCTCCCTCATTCAAACAGGACGATCCCGTAATAATTCCCTTTGCAGCCGCCTGTCTTCAGCACCTCGATCGGGTAGCCGTTGGCACGGACCGTGGTATAGACGTCGATTCCGCACGCCTCCAGCGACGGCCTCGTCCCCTCCGTGTGTCGGCAGGTCTCTGCGCACTCGTCGCACAGGTTGCAGGGGCCGGCGCCCATGCCGAACGCCTTGAAGAAACCGTCGAGGAATATCTCCCGCTCGAGCGTCACGACGATCTTGCGGATGTCGGTGTATTCGTCGCCGCGGATCAGCAGCCCGCGCTTGTAGAACCCCAGCATCCGCCGGGTCGTCTCCGGCGTCGGAGAATGCGGCGGACAGGTCAGGCAGCCGTCATATCCGTCGCAGCCGAACTGGCATTTCATCCGCACCCACTCGGCGGCGACGATGCTCTTCGCAGGAATGACCTTCGCCCCGCGCGCTCCCAGCTCTTTCGCGCGTTTAATATATTTCGTGTAGGCTTTCATATTTTCGCTCCTGCATGATGCGGGAAATAACGATGAACCCCGTCCTCAATGCCGCTTCTCATCGCCTCAGTACATCGCAGCGTCGAACTCGTCGCGGTATCTGATCGCTCCGGAGACACCCTTCATTGCGGCGGGGTCCGTCACCATGACCAGGAAGATATCGTCCGGCACCCCTTCCCACTGGCACGACAGCCCGTGTTGCGAGGCGCGCTCGAACCCGAAGCGCGAATAATATTCCGGATAGCCGAGGACGACGACGAACGGGCAGCCGCGCTCGCGCAGGATCTCGAGCCCCCGGGATATGAGCTTCGACCCGATCCCCTGCCGCTGGCGTTCGGGGAGGACCGCGACCGGCCCCAGCCCCATCCCGACGACATTCCGCCCGGCGCTCTCTATCGCGGCGGGGCTGAACAGGATCTGCCCGACGACGGCGCCGGCGTCTTCCGCGACCAGCGAAATGGCGTCCGGACAGTCGCGGCGCACGGCGTCGACGATATACGCCTCGGCAAGCGTTTCGAAAGCCGATTCGTTGATTTGCCGCACCCGCGTGATATCTTGCGGATTTTCCGGCCGCACCGTTATCATGCGCCCACCGATGCCGCGGATCTCATTGAGCCTGCAGAGACGCGATGAACGCATCGGACTGGGCGATGGCGCTCTCCATCTCGCGGACCAGCTTGTCGACGTTCGTCTGTACGCTGACCACTTCGTCGCTCAGCCCGGCGATGGCCCTGGCGTTCAAGTTGTGCTTCATGAACAGCACCTGGTCGCGGAGCGGCGCCAGCGCGGGCTCCAGCTTGGATTCGGCCTTCTTCATAGCCGCGATCAGGTCCGTGTATTTCTTTTTGGTGGCGTCGTACCTCTGCTGGCTCGCCCTGCGCAGCGTGTCGCTGGCGTACTGCTTGATCTCCGAGCGCCACTCGCTGAACAGCGCGTCGGAGACATCCTCGACCGCGCTGATGCGCTTGCGCACTGCGGCCGCCTCGCTCTCGCTCTTCTGCAGAGTCGCGTTGAGCTTGTTGTATTCCTTCTCGAGGTCGCCGCCCTGGAACTTGACGACGCTCTTGAACTGCTCCATCGCCGTCAGGAACTGCTGTTTGGCTTCGTTCTGCGTGTCGCGCGCGGCCTTGACGCGGTCGACCATGATGTCGCGCTTGTGCACGCCAACTTTTTCCATCGCCCCGTAATACACCGTGCTGCAGCCGCAGAGTCCGAGAACAAGCAGGGGAAGAACGAGCAGTCGAAATTTCATCTGGATCTCCTTTGTTATCTTGAGAATTAAACTATGGATCAACGCTTTATGATATCACAATTCGCGACGGCGGCAGGCCGATTTTTTGCGGCTCTCGTAACGATTCGCTGATGGATGGCGGTCAGTGAGTGTCCGTTGCAGCACTGCGGATACTCACTGACTGCCGTGCTGCGAGGAGGGCTCTGAGGATCTCCCGCTCTCTTTGCAGTACGGGATGACATACGGCTTCTTGGACGTCGGGTTGGTGCCGACGACCACCACCGTACGATAGACCTCTTCGAGCGTCTGGAATGTCAGCACCTCGGCCGGCGCACCCGCGACGCGGATCTTCCCGCCGTCCATCAGGGCCAGCCGGTCGCAGTATTCGCTGGCGAGGTTGAGGTCGTGAAGAACGACCAGGACGGTCAGCGAGTTCTCCCGGTTGAGCCGCTTGATAAAATCGAGGATCGCAACCTGGTGCGAGATGTCGAGGTGGTTGGTCGGTTCGTCAAGGAGGATCAGCGACGGCTCCTGGCATAAAGCGCGGGCGATGTTGGCCAGCTGGCGTTCGCCGCCGCTGATCTCCCCCAACCGGTGGTCTTTCAGATGCACGGTGTCGGTCAGCTCCATGCACCGCCGCGCGATCTCGTGGTCGCGCTCGGTCTCGAGGAACTGGAACCGGCCGAAGTGCGGCGTCCGCCCCAGCAGGACGTACTCTTCGACGGTCATGCACGGCTCGCCGGCGCTCTGGGTCACCACCGCGATCTTGCGCGCAAGCTCTCCCCGCGCG
>JAKLEM010000003.1 GCA_022711655.1 Candidatus Auribacterota bacterium
CCAGCCCGAGCGCCCTGTCGAGCAGCGGGACGCCGGAACTCTTGCCTTTCAGCGTCATCCGCAATGAATGGACCGCCTTGATCTGCCTTTCGAGAGACAGCGCCTCGCCGCCGGTGACGCCACATATGAGCTTCGACCCCTCGCTGACCTGCACCCCTTCGGCGTCGACTTTGATAATGCCGATCTCCCGGCGCTCCGGCACGACCTGCCCCGCCTTGAACATCTTGTCGCCGATAAGCATGATCTGCCCCGAAGCGGGAAGCGGCGTTCCCGCGGCGATCTGCACCATGACCTGCGGATTATCCTTCTGCGGTTTTCCGACGATCTTCGCGACAACGATCTCCCCTCCGACCGGACGTTTCAGGAGCAGCTTGAGCTGCTCTTCGTATGTCTTGAGCTTTCTGACCAGCGACTTCCTCATTTCGACGGCAGGGTCCTGCGCCTGCCCGCCCGCTGCAGGCGCCGCAACTTCCGGTTCGGCAGCCGAGGCGGCCTCGGCGGCCGGCGCTTTTTCCTCCTCGGCCGCACCCTGGCCCGCCGTCTCCGCCTGCTCGGCTATAGATACGGCGTAACGCAACGCCAGCGGGTGCTCGCCTAAGAAATAGATGGTGATAAGATTCCTGAAAAGGGCCTCGATCGTATCGATCGCCGTGCGCACGAGAAGCTTGTACGGCAGGTCATTCGCCGAACCTCTCTTACCCGGTATGCCGCCCACGCTTACATTCCCTTTTGTGAACGATATCGAATTACCGTGCTCGGACATGAACGCGACGCACTGTTCGAGCGCTTCGCGCAGTTCGGCGGACTTCAGCTGATGTATCAGCTTCAACTCCTGCTGCGCGCCCTTGCGATTTCCCGCTTGCTGCAGGAGGAGGAAGTTTTCGCGGTACATATTGCCCGTGATGAACTCGATGCTGGGAGTGTCCACCAATCTCGACTGCTCCATAACGCGCTGATACATCTCCGGGGCGATGCCGGCTTCGTCCATCGCGTCGTTCGCGTAGCGGATATCGCGCACCAGCTGGTAGTTCAAATGGGAAGCGTCGCCGGGCGCCGCGCGCATGATGAAACGGCACAGCTCATGGAACAGACCCAGCTTCAGGAAGACCGTCCGGGCTTTCGCGTGCTGGATATCATACACCGCGCGATTGATGCAGATGACGCAATCGTTCCCGAGGACCTTCCCTTCTATCATGCGCGGCGACCTGTCGACGAACATGATCGTGATCCGGTAACGCGTCTTACCGCCGGGAAGATTGTCCAGCACCACCGAGATCGGCCGGATGACGACCTGGAGCATGTCGGCCTCTGTCAGAAGCTGGTTGCGAAGCGCGGCGGCGATCGCTTCAGATATCGCGCGAAGCTCCGGCGCCTTCTTTTTAAGCGCCCTGATGCGGTCGTTGATGCTGTCGAACGCGTCGCGCTGCTTGTGCGAGATCGTGATGAACGAGACGGGCGCGATGACATCCTTGATAAGGGCAGCATCGGCCTTACCCGTCTTTTCGGCCGCGTCGACCGCCTTGACTGCGGCGGCGATCATACGGTCGACGTCGTTCTCCATCCGCAAAGAGATCTCTTCCGTATCGACGCCGCTCGCCGTCTCACCCGCGGCCAGCTTATCGAGGCCGTCGGCGAACCGGCTCAGCCCCTCGAACGCGTTACTGACGGCAAAGAAATCGCGGGATTGGATGATATAGCGGTCATACCTGCGGACACCCTGCGCCACGAACTTCCGGATCTCGGCGGTGAACGCGCGCATCTGCTCTGCCTGGGCAGCCGCGGCATCCGGGCTCCAACGGAGCATCAACCGCAGCAGATCGGGAAGGTGTTCCGCGTATCCGAATTCTCCATTAAGGACCTGGCGAGCCTTCTTCTCGTAGACGCTAAAGGGGACATCGTCGACGGACACTGCATATGACGTATGCGGCAGGTCAATCTCCTCGCGGGCGAAGTCGACCGCAGCCACCGGCGCCTCCCCGCGAACGGCCTCCGGCCTGTACGCGTCGAGCCGGGCCACGCTCATATAGTGGAGATTCTCATCCGGCGCGGCCGGCCTCTTTTCCTCAGACGGCGCCGCGGCGCCGCTCGCCGTTTCGCTCATCGGAGCGCCTGCCGGCTCTCCGACAGCCGCCGGTTTCTCGGGCTCCGCGGCTTTGACGGCGACGCCCGGAATACCGAAGAAATTCCGCTTGAACACCTCCGCGATAAAGACGTCTATCTTATCGCGCGCCGTTTGCAGAAGCGCCTTGTCAACCCCCTTCTGCTCCTCCGCCACAAACGCCTTATGGTATTCGAAGACCTTGATCAGGTCGGGGTTCGAGACCGCCTGTCGGAGCGTCTCCTCGACTTCGGCGGCGCGCTCCTGTTCATGATCGCGGATGCACGCCAGATACATATTGCTCAGGACCGCTATCGCGAAAAGCTCCAGGCTTGTCGGATCTACGATCCCCGCATCGCGCACATGCCGCACGAAATCTTCGATCTGGAGCCCGGACCGCGAGAGCTGCCCGTCTGTGTACATGGCGTCGCGCATCGCCAGCGATTCGAAGTCTGCGGGGTCTCCTTCGTCCGCGCGGAGCAGGAACTTGTTGAGCTCGTGGAAAACCGCCGTATTGATAAGCGTCTGGCGCGCGCTCTCGTTCCGGATCCGCATGACCGACCGGTTGACGGCGATCACCAGGCTGTTACCCGATGGATAACTGACCGCAAGCCTCGGAGAACGTTCGACATAGACGATAGAAACGGCATATTCGGTGCGCTCCTTCGGCCGGGCATCGATACAACTGCTGAAAGCCCGCTGAACGGCATACTCGATGCCGGTCCTGCTCGCCCAGTCGGTCTTGAGAAGCGCGCCCGCACGGTCGGAAAGCTCACTTGCGCCGGGTTGTTTTTTCTTGATCTTGGAGAGCTCCGCGCGCAGCCCTTTGATCTTGTTGCGCTGCTCCGGGGTCAGGAAGAAAAAGTCGCGCGGCGACCGGATCCTTTCAGCCAGCTCGTCCGGCACCGTTTTCCGCGAGCGCATCAGCGACACCGCCGCATCGAAGTCCTTGATGAACTGATCGACGCCGCTCTCGACCGAGAGCGTCATGTCGTAGGCGTGCAGCCCCGTCTCTTCGCGCCCCTCAACGATCTTCTTCAGCTCGGAGATGAATTCCTTGTAGTTCTTCGTGATGCCCTGCGTGTACTGTTCGTTGTTATCGAACCGCCCGAGGAAGGTGTCATGCGCGATATACATCATGCGAAGCGTCTCCTCGAGCTCGTTGATCAGCTTCAGCAGCTGCGGCCGCTTGCTGCGGATCAGATCGGGGCTGTATTGCTTGAGATCTTTGAGCAGGCGCGGAAAATTATACGCGTTGGCGAAATTGACGTTGATCGCTGCGTTGACGGTCTTCACGAAGGCGTTGAAATCGCGGCTGTCCTGGCTGAGCTGCAGGCGGTCGTGCGGGATCGAATCGACCGAGGCGAGCAGCTGCGACAGCTTGATCTCTTTCCCGTCCCTGACCGCTTCGCGGGAGAACGACTCCGGCTCGATGATACCGAGATAGAGGCACTCGTTCTCCGGCTTCGCCGGCTCGGGCTGTTCCTCTTCTGATTTCAGCAAGATAGACTTCGGCGCGAGGGCATGTTTTGTGGCGGCGTAGAGGTTCGGCTGAACAAGGTTGGTCGCGCAGAACGCGATCAGGGTAACCCAGTTGACCGCGCGCGATAACACAGAAAAATGCGTTTTATGTCTGTCCATAAACGCCCCAAGAAATAATCGTTGTTATCTTTCAGCCGAATAGTATTTTACAACGAATTTCGAGACGTGTCAAGGGAGCGATTCGTAAAATCTTCACCATCAATGCGTTACGCGCATTAATGTCGCGCGATAAACACTATTGAACGGTCCCCATTCGGGGTTATGACTTGAGGGTCTTCAGGTAGGCTTCGATGAACATGTCGATATTCCCGTCCATCACGTCCTGGACGTTGGAGGTCTCGACGTCGGTGCGGAGGTCTTTGACCATCTGATACGGCTGGAAGACATAGCTGCGGATCTGGCTGCCCCACGCGATATCCATCTTCTCGCCGTATTCCTTGGCGTATTTGTCTTTCTGCTGCTGGAGACGCAGCTCGTAGATCTTCGAGCGCATGACGTTCATCGCGACCGTCTTGTTCTGGAACTGCGAGCGCTCGTTCTGGCACTGCGTGACGAATCCGGTCGGGATATGCGTGATCCTGACGGCCGAGTCGGTCTTGTTGACCTTCTGCCCGCCGGCTCCCCCCGCGCGGTAGGTATCGATGCGGAGGTCCTTCTCGTCGATCTCGACGTCGACGTCCTCGGTGATCTCCGAGATCACGTCGACCGAGGCGAACGACGTGTGGCGCCGCTTGTTGGAGTCGAACGGCGAGATGCGGACAAGCCGGTGGACGCCGCGCTCGGCTTTGAGGTAGCCGTAGGCGTACTCCCCTTTGACCATCATCGTGACGTTCTTCAGCCCCGCCTCTTCGCCGACGAGGATGTCGATGATCTCCGTCTCGAACCCGCGGCGCTCGGCCCAGCGGTCGTACATCCGCAGGAGCATCTCGGCCCAGTCGGCCGCCTCGGTGCCGCCGGCGCCCGAGTTGATGCT
Organism: Candidatus Auribacterota bacterium; assembly: GCA_022711655.1. GTDB lineage: Bacteria > Auribacterota > Ancaeobacteria > Ancaeobacterales > Ancaeobacteraceae > JAKLEM01. Next base: position 4,614 of record JAKLEM010000003.1, read on the forward strand.
CAGGATCGCGTTGTTCCTGTCGAGGTGGCCGCCGAGCATCTTCTTGAACTCGAGGGAAGCGAGCTCTTTCTCGACCTTGTCGGCCTCTTGGGAAAGCTCTCTGAATATGTCGGAACTCTCCGCCTCGTCTTTCGACATCTCGTTCAGCTCGAGGAGCGATGCGATATGCTCGGCGATCCTGTCGGCAGGCTCCACCCACCCTTTGAGGAGGTTCGCCTTGTCGATCACCTCTTTGGCCTTAAGGTTGTCGTTCCAAAAATCGCTCTGCCCCATCCGCTCCTGGAGCACCGCCAGGTCGCGCCGTTTCGCGGGCAGATCGATATAGACGACCATGTCGTCCATCCGCTTCTTCTGGCCGTTGAGCCTCTCGTTGATCGCTTTGAACATAAGTTTCCTGCCTTGCGGGATGCAAAGGCCTCCCCTACTGCCTATTCCATTTCGAAGGGGGGGGAAGCCTTCAGGCTTCCCGTCAGCAGCGGGAAACTTGAAGGTTTCCCCTACTCTTTTTTCTTCCACACAAGCAACAACCCGATCGCCGCGAAGACGAAGCAGATCCCCGCGAAGATGTCGCCGTAGCGTTTGTATATGGTGAGCTTGTTTACCGCCTTCAGATCGAATGTCACGTGCCCGCTGGTGAATATCGTTTCGCCCTTTGCGTCACGGACATCGGCGACGACCCTGCCATACGGGTCGATGACGCACGAATACCCCGTGTTCGTCGAGCGGACCATGAAGGTCCTGTTCTCGATCGCGCGGAATGCCGCCAGCGCCGCGTGCTGGAACGGCGCCCCCGTCCTGCCGAACCAGGCGTCGTTGGTCAGGTTCACGATAAAGTCGACGTCATGCTGCGTGAACTTCCGCACGAGGTCCGGAAAAATATCCTCGAAACATATCACGACGCCGAAACGGACCATCCGGGTGTGCGATATCAGCTCCCCTTTGTCTCCCTTGAACCGCATCGTCTGCTGCGGCAGGCCGAAGGTCGTCGAATCGTTACCCGGCGCGAAATCGGCCTCTATCGGCGTGAGCTTCCTCAGGAACGGCAGGTGATCTCTGAGCGGGACATACTCGCCGAACGGCACGAGGTGGAGCTTGTTGTACTGCCCCAGGTACTTGAACTTGGGATGGATGAGGACCGCCGCGTTATAGAACTTTTTTTCATCGCCGAATTCGATGTCCTGGCTGCCGAGCAGGATCGGCGCATCGACGGCGCGACAGAGGTTGTGAACCAGGTCGTATATGTCGCGGTCATACCGAAGCTCGCCCGGGACGCAGCTCTCCGGCCAGATGACCAGTTGAGGCTTTTCCTTTTTGAGCTCGTTTGTCAGATAGCGGAACCTGCCGAAGATCAGGTCTCGGCATCGCTTGTCCCACTTCTGGTCCTGCTCGATACCGGGCTGGACAATCGATATCCTGAACGGCATCTGCTCGACCGTCCCCTTGCCGGGCTTCAGCTCTTGCGTACCGGAGAAATAGACGTACGCCACGACGCTCATAGCCAGAAGCGTCATCTTGAGGCTCTTCATCCCCTCTTTTCTGACGACGCCCGCATAGAGGTTCTCGTAGATGAACGCGTTTAGAAGAACGACTACGAACGAAACGCCCCACACGCCGGTCGTCGCCGCGATCTGGCAGAGCTGCGGGTAGACGATCTGGCTCGCGCCCGCGAGCGCCCACGGAAAGCCGGTGATCAGCTTGCCGCGGACGAACTCGGCAACGACCCAGAACACCGGCGCCCAGAAGATGATCGACTTACCCCGCTCGATGAACCGCGCAATGACAAAGCCGAAGATCCACCAGTAGAGGCCGAGGTAGATGCATAGCCCGATATAGCCCGCAACGGAGACGTTGGTGAGCCAGTAGATCGTCCCGAGCCACGACAGGACGCCGGCGATATATGCGCCGAGGATCCCCCATGGCCCGCCCAACCCCACGCCGATCAGGAGCGGGACAAGGAAAAACCAGCCGCAGAAGCCGAGGTTGAAGTTCGGGAACGAGAGAATGAAACAGGCGGCAGATGCCACCGGCAGCACCGCAAGCTGAAGAAAGTGTCGTCTGGCCGAATTATTCACCGGTATCTCCTAAAAAAAACGATCGGGCAAACTGGTCAAGCCGAAACCGTTCGCCCGATCGTGATTGTCGTCAATTGTCCGCCGAAACGCCGCAGCACTTCTTGTACTTCTTGCCGCTGCCGCAGGGGCACGGGTCGTTCCTGCCGACCTTGGTCGTGTCGCGCTTGTAGGGGGTCAGCTTTGCCCCTTCCTGTTCGCTCAGCCGCCCCATCGGCATCCCGTCGGGGACCCGCTGTTCAGCTGCGGCGCCGGCCGGCGGCGCCGCGAACGCCGATACCGTCTCGTGGATCAGCTGCTGGTGAACCTCTCGCCGCTGCCGCTCTTCGCGCGCGGCATAGATCGACGCCCTGAAGAACATAGCGACGATGTCGCTCTTGACGGTCCCCATCATCTCGGCGAACATCCCGTACGCCTCCTGCTTGTAGGCGATCAGCGGGTCGGTCTGTCCGTAGGCGCGCAGGCCGATCCCCTCGCGCAGGGAGTCCATGTTGTAGAGGTGCTCCATCCAGACCTTGTCGATCGTGGTCAGCATGACATACTGCATGAGGCGCAGGATCATCTCGGGGCCTTCGAACTTCTCCTTCAGCGCATAGGTCTGCTTGACCGTCTCGGCGAGCCGGTCTTTTACTTCCGCCCGCGATAGCTGCTCGTCGTCGCCTATCTTCAAAACGGACATGAACGTCTGGTTGAACCATCCTGTCAGCCCCGCCGTGTCCCAATCGGCCGTGTGGCTCTTTTCCGGCATATATTCGTCGAGCTTCGCATCGATCACCTCGTCGACCATCTCGTCGAGCAGCTCCTTGAGGTTCTCGTTCTCGAGGACCTGCGAGCGATAGGCGTAGATCACCTCGCGCTGCTTGTTCATCACGTCGTCGTATTCGAGCGTGTGCTTGCGGATCGAGAAGTTGCGCTCCTCGACGCGGCGCTGTGCCGTCTCGATCGAGCGCGTCAGCAGCGGATGGACGAGGTCCTGCCCCTCTTCCATGCCGATCCGCTCCATCACCCGCGCGATCCGGTCCGAGCCGAACAGGCGCATCAGGTCGTCCTCGAGGGATATGTAGAACTTCGAGCTCCCGGCGTCGCCCTGGCGGGCGCAGCGGCCGCGCAGCTGGCGGTCGATACGGCGCGCCTCGTGCCGCTCGGTGCCGATCACGTAGAGGCCGCACTGCGCACACTTCAGGCATTCGACCTTCTTCGTGCCGGTCGGGCAGCCGGCGCAGTCGTCGGCGCAGCGGATGCAGCACTTCGGGCACTGGACGACCCCCTCGCCGAGCTTGATGTCGGTGCCGCGGCCCGCCATGTTGGTCGCGATCGTCACCGCATGGCGCTGTCCGGCGAGCGAGATGATCTCCGCCTCTTTCTGGTGGTATTTCGCGTTCAGGACGTTGTGCGGTATCCCCTGGCGCTTGAGCATCCTGCTCAGCACCTCGGAGACGTCGACCGTCACCGTCCCGACGAGGACGGGGCGCCCTTTGGAATAGTTCTCGGCGATCTCCTGGATGATCGCGTTATACTTCTCGCGCTTGGTCTTGTAGATGACGTCGTTATAATCCAGGCGGCGGACCGCGCGGTTGGTCGGTATCACGACGACGTCGAGCTTGTATATCTGGTGGAACTCGTTCGCCTCGGTCTCTGCCGTGCCGGTCATGCCGGCGAGCTTCTTGTACATCCTGAAATAGTTCTGGATCGTGATCGTCGCGAAGGTCTGCGTCTCTCGCTCGATCTCGACCTCCTCTTTCGCCTCGAGCGCCTGGTGGAGCCCGTCGCTGTAGCGCCGCCCCGGCATCAGGCGGCCGGTGAACTCGTCGACGATCATGACGCGGTTGTCCTGCACGACATACTCGACGTCCTTCTCGAACAGCGTGTAGGCGCGCAGGAGCTGCGACATGTTGTGTATCCGCTCGGTGAGCCGGTCGAAAAACACCTGGAGTTCCTGCTTTTTGAGCTCTTTCTGCTCGGCGGAGAGCGACTCGTCGGCGTCGATCTGCTGGTGGAGCACGATCATGTCCGGCATCAGGTACTCTTCCGGCTTCCCCGGGCTGATCGCGTCGCGACCCTTTTCGGTGAGGTCGACGGTATGCTGCTTCTCTTCGATAACGAAGAAGAGGTCTTCCTTGAGCTTCGCCATGTCGTCCTTGCGCAGGTCGCTGTGCAGCTGGAGGTCCATCGTGTCCATGAGGCGGCGGATCTTCGGTTCCTCGACCAGCTTCGCCAGCTGCTTGTTCTTCGGCGTGCCGATAGAGACGAGGAACAGCTTGGTCCCGATCGTCTCCTCGTTCTTGTCGGTGAGCCCTTCCGCGTCAAACTGGTCTTTCGCCTCTTTGAGCAGGCGGTTGCACAACAGCGTCTGCTTGCGGACCAGCTCTGAGACGACCGGCTTGAGCTTGTCGTAAACGTGCGTCGACACTGACGCGGGGCCGGAGATAATGAGCGGCGTGCGCGCCTCGTCGATCAGGATGCTGTCGACCTCGTCGACGATCGCGTAAAAGTGCCCCCGCTGAACCCGCTCCTCTTTGGAGCCGGCGAGGCCGTTGTCGCGCAGGTAGTCGAAGCCGAACTCGCTGTTGGTGCCGTAGGTGATGTCTTTGTCGTACTGCTCTTTGCGCTGGCGGGGGTTCATCTCGTGCTGGATGCAGCCGACGGTGAGGCCGAGCGTCTCGTACACCTTCCCCATCCACTCGCTGTCGCGGCGGGCGAGGTAATCGTTGACCGTCACCAGGTGGACGCCCTTGCCGGCGAGCGCGTTGAGGTAGAGCGGCATCGTCGCGACGAGCGTCTTGCCTTCGCCGGTCGCCATCTCGGCGATCTTACGCTGGTGCAGCACGATCCCGCCGATCAGCTGCACGTCGAACGGAACCATCTGCCAGGAGACCGGCTGGCCGCACACGTCCCACGTACGGCCGCACAGCCGGCGGCAGGCGTTCTTCACCGCGGCGTAGGCCTCCGGCAGGATATCGTCAAGCTCGGCGCCGTCGGCGATCCGCTTCTTGAACTCGTCGGTCTTGGCGCGGAGCTGCTCGTCGGTCAGCCCCTGGTAGGTCTCTTCGATCCGGTTTATCTCAGCGACGATCGGGCGCATCTTCTTGACGTCGCGGTCGTATTTGGTCCCAAAGATGAATTTCAGAATAAAACTCAGCATGATCGGTCCTCTTTCCGCCTATGAAGGCAAGCTGGAATGGTATAAGAAAGCTGGAGGTTTAGCAATAGAAATTGGGCGCTGCAAAAAGGGATCCCCGGCTGCCATTATTAACGGTGGAGATAGTTGTAAATCTCGCGTGCGAGTTTTGCGGGGATGCCGGGAGCTTCGGCGATCTCTTCGAGTGTCTTCCTCCGGAGCCTGTCGATCGAGCCGAAATGCTTCAGAATGGCCTTCTTGCGTTCCTCGCCGACCCCGGGGATGTCGTCAAGGATCGATTCCTTGATGCGTTTGCTCCTGATCCGGCGGTGGTAGGTGATCGCAAAGCGGTGCGCTTCGTCGCGGATATGCTGCAGCAGGTAAAGCGCGGGCGAATCCTTTTCAAGAATGACCGGCTCGTCGCGTCCCGGCAGGAAAACCTCTTCGTTCTGCTTGGCGATGCTCGCGACCGGCATGCCGGCCAAACCGAGCCCGTCGAGCACCGAGAGCGCCGCCGACAGGTGCCCTTTACCGCCGTCTATCAGGATCAGGCCGGGTAGCCGGCCGCCCCCCTCTTTCAGCCGCGAATACCGTCGCCTGACCATCTCCTGCATCATCCGGTAATCGTCGATCCCCTCGACCTCTTTGATCCTGAACCGCCGGTAATCGTCTGTAGACGGCACGCCGTTCCGGAAGACGGCGACCGCGCCGACCGCCATGACGCCGGAGATATTCGAGATATCGAGAGCCTCGATCCATTCGGGCGCGCACGCCAGCGAAAGCGCCCGCCCCAGCTCGTCAAGGCCGCGCCGGAGGTCCGGCGCGATCCGGCGGTACATGTTGATGTTGCGGGCGTACGAGCCGATCACCGAATCCAGCCCCCTGATGCTGTCCCTCAGCTTCGCCGCCTCCTCGTATTCATGCAGCAGCGCCCGCCGCCGCATCTCGAGCTTGAGCCGGCCGATCAGCCGTGCGCCGTATCCCTGGACGATCAGGACGGCCTCGCCGATAAGGTCGCGGTAGGCCTCCGGCGAGATCTCTCCGAGACAGGGCCGCAGGCAGGCGCCGATCTTGGCGTACATGCAGTGCTTCGCGTGCTCTTTCTGGAGCACGGGATGGCTGCAGCCGCGCAGCTTGAAGATCCCCTGTATCAGCATGACGACCTTCTTGAGGCCCGTCGAGTCGGTGTACGGCCCGAAGTACTCGGCGCCGTCGTCCTTGGGGAATCGCACGATCGTGAAGCGAGGGAACGTCTCGTTCATGGACAGTCGCAGCATCGGATAGCGCTTGTCGTCCCTGAGGGCGATATTGTATTTCGGCTGGAACTCCCTGATCAGCTTCGCCTCGAGAAGCAGCGCCTCTTCCTCGCTCTTGAGAGGCACGCACTCGAGGTCGGCGACGTCGGCCGCCATCGCCCGGGTCTTCGGCTCGACATAGCCTTTCTTCTGGAAGTACGACGATACCCTCTTCCGGAGCGACACCGCCTTGCCGATATAGATGATACCCCCGTCCGCGCCGCGCATGATGTAGACCCCCGGCGAGAGGGGGAGTTTCTTCAGCTTTTCTCTGATCCTTGACAAAATGAAACTTGTTGACATTAGCCTGCCTGTCTGGTAACTTCCTTCCTCACGATCAAGCGGGAAGTTTGCCCGTCTGATCAGGGGAACCTAAACGCTTCCCCCGCTACGCTCTATAACACAAGGTGCGCTCACAGATCAAACGGAGGAATAGATGCCTACACATAAGTCAGCACTAAAACGTCTTCGCCAGTCGAAAAAGAACCATACGCGCAACGTCGAAACACGAAGCGAACTCAAAACGCTGTCTCAGAAATTCAACGCCCTCGTCCTCGACAAAAAAAAGGACGAAGCCGCAAAGATGCTGCCGCTTGTCTGCAGCGAGCTCGATAAGGCCTCGAAACGCGGCATCGTCCATGACAGGACCGCGTCCCGGAAAAAATCGCGCCTCGCGCTCAAGCTGAACAAGATCGCGAAGTAACAGCTCGTCAGGTGCTTACGAAAGAAAGGGAGAGATCGTTCAGATCTCTCCCTTTTCATTGTCAGCCGCCTACCGGCAGAGCGCGATGATCAGGCGCTCCATCGCCGCTGCTTCATCCCTGAGCCCCTTCTTGATCGACACGTCCGCGTCCAACAGCAGCGAGAGACATGCAGCCTTATCGAGCCGCGAAAAGCTCCGTACGTTGCGGAAAAAATCTCCCGCGTACTTCGGATAGACCTTGAAAGCCCCCGCGACCTCCTGCTCCCCTTTCCCCTCGCGGAACATCTCGTCGGCCTGGAAAAGGCGGACCAGCTGCCACCGGAGAAGACCGACCAGCTCGAAGGCGTCCTTCCCCTCCTGCATCAGCCTGACCAGGAGCGCCAGCGCCTTTTTCTTGTCGCGCCCGCCGATCGCGTTCGTCAGCTCGAAGACGTCCTCTGTCCGAACCCGGACGACGACGCAATCGACGTCGGCAAAACTGATCCGGCCCCGCTCGCCGGCGTAGAGGATCAGCTTTTCCGCCTCGCTGACAACATCCTGCAGCACCGTCCCCGCATGCTCGACGAACAATGAGAGGGCGTCCGCGTCGACCGATTTCCCCGCTTTACGGAAATAGTCTGCGGACCATGCCTGAAGCTGGTTGGGATAGAGCGGGTCGCACGCCACGACGATCCCTTGCCGATCCGCCTCCTTATAGGCCTTGGTGCGCTTGTCGATCGCCGAGACGCAGAACACGACGCACGCGTAAGGCGACGGGTCGGTTATGTACGAAAGGAACTGCTCGGCGTCCTTGAGATAGGGGTCGGCGGGATCGACCACGATCAGCTTCTTCCCTCCGAAGAACGGCATCATCGACGCGCTTTCGACCACCTGCGGCAGCCCCGTCTCCCGGCCCGAATATTTCTCATAGCTCATCGGGTCGGTGACGATCTTCTCCTTGAGGAAAGACGCCGCCTCTCTCTGGAGATACGTTTCCGCCCCGGCGAGGATATAGCACGGCCGGACATCGCCCGACGCAATTTTTTTTCTCAGCTCGGTGAGGTTCATGAAAGCCGCCTAAATAAAAAAAGCGGATCAGGCCTGAAGCCACGATCCGCGCGCCAGCGTCTCCGGAATGTCACCAGCCGCCGTCGGTAACCTTTTCGGAGACATCTCGGGCGAAGTTCTGCATGGCGCTGGGCCAGGCGACGCGCTCCGATTCCTGCTGACTGGACCCGAGGACATAGTTGGACTCGCCGTACGCCTTGCTTGTCCGCCAGATGATCTCGCCGGTCTTGGCGTCGCGCATCTGCAGCTTGGCGATAAACGTGATTCGGAACTCGTTAGTGACGTCTTGGTTATTGAAGGTGTTGGCTTCGCGGCGGTATTCGATAATATCTCCTTCGAGGATGTAATCGGCGTCTTTCGCGCCGACGATCTGATACCCTCCGTCAACCATAAGCCGGTCGATCACCGCCGCCGTCGCCTGCCCCTCGATCCCGTATTTTCCTGTCGTGTTCTTGAAAACGGGGACATGCAGCTTCCGCTTATCCGTATCACCGACCTTTATCGAGCCGACCTGGTATCCGCATCCGGTGAGGGTGCCGATACATGCGATCAGACAAAACGCCAGAACCAGCTTTTTCACCAAAAGACCCCTCTGTTATTGCAACTGAACGATGATCGCGTTATCTTCATCGGTCACCTGAAACCGCGCGTGGCCTTCAAAATCGATCACGAAGGCGTTCACCTGCCAGCCGCTCTCTGTCTCTTCCCTATTCCGGTAATGGCTGCGGACAGACTTGAAACCCGCCTTGCCGATATCGATACGGTCATCGAGGCGTGAGTAGACCGGCGACTTCATGGCGATCATGAGCCGCGTCGGGTTCTTCAGCTCGTATGCGGCGTACTGCGCCGGCTTGTTCGTTATGAAAACAAGCTTGCATCCATTGTTCGTCTCGACCAGCTTCAAATCGACGATCTGTACCACGTCGAGCTCTTTGGGGATTTCGGACGGCGTCTCATCTGACGGACGCCCCACCTGCTCGACGGCAGGTTTCTCGGTTTCCGCAGGCGCGGCGGGGGCGGCCTGCTCTGCGGGTCTGCTCTCCTGTTTTCCCGCCAAATCAACCTCTTTAGTCGGTTTGGCAGCCGGAGAGACAAATGCAGGGTGTTTCAGCTCGCCTGCGTTTACCGCCTGAGGCTCTTCCGCCAATTCTTTGTCAATATCCTGTTTGATCTTCGAATCAGCGACCTTCTTCACGTCCTCGAGCGGCGCACCTTCATCCGCCGTCGCTTTCGGCTCATCGGCCTTCGGAGCACCCTTCATCGTAAGCGAAGAGCCCTCATCGAATTTTCCGCCGGCATCCTTCGCCGGCTTCTTCTCGTCTTTCTTCCAGACTTCCCAGAAATTCTTTTTCGCGCCCGGAGCGGCCTTCTCCTTCAGCGGGGCTGCCGCCGGCTCTTCGGCGACCTTCTTCTCAACGGCCGGCTTCTTCCAGAACTCCCAGATCTTCTTCTTGGGAGCCTGCTGCGCGGCCGGCTGAACCGCCTCAAGCGGCTGTTCCGAAGGCGTCTCGACGGCTTTCTTCTTCATGAACGGTATCGGGATCGACGGCATCTTCAGATTGGACAGGAACGGCTTCTTCGGCGTGTCGTCATACTTCTTGCTGGTCGGCTTAATGATCAGCTCGTCGATCCGCTTCTCGGCGGCGATCGCCATCTGCGTGCCGGGGTTCTCGTTGATCACGTCCTGATAATAGATGATCGCCGCCTCGTCGCTGCCTTCCTTGTCGTAGAACTTCGCGATATCGTAGGACTTGGAGGCCCTGCGCTCGACCAGCGACGTGAGCTTCGCCCGAACATCGGGCGCCTTGCGGCTCCTCGGGTATTTTGCGAGAAAATCCTTCATCGAGCCGACGGCGATGTTCGTCGCGGTCTGGTCGTAGGGCGCCTCGCTCGAGCGCAGGTACCCGCACATGCAGGCCTGGTACGATGCCTCGACGACGAGCTCGCTCTCGGGGTAGTTATTGACGACCTTCTGGTATTCGGGGATCGCTTCCGAATAGCGCTTGATGCTGCGGTACGCCTCGCCGACGTTGAACTGCGCGCGCGGCGCGTACGAGCTGAACGGCGCGCTCCGAACGATGTGCTCGAACACCTCGATCGCCTTGTCCTTGCCGGGAAGTATCTTCATCCCCGCGATCGACGCTTTTTCGCCGGCGAGGTAGAGGTTTCCGATGCGGTACTCGCGCTCGACGATCTCGATAAACCGCTTGTAGGACGGATAGTTGTCTATGACTTTCGCGTATTCCTTGAACGCGCCGTAAAAGTCGCCGTCGCCTTCCTTAAGGATGCCGACCATATACTGGGCGTCGGGTGCGTAGACCGAAGCGGGATACTGCCTGACAAGGCGCAGATACTCCCTGACGGCTCCCTTGGTGTCCCCCATATCCTCTTTTTCCCGCGCCTTCTCGTACTGAAGCCGCGCCGACCGTTTCTCGATATCCTTTTCGCTGATCCACTGGCCCGATTCGGGGGTCCACAGCCAGTCCTTCGCGAGAGCGAACCCGCTCGTCGCCAGGAGGATACATACCGTTATCGCCGCCAGATTAAAACGTTTCATAAGAGGATCCTTTGCGCGTGAAGTCCGGAAAACAAACCCCGCTATTATTCTTTTTTTTTATCGCACTGTCAACAGTATTATGATCAGCCGCAGGCAGATGTTGGAGTAGACGCCGGCGACGACGTCGTCGAGCATGATCCCCAGCCCCCCGTGCAGCTGTTCTATCCTCCTGATCGGATAGGGCTTGAGGATATCGAAGATCCGGTTGAGGAAGAACCCGATCACCATCATCCAGAGCGTGGGATTCGCGATCAGGAACATCGTCACGAAATATCCCGCGACCTCGTCGATGACGATCTTGTGGGAGTCCTTTTCCTTGTAGATGTGCTCGGCCTCGGTGCTGACGCATACCCCGAGCACGATCATCGACAGCATAACGACGGCGTGAGCGATGACGTGGTTGCGTATCAGGAAGAAGATCGCGAAGGCGGCCAGCGTCCCCGCCGTCCCCGACGCGACCGGGCAATAGCCGATATAAAAGAAGCTCGACAGGAGGATGATGACCTTCTCCCTCGCTTTGTTCATCTCGCAGCCTCCTTATGCCGATCTCATATACAGGTGGCGGTTGTCGGACAGATAGACGAAGCCGGAATAGGCCGTCAGGGCGGCGACGCCGCACGTCAGCCAGAACGCCCCCTGCGCGATCCTCGCATCGATCAGCGGACCGACGACGCCCCACGTGCTCGAGTAGAGCGAAAGGAACTCGCGGATCGTGAGCAGGATCAGGATGAGCGTGATCACTGCGATCTGCAGGATCGTCTTGCTTTTCCCCCACTTATCCGCCGACAGCACCTGTCCTTTGGAAAGCGCCAGCATGCGCAGGCCGGTCACGACGAATTCGCGGCAGACGATGACGATGACCAGCCATGCCGCGAGTTGTACCGGCGCGATCTGGACGAACGACACGAACGCGATCGACACCAGGATCTTGTCGGCGACCGGGTCGAGCAGCTTGCCGTAATCGCTCTCAAGCTTCATCTTGCGCGCCAGGACGCCGTCGTACATGTCGGTAAAGCTCGCCAGGCTGAAGAAAAAGAGGGCGAGCGTCTTCGAAAGAGGGAAATCGATCAGGAGCGCCGCCATGAAAAAGAAGGCGAGTATCACGCGCATCGTTGTCAGCTTGTTCGGCAGGTTCATTTACAGCCCTTCTTTTTCGGCGCCGCGCGCCGCACGGTCCCCTCGATATCGTATATGTACGCCTTGGTTATGTCCACCGTGACGATGCTGCCGGGGCGAAGCCGGGCGCCGCGGACGATCACGGTATTGTCGACGTCGGGGGCGTCGGCAAAGGTTCGACCGCGGTACAGGCCTTCTTTCATTTCGGTGTCGATTATCACGTCCCGCACCTCGCCGACAATCGCGCGGTTAATCTCCGCGGATATCGCCTGCTGGGCCGACATGACCTGCGCGAGCCTCGCTTTTTTCGCGGCCATGCTCACTTGGCCCTTCATCCCGTGGGCGTCCGTCCCCACCTCGCGCGAATAGGCGAACGCCCCGAGGCGGTCGAAACGCGACCGCGTCACGAAATCGAGGAGCGACTCGAACGCCTTTTCCGTTTCGCCGGGAAGGCCGACGATCACCGACGTCCTCAGCGCGACGCCGGGGATCTCGCACCTGAGCCGGTCAATCAATTTTTCGATGTCGCGCCGGGTCGCTTTCCGCCGCATCGCCGACAGGATGCCGTCGTCGATGTGCTGTATCGGCATATCGACATACCGGCAGAGCTTCGGTATCCCTTTCAGCGCGGCGATCAGGTCCGCGCCTATATGGGCCGGGTGCGCGTAGAGTACCCGGATCCACTGCAGCCCGCGTATCTCCGCGAGCTTCTCGAGCAGCCGCGCCAGCGACCGTTTACCGTAGAGGTCCTCGCCGTAGCGCGTCGTGTCCTGGGCGATCAGGTTGATCTCGGCCACGCCGCTGTCGGCAAGGCGCCGGGCCTCTTTGACCACCGACTCAAGCCGCCTGCTCCTGAACGCCCCGCGTATCGACGGGATCAGGCAATAAGCGCACCCGTTCGAGCACCCTTCGGCGATCTTGACGTACGCGGAATGCCGCGCCGTCGATAGGGCGCGCGGCGTCGCATGATCGTACATAAATACGGGCTCGGCCGTGATCGAGACGACCGGGGCCGCGCCGCTCTTCTTATCGAGGACCGCGCGGACGACCGAACCGATCTCGAGGATATCGCCCGGGCCGACGAACGCGTCGGCATCGGCGAACTCCCCGGGTCCGTCCCCTTTTCCCCCGCGCGCGAGCTCCTCGCGGTAGAATTTCGGCGCGCACCCCGTGACGATAAGCGCCCGGAGCTTACCGCTCCTTTTGTAACGGCCGACGCTCCCGACGGTCTGCTTCGCCTCCAGGCGCGCGCTTTCCAAAAAACCGCAGGTATTGACGATCACGATCTCCGCATCGGTCGGGTCGGGCGTCATCCGCATCCCGGCCTGCGACAGCAGACCGATCATCACTTCGCTGTCGACAAGGTTCTTCGTGCATCCGAGGCTGATAAGAGAGAAAGAAAGCATATTCCTGTTCACATAAGCCGGAAACGATCAGAGCGCGAGGCACGGGATGTGCGCCGGGCGCCCCGCGCCGGTAAGAAGGGACGGCGGAACGTCACTGCTTTTTCAGGCGTTTGAGGTCTTCCTGCCCGATCTCGAGCGTCTTCACCTCTCCGGACTTGCCGATGTCCTTGACCGGGATGTTGTTCAAGAGCAGCGTCACGCCTCCTGCGTTACCCAACTTTAGGGAGAAGCCTTTTTTCGCCTTCCATGACTCCTTGTCGCCGCTCTTCAGCGTATCTTCGAAAACAAGCTGGTCGTCGGCCTTCACACGCATCCAGACGTTGTCTTTGACATCGGCAGTCAGCGTCAGGTCCTCTTCGACGACGATGCTCTCCGCGACCGTCGCCAGCCCGTACTGGGCCGGCATCTTGGCGCGCTTGCCCGCCGGAAGCTTTATGTCGGCCGCGATCGTCGGCGAATCAGGACGGACCTTCACCGGGCTTTTGTTCGGGGAGGCGCGCCCCCCGAGAGAGACCGCCGCCTTGCGGTGCGCGCCGCGCTCCTTGATAATGTGAACCAGCTTGACCACCCCGAAAACCGCGCCGGCAACGATGCCAAGCGCCAGCAGCAGCCCGATAACGAGAACGACGATCTGCGGGTTGACCTGCACGCCCGGGCCGGAGACCTCCTGTTTCCTGCCGCCCTTGTCGTTGAGCCCCATCAGAGAATTCTTCGGCTCCTCGAACAGCTCCTTGAACTGCGCGATGACAAGCGCGGTGTCCAGCCCCAGGTAATCGGTATAGATCTTGACGAAGCCTTTCAGGTAGGCGGGGGCGCCGATGCTCTTGAAATCGCCGGCTTCCAGAGCCTCGATGATCCTCACGCGGAGCTTGGTCTTATCGGATACGTCCGCGACCGTGACGCCTTTCGCTTCACGCGCACTCTTCAGCAGTTCGTTCAATGTGTCCATGGTAGTGTCACCTGTTTGCTTGTGTTGCTATTGGATTACCTGACTTCTTTCTGCTCCTCGACCGCTTCCTCCTCGGGTTCGACGGACTGCCCGCCGCCGCCTGCCTTGACCAGGATGTCGCGCCCCTTGCTTCCCTTGTGCGGCCCGACCACCCCCTGCTCTTCCATGATATCGATCAGGCGCGCCGCGCGCGCGTAACCGACCCGCAGTTTCCGCTGGAGAACCGACGCGGACGCCTGCTGCGTCTGCAGAACAACCTGGACAGCCTGTTCGTACAGGTCGTCGTCGATATCGTCGTCCCCGCCGCCTCCTCCCGCCGCGCCGGCCTTCGGCGACGTCTGCAGGACGGTATCGTCGAACTCGGCCTTCCCCTGTTTCTCGATGAATTCGATCACCCGGTTGATCTCCTTGTCGGTCACATACGCGCCCTGCGCCCTGATCAGTTTGGCCGACCCGGGCGGAAGGAAAAGCATGTCCCCCTTGCCGAGAAGCTTGTCCGCGCCGTTCGCGTCGAGGATCGTGCGGGAATCCACTTTCGAGGCGACCTGGAAGGCGATACGCGCCGGGAAATTCGCCTTGATCACGCCGGTGATGACGTTGACCGACGGCCGCTGCGTCGCCAGGATCACGTGGATGCCTACGGCGCGCGACAGCTGGGCGAGGCGCGTGATCGCGTTCTCTATGTCGTCCGGCGCGACCATCATCAGGTCGTTCAGCTCGTCGATGATCACCATGATATACGGCAGCGTCTTCGGCACCGCCTCGCCGTTCTCGCCGACGCGCAGCACCTCGCGGTCGGGCCGCGTGTTGAAGCCGACGATGTTCCTGACGCCGACATACGCGAACATGGCGTACCGTTTTTCCATCTCCTTGACCGCCCAGTTGAGCGCGCTGGTAGCGCGCTTCGGGTCGGTCACGACGGGGCAGACGAGGTGCGGCAGGTTCTTGTACGCAAGCAGCTCGACCTTTTTGGGGTCGACCAGCAGGAGCTTCGCCTCGTCTGGCGTCATGGTGAAAAGGATGCTCAGGATGATCGTGTTCATGCAGACGGTCTTGCCAGACCCGGTCGTCCCGGCGATCAGGAGGTGCGGCATCTCGGTCATGTCGGCGATGATCGTCTGGCCCTGCACGTCCTTGCCGAACAGCATCGGCAGCTTGGCGCGCGAGCTCTTGAACCCGGGGCTCAGCAGAAGCTCCTTGAGGCTGACCATCGCCCCCTTGGTGTTGGGGACCTCGATCCCGACAGACGCCTTGCCCGGGATCGGCGCGACGATGCGGATGCTGGCAGCCTTCATCGCCAGCGCGATATCGTCCGCAAGCGCGGTGATCCTGTTGACCCTCACGCCGGGCGCCGGCTGTACTTCATACGTCGTGATCACCGGCCCGCGCTGCACCTCGACCACCTGCGCGTCGATGCCGAAATCCTTCAGCGTCCCCTCGAGTATCACCGAGTTGCGCTCCAGGTCGTCCTTGAGGCCTTCGGTGTCGACCCCCGGTGCGTGCTCCAGCAGATCGAGCGGCGGCAGCTGATATTCGCCGAACATGCTCTCCTTCTGCTGCGCGGGGACGGCGCCGTCTTTCGCCGCGGCGGTTTCCTTCTTCGGTGCGGGGCTCTTCGGCTTGAATTCCTTCAATATCTTGTCCGGAATATTGAACACGATATTCTTTTTGACCGGCGGAGGCGGCGGCTCCTGCGTCGTGTCGACCGCCAGCTTCTGCTCGGAACGCGCCCGCGGCTTCGGCTCGAAAGGGTCTATCCCCTTAAACTCGCGCATCGCCGGCGCGGGGCGCACACCCATCTCGCGCTGGAGATCGATCTTGCGCTGCTCGACCACCGTCTTGCGCTGGATCCGGTCGCCGAAGCTCATGATCCACGAGAAGACCGACTTGACGAATGCGGCAAGGTCGGCGAATTTGAAATCGAAAAAGAGTGCCAGCGCGAGGATAAAGACGGGTATCAGCACGATCAGCGACCCTTCCTCGCCGATATACTTCACCAGGACCGCCTTCGAGATCCGGTAGCCGAAGAGCCCGCCTGCGCCGACGATGTTGAGCTGCGAGGTCAGCGGATGGAGCAGCGCGATGTCGCGCATGCCGAGAAAACACGATACGATGGCCAGCATGATCGCGATACTGACGACCGGCTTTCCTGGGTGGACCGGCGCGCGGAACGATTTATACGCGAGGACCAGGAGGAGCAGCGGGACGACGAGCGACCCGAGGCCGAACATGAAATAGAACGCGAACGCGAGCTGAGAGCCGATCAGCCCGGTATAATTCTTGACGGGGAGATTGGGCGACGTGGTATTGAACGCGATGTCGCGCACGTCGTAGGAAAGCAGCGAGAGCGCCACAAAAGCCGCGAGGACGAAAAATACCGTCCCCCAAATGTAGCTCCTGCTTCCCGATTTATCCTGTGTAACCTTTATCGCCATACAACGACAGGCCACGGATCTCTGCGGCGAGGGCACGCGGGGCGGATCATCCGCTCCGCAGCCCACACCGCCTGACCCTTGATTATTCTTCTATGCCGAGCTCTTCGAGCGCCGCTTTCCTGCTCAGGTTGATCCTGCCGCGGTCGTCTATCTCGGTCACCTTGACCATCATCTCGTCGCCGACCTTGCAGATCTCGTCGACGGTCTTCACGCGCCGGTGCGCCAGCTTGGAGATGTGCACCAGGCCTTCCTTGCCGGGCAGGACCTCGACGAACGCGCCAAAATCGACGCAGTTCTTCACGATCCCCTTGTAGATCTTGCCGACCTCGACCTCGGCGGTGATCCGCTGGATCATCTCGATCGCCTTGTCGCTCTGCTCTTTCTTGGTCGCGGCGATCGACACCTTGCCGTCGTCGTCGATGTTGATCTCGGCGCCGCTCTCGGCAACGATCTGCTTGATCATCTTGCCGCCCGGCCCGATCACCATGCCGATCTTCTCGGTGTCGATCTGGATGGTCACGATCTGCGGCGCGTAGGTCGATATCGCCCCGCGCGGCGTGTTCATGACCTCGGTCATCTTGCCGAGTATGTGCATGCGCCCGATCTTCGCCTGCGCCAGCGCGTCCTTCATGATCTTGCCGTCGATCCCTTCGATCTTGATATCCATCTGGAACCCGGTGATCCCTTTCGCCGTGCCCGCGACCTTGAAGTCCATGTCGCCGGCCGCGTCCTCGGAGCCCAGGATGTCTGACAGGATGACCGTCTTATTCTCACCCTTGACCAACCCCATCGCGATGCCCGCAACCGGCGCCTTGATCGGCACGCCCGCGTCCATCAGCGAGAGGCAGCCGCCGCACACCGTCGCCATCGACGACGAGCCGTTGCTCTCGAGGACGTCGGACGTGATCTTCACCGTGTACGGGAACTGCTCCCCGTTCGGCATCACGCCGGCGAGCGACCGTTCGGCGAGATAGCCGTGGCCGATCTCGCGGCGCCCCGGGCCCCTGATCGGGCGCGCCTCGCCGACGCTGAACGGCGGGAAGTTGTAATGCAGCATGAAGCTCTTGGAGAACTCGCCCATCAGGCCGTCCGCGCGCTGGGCGTCGTCGACCGTCCCGAGCGTCGTGATCGCCAGCGCCTGCGTCTCGCCGCGCGTAAAGAGCGCCGAGCCGTGCGTCCTGGGAAGGAGCCCGACCTCGCAGGTGATCTGGCGGATATCCGTCGGCCCTCTGCCGTCGGCGCGATGACCTTCGTTCAGGATCAGGTCGCGCGTCAGCTCGCATTCCAGCTCGCCGAACGCGTAATGGACGACGTTCTCGGCGAGTTCCGGGTTCTGCTCTTTCAGCTTCGCGGTGTGCGCCTTGCACAGCTCCGCGAGCGCGTCCTGCCGCTTGTGCTTTTCCTTCACCTTGAGGACATTGAGGATCTCCGCGGAGGCGTTCTTCTTTAACTGCGCGTGGATATCCTTGTCGACGGTGTAGAGCGTCGCCTGGCGCTTCTCCTTGCCGCACTTCTTCCGCAGCTCTTCCTGCGCCTTCACGATCGTCTTGATCACCTCGTGCCCGGCGAGGACCGCTTCCAGCATCGTCTCTTCGGACAGCTCCTTGGCACTCCCCTCGACCATCATCACCGCCTGCGCGGTCCCCGCGACAACCAGGTCGAGCTCGCTCGTCGCAAGCTCGGCGTGGCTGGGGTTGATGACGAACTTGCCGTCGATGTAGCCGACGCGCACCGCACCCACCGGATGCGGGAACGGTATGTCCGACACCACGACCGAAGCGCTCGCGGCGATAATCGACAGGACGTCGGGATCGTTGGTCTCGTCCGCTGACAGCACGGAGACCATGATCTGCACTTCATTGAAGTAACCCGCCGGGAACAGCGGCCGCAGCGGCCTGTCTGTCAAACGCGCCGTCAGGATCTCCTTCTCGGTCGGCCTGCCCTCGCGCTTGATATAGCCTCCGGGGAACCGCCCCGCCGCCGACTGCTTCTCCCGGTAATCGACGGTCAGCGGGAAGAAATCGGTCCCTTCCTTGACTGTCTCGGGCGAAACGACCGCGGAGAGAACGATCGTGTCCCCGTACTGCACGGTGACGGAACCGTCCGCCTGCTTCGCCATCTTTCCCGACTCGATCTTCATCAGCCTTCCGGCAACTTCCAATTCAACACACGAACTCATCTAACTCCTCCGAACGCTTGAGACCATAGGCCATCGACAAGGGACAACAGGAGGCAAAGCCGCTGTCGCACCCAGTCCGTGGTCTATGGCCGGTTGTTGTAGAAAGCAACGCCGATAAAAAACAGTTTTCTATCGACGGTTACTTCCTGATGTTCAGCTTCTTGATCAGATCCTGGTAGCGCTTCTGGTCGTTTGTGCTCAGGTAATCGAGCAGACGACGGCGAGAACCGACCAGCTTGAGCAGCCCTCTGCGCGAGCTGTGGTCCTTGCGATGGATCGCGAGATGCTTGGTGAGCTGATTGATCCGTTCCGTCAGGAGCGCGATCTGCACATCCGACGAACCGGTGTCTTTACCATGCAAATGATATGTCCCGATGATCGTTTCCTTCTGCGTTTTCTCCAGCATGATCCACCTATCCTTTCCGTATGGTGTTGTGAGGGGCCACGCGCCCCCGCCGTGAACAAAGCCGGCCGTCGGTGAGTCGGCACGCCTTGTACAGGCTTTTGAAGATGCTATCATAGGGAGGGAAAAAAGTAAATGATAATTTTAGTGGGTTAAGTAACGTCAGAACAATAAGTTGTTGCGTTTTAAATCCCGAATGATACCCCAATAGCATAAAGAGTGTTATAATGAATTCACCATGTCGGTCTCCATACTCAAAACTGACGAAGACAAGAAAAAGTCCTTGAAACCGTACACCCTATTTCTCGGCACGCTCATCGGAACGCTGGCGGGGTGCTTACCGCTCCTCTCTCCCCTCTTTGGGGCCATCGTCTTCGTGTTCGCCATCGTCAGGGCGAATATTGTCTGTACGGTCCTGTTCTTCGGGATCTCGGTGTATGCCAGCAACTATCATTATTCCGAACTCATCAACAACATCGGCATCTATGTCCTCACCGGCAGCGATCAGACGATCGAGTTCTCGCGGTGGTTTACGTCGCTTCCCGTGATCACCTATCTCGGGTTCACCAACACGATGGTGATGGGCGGGGCGGTCCTCGGGCTTGCGGCGGGATTGCCGATGGCATTTTTCATCAGCGAAGCATACTCGCTCTGGATCAACAGGAAGAAGGAAGAGAAGCCGCCGGAGACGCCCCAACAACCGGAACCTGAGCCGGAACCGGAAGAACCGGAAAAGAAGATCGTCTGGCGGGAGAAATAACTTAGCTTACGGGCTGGCGTGGAGTGTCACCGTCAGCACGTTTGCGGGGACACTTCACGCCAGCCCGGCAACATGTATAGTAAGGCATCATCATGCGCTACAAATCGTTGATCGCTATCCTGCTCGTCTTCGCGGCGCTGCACTTCGTTGCGGGGCCAATGCTCTGCAACGGGTACAATACCTACGCCCCGCAGGCGCTCGGCCTGCGGACGTCGGCGGGTAAAATATCGGTCGATCTCCTGAACCGGATGATCACGGTCACCGACTTCTCGCTCGCCGACCCGCGCGACCAGAGCGTCAACCTCATCGCGGCGAAAACCCTCATGATACATTTCCGGGCGATCCCGCTGCTGTCGCGCAAGATCAGGATCCGGGAGATCTCTCTCGGCCACGTCATGATCAACGCGCCCGACCGTGACGGGATCGCGCGCGCGTTATTGCCGCATATCGAGAACGCCGTGATGGCCGTTGCGCAGGTCATTCCCGCGGCGAACGCGAAAAAGGTCATCCGCACAACCGACGATCTCGTCATGACGGCGTCGAACGCGGGATACGACGTCGCCTACCGCGTCACCCGGCCGGAGCCGCTCGTCATCTGCGACGAGCTGAACATGTCCGACCTCTCCGTCGAATTCGGGCCGCGAGGACGGCTGTCGACTCCCCCGCCGGTCGACGATATCGACATCACCATCACCAGCCTGACGCCCGACATGACCCGATGCCCTCGGGCATCGTCGTTCAAGGCGACCGGGCGGTTCGCCGAGCGCCCGGACTCATTCTTTTCGATCGACGGCGCCGGGCGGTTGCTGCCGCGCGGCGGCTATCAGCTGGACTTCGCGTTCGCGCTCAGGAACGCAGACCTCGCCTACCTGTGGCCCCACCTGCTCGCGATGCATGAAGACCCGGACCTCGCCTCGCTTACTATCAATGCGGGAACGGCCGACATCAAGACGGACCTGCATGCGAAGTTCGGCGTGACAGAGCAATACACAAAGGCCGATTTCAAGAACGTCAATATCGCCTCCGCCGACGGTTACGAGGGCCAGCCCCTCGCGGGAGAGAACCGCAGCACGATCATCGACGCGATCAACGCCGTCGGGACATTCTCGATCGAGTTCACCGACAACGAGCACTGGAAGAAGGCATTCACGGAAGTGGTGATGCAGGGCGTTCGGAAACTCATCAGGAAGACGATAGCGGAAAAACTGTTAGGGGTATAGAAAGCTATTCAGCCGCCCCGCTTCGCCGTCAGGATCTTATAGCCGCCGCTGCCGATCCTGACCGTGACGGTGCCGTTCCGGTCGGTCCGGTAAACCTTCGCGCCGTGAGACGCGTAGTAGTCGACGACCTGGCGCGCCGGGTGCTTGAACGGATTATTCCTGCCGACGGACACGACCGCCGCCTCTGGCGAGACGAGCGCGATGAACGGCTCGTAGAAACCGCTTTTCGCGCCGTGGTGCGGCACCTTCATGACCTGCGCGCGCATGTCGGCGCCCCGCTCGACGAGATCGCGCTGCGCAGCGATCCCTGCGTCACCGCAAAATAGCACCGAGACGCCGCGATATTGTATCAAGAGCACTATCGAGGCGTCGTTCTCGTCATCCCCCTCTTTCGGAGCCGCAGGAGGCGAAAGGACGCGGACCGACACGTCCGGGTCGAGATCGATCGTATCGCCCGTTCGCGCCTCCCCGTACGCTATCTTTTTCCGGTCGATCTTCTTGAGTATCTCGAGCGCCACCGCGGACGGATGGGCGCTCCCGTTGGCGATCACGCGGCCGACCTCGAACCGGTCAAGAAGGGCCGGCGCGGCGCCGATATGGTCGGCGTGCTGGTGGGAGAGCAGCAGGACGTCGATCTTCCCGTTCCCCCTATCGCACCAGAGACGGATACCGCCGCGCAGGCCTCCCTGCGGCGCGACCGGGCCGGCATCGATCACCATCCGCTTCCCGTTCGGGAATGTGATACCCGCCGCGTCCCCCTGCCCGACGTCGCAAAAGGCGATCTCCAGCCCGCTGAATGTCCCGAAGAACCGCATCCAGACATAGACCGCGCCGGCGAAGAGAACGTACAGGAGCTTCTTTTTCGTAAAGACGAATTTTTTCATCGGGCCCCATTGGGCGAACGCGGCCAGCACCGCGTACTGCATGCACACGTCGAACGCCGTCGCGGCGGCGACCGTCACCGACGCGAACGGCAGACGTGATAATAGCATATTCCCTCGGACCAGCGCCTCCACGAAAAAACCGTTCACCGCGTTGAACGCCGATGCGCCCCATAGCGTTGCCAGCCCCAGGACCGCAGAGACGAACCCGAGCGGGACGATCACGAACCCGACAATGGCGCCGGTGAACAGGTTCGCGACGACGCTGATCGGCGAGAAGAGGCCGAAATAGTACATGATCAGCGGCGCCGAGCTGAGCCACGCCGAGGTCGAGACCGCGGCGGCCTTCGCCGCCGTCCGCACAAACGTATGCGACTTCTCCTCATCGCCGCAGCGCATGCACCGGAAGAACAACGCTTCCGCGGCCGGCGTCAGGAGGACCATCCCCAGCACGGTAACGAACGACAGCTGAAAACCGATATTGAAAAGATCGAACGGCTGTATGGCGAGCATGACCAGTGCGGCGAATGACAGCGAGTTGACAACGTCGCCCTCGCGCCCGATCAGCCATCCGCCCATAACGACGGCAACCATCAGCGCCGCGCGGACCACCGACGGATCGCCCCCGACCACGGCCGCGTAGAGGGCGATCGCGGGGATTGACACCGCCGCCGCAACACGCCGCGGCGCCATGCACGCCATAAAGAACCCGACGATGATCAGCGATATCAGCGTCACCTGCTGGCCCGATATCGCGAGGATGTGAAGGGTGTTGGTCTTTCTGAACGCGTCCTGGATATCCTCGTTCATGAGACCGCGCTCGCCGAGGATCATCCCGGCCATCAGCTGAGCGATATCCCGATCGGCGACGCCGGCGGTCAGCGCCGCGGCCATGCGGCGCCTGAGAGCGCCCGCCAGGCCGGCAACCGTCGACGCGCCTTCGGTCCCGGAAACGCGGATCTTCGCTTCGCCGTCGACATAGAGCCGGCAGCAGACCGATCGCGTCACCAGATACTGTTTCACCGACAGCGGCTGGTCTCCGTCGTCGAGCCGCTTCAGCGAGCCTTCCGCCTCGATGCGATCCCCTGCGGCGACGCACGGCGATCGCGACGCATTTCCCACCGTGACGCTGACCGTACCGCTCAGCGAATGATCCACACCGTCAACGGCCAGGGCCGCCTTATCCAGGAGCAACCGCTGGACTAATGCGCCGGCCTTCCCGCCGGAAGCGGCGCGGATCTCCGGCGTCGACCGGACGGTCCCCATCACGACGGCTCCCCGTTCCGCCGCGAAGCGCGTTACCAGCGCGTCCGCTTCGGCCCGCACCCTCTCGTACCGTTGCGCATGGTAAAGCGTCGCGGCGCACCCGGCGGAAAAGACGAGGAGCGCGAGCCCCGCATAAGAAACATACCGGGAACGGAACAGGATCAGGATGAGCGCCGCGGCGGCGAGCAGGTAACACGCGATGAGCGGCAGGCCGCAGAACGATGCCGCGGAGACGATCCCGGCGGCAAAAGAGAGCGCGATAGGGACAAACGGGCGTTTCATGAGAGATATGATCTTTTGACGGCTTAACGCTACTCCAGACGGTCCAGATAAGCGCTCAAACATTCTCTAGCGCCGGCGCATGAGATACAGCTCCTCGTCGGCTTCCTTCCACTCGTGGTTCTGGGTGTAGCCACGGCGGATGTCGTCGTACCAGTTGAGCTGGGCATATTCGCGCCGCTTCCAGTCAAGGTCCTCCTGCGTATACTGCTGGTTGCGCTCGTACCTGAGCGCCGCGGGCGCGGCGTTATACGCTATCTCGAACGGGAGGATGGCCAGCGACGTCGTGACCTGCGCGGCGCCTTCAACGATATTGAACGGGAACGGCGTTTTTCGAGGAACATCTTTATCCCGGGCGTAAAGGGGCGCTAGAAAGCACACAAGCTGGATGACTGACAGAAATGACAGGAGGACCTTCATCGCATTCCCCCTTTCGCGGCGCGTCCCGTTCCGCGCGACCGGCCTACTCTTTGCGGAAATGCAGGCAGTTGAGGAAATTCAGGATCGCCGCCTGGTCCTTCTTTTCGATCCGGTCGAAAGCGATGCCGGTGTCGTACAGCTCGTTCTGGACCAGCTCCTCAGCCCTGACGACGCGGCCGACGATCTTGATCGGGATCGCCTCCTTATCCGACGGGATAACGAGCTCGATATTAACCAGGTCGCCGACGTTGAACTTTTCGTGGGTTTCCAGGATGATGCCGCAGGCGCTGATGTTGGTGTTGATGCAGTAGCGCGGATGGTCGTTCTCTTTCTTCTCTTCGTCCATCGGCGTGTATTTGACGATAAAGGTGTACGGGATGCGGGCGAACTTCCTGCGCTCGGGGCCGATGTACATCCCGCCGCCCGAGCCGAACTTGAACTTGTTCCGCAACCGCTCGCGGCGCAGGAAGAAGTCGACGAACTGCTCGAGCGCCGATTTTTCCTTGTCGTCGATCCGGTCGATCGCGATCCCGATGTTATACAGCTCGCCCTTGATGACCTCTTCGCTCCGCACGACGCGGCCGGTCACAACGACCGACTTGAATTTCGTCATGCCTTCTCTCGCGATCATCGCAGGCACGGCCGATATGTTCAGCTCGATATCAAGCTCTGTCCCGATCGGTATGCTGCAGTTCGCCGGGAACAGCAGGCCGCCGGTGCTGATGTTCTTGCTGTAGGTCGTCGTGAAGAACGACGGCCCCTGCGGCCGCTTCTCCACCGGCTTGTACTTTATGATGAATGAGAACGGCACCCGTACGAACTTCCTCTTCTCTATACCGCTGAAAGACATTTCGCTCATAACGGCCTCTCTCTTGATTTCCTATCTGTATTATAGCGCAACGTTCCGGATCTGTCAATAACTTTAGAACTCGTAGGACTTGTTCCCGGGGTCGAAATCGGCGTCCGGCAGGCCGGGGTTCAGCCGTATGTCCCGGAACGAATACTGCTCGAGAAGCTCGTCGTTCCAGTCGTACGTTACGATCCTTACCGGCAGCCGGGTTTCCGCATCGAAACAGACCATCGTCCGATAACAGTAAAAACCCTTTTCTTTGCCAGGCAAGACGCACTCGATCTTGTGCGCCTGCCGCCCCATGATCTCAACGATGCCGTGGTACCGCTCGGAGAACTCCCGCTCAGACAGCGCCTTCTTTCGCTGCTCGGTGAACAGCTTCAGGACGAACCCGATGCCGGTATGGGTCACCGGGTGGCGGTTGTTCTCCATCGCCATACGGTCGGTCGGGAGGACGGTCACCGTCGGCGTGATCAGATTGATGAGACCCCCGAGATGCGCGATCATCTTGCCGGACGACGGCGTCGAGGGGTATATCACCTCTGCCCCCGCGTTCAACAATCCCGGATTGGGGCTGGTCATCCACTTCATGTAGACGGAGCCCGGCTTCCGGAACTTCAAGAATATCTCTTCTTCTTTCCGCACTATGCGGCCGATCCGCTCTGTCCGCAGGATCGTCGCCGTGTAATCGGAAACTTTCTCGTACGCCGCCTGAGCGTCCCTGACGACCTGCTCAACTCGCTCGTCCTGAGCCGCGCACAGCGGGCTCGCCACGGAAAATATCAGCGCGGCGGTGATCGATAAACGAAGCCGGAATGTACCTGTCATGCTCAATCCAATCAGC
Source organism: Candidatus Auribacterota bacterium (assembly GCA_022711655.1). Classification (GTDB taxonomy): domain Bacteria; phylum Auribacterota; class Ancaeobacteria; order Ancaeobacterales; family Ancaeobacteraceae; genus JAKLEM01. The sequence goes on from JAKLEM010000003.1 coordinate 30,411, forward strand.
GCGGCTAAAAAGTCCAGGCTTCTGCGTTCGACGGGGTGGCGTTGTCATAATTCATCCGATCCTTTAACGCCTGGCACCCTTCGCATACGAACAGCGCCGCGCAGATCAGCATGATGAGCATATATCTCATGATCTCCCCTGGTTCACCGATAAACCGATTCCCGGCGGCCCGGCCGTTCAACGGTATTTGTTCACCCTGTCCACCATATCCGGCGCATCGCGGTCGAATTTATCCTTATCGTCTTTGCCATAGACCGGTTTGTCCATGGCAAGGCTGTAGTAGAGCGATTCGCACCCGCATTGGCTGAGCGAGCAGCATATGACGAACAGCAATAATAATTTACGCATCATGCCCTATCCCCTTGTGCTTGCGGACGAATATAACACCCGACCACGCGACTGTCAATCATCTGCGTGCGTTCCCTAAGGGGCAAGCGGGGCGTGTCCGTGTCAGCACATTGACAATGCGAGCGGGCACGGTGTCCCGCCACAGGCGGGACGTGCGAGCCTTGTCGCTGAGCGGGATTTTCCTCGCTGGGGAAAATCCCGCGATGCTGACACGGACACGCCCCGCTTGCCCCGTTTATAGAACGATCTGCTGAACCGCATCCGAACATACCGGACACTCTCCCCTGCCGCAGCCGGGGAAAAGGCCGGCGGCGATCGCGGTCTGCATATCGGCAACGGCCGCTTCGGCCTTCGCCAGGACCGCGGGGGTGACCGCCACCTCTTTGACGACGCCGGGCGCGGCGAAATAGAGGAGCAGGCGAGCCGGCGTCTCGCCGGCGATCTTCTTTACCGCGGAAGCGTAGACGAGAAGCTGGAGGTCGTAATACCTCGCCTTGGCTTCCGCGCCGGCCTCATCGACCCTGTTCGTCTTATAGTCGAGGATCGTCCAGCCTTGCGGGGTTTTGAACAGGAGGTCGATCGTCCCCCGCAGGACCCTTCCCCCTTCGCGAATAACAAAATCGGTTTCGCGGTAAAGCGTCCCCACACGCGCGCTCGCGGCTATCTCGTCAAAAAGCGGCGACGCGGCGAAACGGCGAAGCATTTCAGAGATCTCATCCCGGTCGGCCTGCGAAACATTCGCCGCGAACCGTCCGGCCAGCCTCTCGACCTCGCGGACGCGGTCGGAAGAGGCGAAATCGAAACGCTCCATCATCAGGTGAAAAAGATCTCCCAGCTCGTTTCGGCGAAGCCGGACAGCCTCGTCGCCGCCGCCGAGATCCTCCTCTCGCTCCTTCGGCTGATAAAAGATGCCGGGGTCCCTCAGCTCCACGCTCCTGAAATAGCGACGCGGGCACTCCCGGTATTCCAAGAGCGGCGTCACGGCGAAACGCATGTCCCGCACATGTTCTCTCGCCGCGATATCGTCGATCCGGGAAACGATCGCCTGCCGCTTCGCGTCCGCCCGGGCCATAAGCGACTGATACTCCCCCGTCTTCCCGCAGTACTGCGCGGCAAGCACGCCGGCGGGATCAGAGACCCCCAGCCGCACGGTTTCGTCTGCGATCGGCGCGTTTTCTCCGGCGCCGCTCCACCAGTCGAACGAGAAGCCGAACGCCGCCCCCTCCTGCGACCGCCCGTCGTAGAGATGTTTCAACTTGACCGCCCATTTCATAAAGCTGTTCAGCTCCGCGTAGGGGCGCGCGGCCAGCTTCCCCGGATCGTCCGCCCACTTCCCCGTGACGCCGGACAGGATCAGATGGTCCATCGCTCGCGTCACGCCGACGTAGAAAAGCCGCTGCAGCTCTTCTTTCTCTTCGGCCCCGTCCCGTTCGGCGCACAGCGCATAGGTCCGGTCCCGCTTCATCTCTCCGTCGATCCTGCTGCGGTACTTGAAACCGATCTCGCACTCACCGCCGCCGCTCCCGCCCTGCCTTCCGAAAAGGACGAAACTGTCGTTCTGGTCGTTGAACTCCCTGCCGAGGTCGGCAAAGACGACCACGGGGAACTCCAGCCCCTTCGCACGGTGTACGGTGCAGAGCCGGACGCTGTTATCGCCGCGCTCGAGCTCGACCTGGGCGTCGCTCTCGCGGACCTCCTCGTCGCGAAGCTTCTCGATATAGCGGATGAACTCGCCCATCGTGAAGAACTGGTTGCGCTCGAACTCGCGCGCCTTCTCAACCAGCTTGCGGACGTTCGCGTATTTCCGCTTGCCGTCATTCACGCTCAAGAGCTTGATGTCGAACCCGCTCTCGGCAACCGCGCGTTCCAGTATCGCCGAAACGGGATGGGAGTCCTTCATCGCCAGCGCGATGCGGTGCGCCTCCAGGAAACGGGTCAGCCGCGCCTTTTCGTCTTCAGGGATCTGCTCGAGCAGGCCGTCGGCCGACCCGCCGGCACACCGCCCCAGCTCGTCGTAGAGCGACGGCAGGCGGCGTCCCTCTTTTTTGAAAGCCGCCCGGCGCACGGGATCCCTCAGGCAGAACACGGTGTCGTCGGACACGCCGGCGAACGGCGATTTCAGCAGTCCCGCCAGCGAAAGGTCGTCTGACCGATCGTCCAGCGACTTAAGAAAATTGAGGCAGTCGCGCACTTCAGCCCGGCCGTAGAAATCGCCCCCCTTCACCACGAAATACGGGATCCCGGCGGCGGCGAGCGCATTCTCGTAGAGATACGAATCGCTCATCGCCTTGAAAAGTATCGCAATGTCTTTATACCCCGCAGGCCTGAGCGTATACCGCCCGTCGCCGGCGTTCTCCTTGACCTTGACCTCGGCGCCCTCGACAAGACGCCTGATCCGACGCGCGAGCTGATCGGCCTCGGCTTCCCGGCCGAAAAGCGGAGCGGGACCCGCCTGCGTGTTGGGATCTCCGGAAAGGACATCCTCTCCCGGGTCTCCCTCTCCGCCCGGCTTGCCGGCGACGCCAATGATCTCTATACGGGGGACGCAGCTCTTTTCGTCGGGATACGCCGCCATCGGCGCAACCTTCTTGTACAGGCCGCCCATGATGTCCGCGAACGCAAAGTCGGCGAACCGGACCAGGTGCGCGCGCGAACGGAAATTTTCGTGCAGCTCGAACGACTGCGCCTTGCCCCTGCCGTAGCTGTTCTCATCGAACGCGGCGACCATTTCCCTGAACGATCCCAGGTCGGCGTTGCGGAAACGGTAGATCGACTGCTTCTCGTCGCCGACGATGAAGAGCTGCCCGTCGCGGGCGCAGCCCCGCACGATATCGATCTGGATCCTGCTCGTATCCTGGAACTCGTCGACCATGACGTGCCTGAAGGCGGCGCGGTAGCCGGCGGCCGCCGCCTTTTTCGGATCGGTGTCTTCCTTCAGCAGGCCGGCCAGGTAATAGAGCAGGTCGTCGAAATCGAGGACCCGCTCGCGCCGCTTCTCCTCTTCGTATTCCCTCGCGAACTCTTTCAGGAGCCTGACGAACGCGGCCTTGTACGGGTAGGTGATCTGCTCGTACAATGCGGCGACCGCCTCGTAGACGATGCCGCCGTCCTTGCCCTCTTTCAGCTCTTTGACGGCCTCTTTCCACGGGCTCTTCACCCCTCCGTGGATGCCGCCGTTGCCGAAACAGCCCAGGATCCTCTCGACGAGCCGCTCGTCCAGCGCCCCCGTGGCCGCCGCCTCGAGGATGCCGCACAGTTCGCGGGCTTTCTCGCAGGTGTCCGCGACCCTCGAGCTTTTGCCGTCGCCCGGGCCGAGCGCGGCCAGCTCGCGCGCCTTCGCCAGGAACTTCGCGAGGACGGCGTCACAGCCGGCGCTCATGTCGGGGACCGAGATCGACCCTATATCGATCTCGAACGAACGCGCCTTCGCATAGGCGCCCTTCAGCGCCTGCCCCGGGGCGCTGTCCCGGTATTCGACGAGGAACCTGACCAGCGCGTCATCCCCGGCCGCCCGATCGAAAACCCTCTCGATCGCCCTGTCCTGCAAAAGAGAATCGATCCCTTCGGTGACGACGCCGAAACCGGGCTCGACGCCGGCCTCGAGCGGGTTCTCTCGGAGGATGCGCGCAGCGAACGAGTGGATCGTCCCGATATACGAGTTCTGCAGGCCGGCGAGGAGCGATTCGTATCGCTTCCGTCTCTTCCCTTTCGCCGCGAGAGCCCGGCGCTCGAGCTCGGCGCGCGTCCGCTCTTTGAGCGTATTCGCCGCCTTTTCGCCGAACGTGATCACCAGGATATTGCCGAACGTGAGGGACGGATCTCGCTCGAGCATGTAAAGGAGCCGATCGACCATCACCGTGGTTTTCCCCGACCCCGCCGACGCCGTCACGCAGATGTCCTTCGATAGGTCCGGGCATGAGATGATCCCGTTCTGCCTGTCCGACCGTTCATGGCTGGCCGTATACAGATCGCTCATCGCTTCTTCTCCCTGGGGGCGAGCAGCGCGGCCGCCGCCTGCCGGTGATGCTCCCATGTCTCCTTCTTCTGCCAGGTCGCGTTATACCGGCAGAGCCCGTTGTAGATGCAGAAACCGCACGCGCCCGGATACGGGTTGGGACGGATCAGGCCGCAGGCGATATCGAGGACGAACCTGGCGATGTGCGCGCGCGCCTGTTCCATATACTCCTCGAAGAGGCCGCCTTTCTTGCTGCCGAAAAACGGGGCGAACTCCTGCGCGTACATCCCGCCCCGCTCGAACGTCTTGATGTTATAGATCTCGCCTCCCATCGCCTTCGCGCCGGCGATCTCTGAAAGTTCCGCGGCGCCGCCCCGGACCGCCATCACATAGATCGGGAGCTGCAGATCGACGCCGTCCTCGACCGACTTCCCGTCGAAGGTCTTGCTGCCCGACTTATAGTCGATAACCAGCGCCGCCAGCCCTGAGCCGTCATCCCTGACGTCGATACGGTCGATGAACCCCTTCAGCTTCACGCCCCGGTCGCAGATATGGAAATTCCGCTCGAAGAAGCGCGGCTCGAGCCCGGCCCGTTCCCTCTCGAACCGGCGCTCCTTGTCTATGTACAACGCCAGCCTGCCGGCGACATATTCCCGGGCGAGCCGTATCTCGGATGCCTTCTCGCCCCTGAAATACTCGGGCCCTTTTTCCCTGATGGCCTCTTCCATCTCCGCGATCAGGGCGCGCCGCGCCGTCTCCGCCCCCTCGGGCGTGTCGCCGTAGGCATCAATGATCCGGCGCCGATCCAGCTTGCGGTAGAACCTTTCCAGGGCGCTGTGCATGAGCTTGCCGACCTGCCGCCCGTCGAAACCGAACTCCTCTTCCTGGATATCGAGCGCATACCGGCAGAAATATTTATACGGGCAGACCGCGAACGTCGAAAGCGAGGACGAGCTGAACTCGCCGGCCGCCGCCGCCTGATAGAAACCGCGGGCAGCCGCAGATTGCACCGTCAACGGGTACGGGTCGCCCGCCCCGAGCTCGGGCGGAAAATATCTCGCGCAAGGCATGCGGGAGAGGGCGTCGAACAGCGAAACGCACAACGCCTTCCCTTCGACAAACGTCAGGTACCCGTCCGGCCGCATCGACGCACGGGCCGCGGCCGCCGGCGGGTTTTTTTGCGACAGCGCAAAGGTCACCGCCGCGCTCGCGTCCCGTATCGTGACCGCTTCTTCCGCCGCGGGCACGATATCGGTGACATCTTTCCGCACCGTCATCGCCGTCAGGTCTCCGGACCTGAACAGCCGCTCGACCTCCCGGACGAAAAACGACGGCAGCGACACATCTCCGTCTATGGTGAACTTCGGGTAGCTCAGGTACAGGAGGCGCGAGGCCCGCGTGAGCGCCATATAAAAGAGGAATTTCTCGCCGGGCACCCGGTCGAGGCGCGGCTCGAACGCCTCCGCTCCGAGGCCGTTCAGGATCCTTCGCTCGCCGTCGCGCAAAACGGCGTCCTCGATGATCTGCTTCGGGAACTCCTTCTCCATGAGCCCTGCGACGAAAACGGCGCGGTACTCTTTCTGGATCGCCGTGGCGATGTCGTAGACCTGCACCTTATTGCGGTTGGCGTCGCCCACGGAATAGAGCGCGGCCTCCACCCCCTCGAGGACAAGCCGGTAAAAATGTTCGGGGCACGGCGCGCCGTGGGCGTCGTACGAGGCGATCCGGTCGACGATCTTCGAGAACTCCTTCCGGGCGATAAGATCCTCGCGCCTTACCGGGAATGCGGGGTCGTCCCAGCCATCCACGGGAACCGCCTGCGCCTGCCGCTCCGAAAGAAAAGCCGACAGGCACCGCTTCATAGCGTCGAACCCGCCGCAGGCGCGCATCGCCTCGTCGAACCGCCGCAGGCCGCTGAGTATTTCACGCGCCTCCCCGGCGAGATCCCTGTCGTCGCAGAGCGCGCACGCCTCGTCCCTCGTGCGGACGCCCCGCCTCCTGAGCTCGCCGGCAAGCTCAGCGCCGCCGCGGGCGCCAAAGTCGAAATAAGCCGACTTCAGCGCCTCGATGAGATCGTCGCACGTCCCGTCGGCGCCAAAGAACCGCAGGAGGTGAACGACCGCTTTTACGAAAGGATCGTTATTGAGCTTGCGCCGTTCGTGCACCTCGACCGGTATCCCGAACTTCGCGAAGACGGGCCTGATCACGTCCTCGACGCCGCTGAGGCTCCGATAAATCACGCAGAAATCGGTGAACCGCACCTCTTTCTTCCCGATCGCACCCGGGTCGCCCGTCAGCCGCAGTATCTCGCGCGCGATCATCTCCAGCTCGCCGGAAGGACCCGTCGCCTCGAAGATCCTGACCCTGATATCTTCCGGATAGGCTGCGGCCGGTATCTCTGCGGCCGTTTTCCCCGTGAAAAGGAATCTCTCTATGTATGAGATGGCGTCGCTGCCCTGCGGCCGCATGTTCTTCCGGCTTCGCAGCGAAGAGGCGCCGACGACGGCGAAATCGAACCCGGGCCCCGTCAGGTCACGCCTCGTCTTGTCGACGTAAGCGAAAAGGTCGTCTTTCCGCTCCTCGTCCATCGTGAGGGTGATCAGCGTCTCGTCGGACCGCTGCGCGACATGCCTGATGAACTGCAGCTGGGCGCCCGTAAAGTGGTAGAACCCGTCGAAGATGATAAGCCCGAACCGCTTCCCCGGGAGAGACGCGTCGCCGGAGCGCCTGATGAAATCGAAAATGCTGCTCTCCGCGTCCCGCCGCCCGCCGGAGATCGCCTGATAGCGCGCGAATATCGCGCAAAGATCGTCGAGCTTTGACCGCAGCGCGGGATGATCGCGGCGCGACACCCGGGCCGCGGCCTTCGCGAAATCGCCGAACTCGACGTACGACGATTTCATCTCTTTGATGAAATCCGACAGCACACCGGGGAAGCCGGCAAGGCGGCGCGCGTCCTGATAATAGCCGAGCTCGATATCGCCTGCGCAGATCTGCTCGAGACAGTAGGTCCGCAGGATATCGGTAACGACCGCGTCCTCCGAAGCCCCCGCGTGCATCTGGACGAAATCGTTGATCGTCATCACGTTCGGGTTGAACAACCCGGCGCAGGCGTCGCGCCCCTTCCTCAGTCCCGCGGAATGGAGCGCGGAGAGGATCAGGTCGATGACCCGGTCCGCATGCTCCCTGGTGGGGAGGATAAAGTACGAATCGTTGTCGAGCCCCGACTGCCGCGCGGCCAGCCGTTCGACATACCGCTCGATGCACAGCGTCGTCTTGCCCCGCCCCGCCGGGGCCGTCACAAGCGTCTTTTTCATATCGTGCATTTTACTACAACAGGGCGTTTTCGTAATGCTTTTCATGCCGGCTCGTCACGCCGGCGGGGTCTTCGCTCTGCGAGAATTTCTGAGCGCCGACGTTCCCTCAGACGGCCGAGCCGCAGAAATCCGTAACGCACCGAAAGAATCACACCTGCCTACCCCGCTATAGAGCATAAATTTCCAAAAATCGCTTGACACCCCCATCCGCAGAATATAATATCAAACGCGAATTACGGAGTTGCTTCTGCAGTCACGTTCACGTTTTATTGGTATTGCATTATGTTGTTTGTTCGGCACAAAAAGATGTACTGAAAGAGTGGTGGAACCATAAGAGAGTGCTCCAGCTCTTATGGTTTTTTTGTTTCAGGAGCGAAACTGTATGAAAGGAGTATTTCATGGTTAAGGGGACAGTAAAATGGTTTAATGACAAAAAGGGTTTTGGTTTCATTAAGCCGGACGAAGGCGAAGATGTCTTCGTTCATCATTCAGCCATTCAGGGCAGCGGGTTCAAGACGCTCGGCGAAGGCCAGAAGGTTGAATTCGAGATCGTTCAGAGCGATAAGGGCAAGCAGGCTCAGAACGTCATTAAGATCTAAGTTCAACACGAAAAAAACACCCCCCGTTCTGCGTACGCAGAACGGGGGGTTTTTTATGTATGACCGCCGCGTAACTCTCATGCCGCCGTCCGGCCGCACACGGCGAAACGATCAACGCCAACGCCTTCCTGTGGAATTGCCAAACCGGTTTGCCGGGGCATCGGACCGGTACGTCTCCGGTCCTCTCCGATAGCTGTTGCTACGGCGGGGTATATATTCTTCCTGATACCTGTTCGGACCGGAATTGTCAGGCGTCTGACAGCGTGTTGGCCGGTACGTCCAATTGTTATTGTTCGCACCCTGGCTCCTATTCTGCGGAGGAGGATTTCCCAATCCAACATATCCGCCGTTTCCTATTTGCACAGACCCGCCCCCGGGAAACATATCATCGCCCGCTTGCGCGTCCCAGTTCGTGAGACCCAATACAAACAACAACATCGCCATATAAAGCGTTGTTTTCATAAAGCCTCCCTTCGTCTGTTTTGACGCAGTGCCAGAATCATAGGTTCCCTATTATACATATAATTGACTTACCGCAGTGAACGATTTACAATAGAGTTATGAAAATATTCAACAAGCTCACCGGCGGTTTTTTCGTCATTGCGTTCATTATTCTCCTATCGAGCGCCCTCGGCGTCTGGAGCATCAGCCGCGTCAACAGGAGCCTGCGGTACGCGACGACAAAGACATGGATCGCCGCCAACGCAGCGATGCAGATCAGCATAGACAACCTGACGAGGATCATGGCGCTCGAGGAATACCGCCGGGGAAGCAGGGACCAGGCGAAATACTGGCTCGCGAAATCGGAGGAAAGCCTCAAACAAAACTTCACGCTCCTCCGCCGGACAGGGCTCGCCGCCGAAGGGCTCATCAACAACATAACGGAGCTGTACGACAAACTCGACAAGCTCCAGAAACGGTCGAACCTGATCTTCAGCCAGCGGAACAAGGCGAAGCTCCAGCTCGACGAAAACGCGATCATCTGGACCAGGACGATAGAAAAGCTCAAATACAGGATAGACGCCCTGAAAGCGTCCAACCCCGGTGCCCACGGCATCGTCACCGGCAAGATGATCGACATCAGCATCCTGAGCCTCTCCGAGCGGGCGGCGATCAACAATTTCCTGTCCGGTTTCCTCTCCGAGAACGACTACATTACCATTGCAGAGGCGTTCAAGAACGGTATCGCGCGCCGCATCGATGAGCTCTCAGGGATCACCGAGATCGCAAGCGACCTCGCCCCTCTCGCGACGGTGCACCGGGAGTCGGATCTCCTGCTCGAAACCCTCTTCAACCAGCACAGGCTGTACAAGACGGTCCAGACGGACCTGAGCTTCAACACTCTCAGGCTTGTCGAAGCCCTCGAGAACATCAAGGACATGATGAACACGAAGATGAGCGAAGCAGCGCGCGACGGATACCTTATCGCCCGCACCAGCACCGTCTCTTTCATGGTCTTCACCGTCGTCGGCTTCCTCGCGGCGCTCGGGATCGGCATCCTGATATCGACGGTCATCACCAAGCCGATCATCTCTCTGACCAATGCGTCGGAGCGCATCGCCCGGGGTGATCTCGATGAGCGCGTCGCCATCACCGCCCGCGACGAGATCGGCCAGCTGGGAGAGGCCTTCAACCGCATGGCGAGCGAGATCAAGACGGCGACGCAGGAGATCCGCGACAAGAACGCCGAGCTGGAACAGGGCAACCGAAAACTGAGCCGCGCCAACAGCGAGCTCCACACCGCCCTTGAAGAGCTGCAGGCAAAGACGGGAAAGCTCAACGCCTTGAACGTGGAGCTGCAGAACGCCTCCCGCCTCAAGAGCGAGTTCCTCGCGAACATGAGCCACGAGCTCAAAACGCCGCTGAACGCCATTATCGGGTTCACGAAGCTCGTCCTCAAGCACGGATCAGGATCCCTACGGGAAGAGCAGCAGAACAATCTCCGAAACGTGCTGATCAGCGCGGAGCAACTGCTCAAGCTGATCAACGACATCCTCGATCTCTCGAAGATCGAAGCCGGCAAGATGCAGCTTTTCGTGGCGCCGTTCGACCTGCACGAAACGGTCGAGATGGCCGCCGCCATGATCAGGCAAAGCGCCGAAGAAAAGGATCTGACCGTGACGTGCAATGTCGCGGAGGACCTGCATAAGGTCTACTCGGACCAGGACAAAGTCCGGCAGATACTGATCAACCTGCTCGGCAACTCGGTGAAGTTCACCAGCTCCGGGCGGATCGCCGTAACAGCGCGAAAGTCAACGATGCAAAAAGAAGGCCGAGGATCGGTCGACTGCGCCGCCATTTCGGTCGAGGATACCGGTATCGGGATCGCCCCGAAAGACCGCACGGTGATCTTCGAGAATTTCATGCAGGCCGACGGCTCGATAACACGCCGCTTTGGCGGCAGCGGGCTCGGCCTTTCGATATCTAAGAAATTCGCCCGCATCATCGGCGGCGACATTACGGTGGAGAGCACGCCGGGGGCCGGATCGGTGTTCACTCTCGTTTTTCCGATCGACATACCGCCCGAAGAGGCCGCCGAGGCGGAAGACTCTCTCAGGAGGGCTTCACTCTCGGCACAGGGTTTCAGGACAACAGTGCTCGCTATCGACGACAACCAGGAGTTCCTAACCATGATGGAGAAACTCCTAAAAAACGAAGGGTTCCAGCTCGTGCAGGCACACAACGGCTACGAGGGGCTCGCGCAGGCAAAAGCGCTGCTGCCCGACATCATCACCATCGATATCCTCCTGCCGAAAAAGTCCGGCTGGGACATCATCGGCGAGCTGCAGGCCGACCCGCGCACAAAGAACATACCGGTCATCATCATCAGCATCGTCGACAAGAAAGAGCTGAGCACCAGGTCCGGGTTCAGCGAATACCTGCAGAAACCGGTACGCCGAGACGTCCTCCTGAAGACACTGACGAAATACATCCCCCAGTCAAAGCGCGTTCTGATCGTCGACGACGACGAGACGATCTGCGAAAAGATCTCGGAAGAGCTTTCACATGAAGGGCTGCGGGTGCTCATAGCGCCGAACGGCGCGACGGGGCTGGAACTTCTCGACCGCTACAAGCCCCAGATGGTCCTTCTGGAGATACAGACGCCGGAATCGGACGGCTATGCGTTCCTCGCCGGCCTGAAGACGCGCGCGGCGCTCGCGGACACGCCGGTGATCGTCTTCACCGCAAAAGAGCTCCAGCCGGACGAGCGCAGCAAGCTCGAACGGCTTGTCATGAAGATCGTCAGGAAAGATGCGACATCGATCAGGAACATATCAGGAGAGCTGTTGGTAACGCTCAGGTCGCTCAGCCGGTAGGGCTGCGGCTCCCCCGCTCGATCGGATTGCGCTTCTCATCGGGGTTGCAGACATAAAACTTGTGGCAGAGCTCGCAGCAGACATCCTCTTCGTGACGCTCGCCGCGGTACCATTTCTCCTCGCAGGCCCAGAAGAGCCGGCATTCTTCACAACAGTTCGTCATAGGCCCGGTCCGTTCTTCCTGTTGCAGATGTGATCGCTGACGAACCGCCGGATCTCCTCGACGCATTCACGCTGCGCGTCCAAATTGATCTGCGCGATCAACTTTTCATATTCGGCGCATTTCCGGACTCGGTCCGCTTCGTGCTTAATGTGGATATCGTAGATGCTGTCGAGGACCTGCGCGTATCCGAGGGGGGAAAAATGGCGGGCCAACCCGTCGGACTGCTTCAGCCGCTCAAGCCGCCGCCGCGCCTCTTCGTCAAGAAGGCGGTAATACCCGCTGATCACTTCCAACTTTTCCGCGTCACTGGCCATCGTTACGCCTTCACTCCTTGCGTGAGAAACGTGATAACAGATACCATGTTCATCACCCACCGTCAATAAAATATCAGAAAGGTGAGTATCTGCGGACAGCAGGGTTGCACTGATTGCTGATAATATAGAACTAAGACGCCCAACCAGCGAGCAATAACCGTTAAGAAAGAATGATCAGAACTCCAACTAAGCCAGAACGCAAAAAACGGCCGTAGGCAAGGCGCCCGACCGAAGACTTCCCGAGGCGTATTTGAAATACGCCGCAGGGAACGTCAAGGGAGGGCAACGCCGCATACGGCCGTTTATTGCGTTCGGATAGTACATGCAGGAAGGGGGATTTGAACCCCCATAGCCTTGCGGCTGCTAGCCCCTCAAGCTAGTGTGTCTGCCAATTCCACCATTCCTGCGAAGCGATTCAAAACCGCGGACAAGCCTTCTACCGCGGCTACTTTTTCAGGACTTCTTTCAGTTTCGTCGTCAGCTGCGGGACCACTTCGAACACGTCGCCGACGATCCCGTAGTTCGCCACGCTGAATATCGGCGCATCGGGGTCTTTGTTGATCGCGATGATCACGTCTGACGACTGCATGCCGACTAGGTGCTGGATAGCGCCCGAAATACCGCACGCGATATAGACCTTCGGGCAGACGGTCTTCCCCGTCTGGCCGACCTGGTGCGAATACGGCATCCAGCCGGAATCGACGGCCGCGCGCGACGCGCCCACGGCGCCGCCGACGACAAGCGCCAGCTCCTCGAGCATCTTGAAATTCTCCGGCGCCCTGAGCCCCCTGCCGCCGGAAACGATGACGTCCGCCTCGGTCAGGTTGACTGTCTTTTCAAGCTCGTCGACGATGTTCGCTATTTTCGTGCGCGACGACAGGTCGGCGGCATCAATGTCTGTGACGTCGATGACCTGACCGGTCCTGCTGGTATCCGGCGCCAGTTCCTTCATTACCTTGTGTCGCACCGTCGCCATCTGGGGGCGGTGCAGGTCCGTCAGGATCGTCGCCATGATGTTGCCGCCGAACGCCGGGCGCGTCTGCAACAAATTGCCGGTCGCCGGGTCTATATCGAGCCCGGTGCAATCGGCGGTCAGGCCGGTATTCGAAAGGATCGCAACGCGCGGGATAAGCGCCCTGCCGATCGTCGAAGCGCCGGCGAGGAGTATCTCCGGCTTGTACTTCTTCACCAGCTTATCCAGTATCTTCGCGTACGGCTCGTCCAGGAAGTTCTCGAGCTCGGGACGGTCAACGACATACACCTTGTCGGCGCCCTTGTGGAAAAGCCTGGCAGTCTCCCCTGTGACGTCCTTCCCGAGCAGGACCGCGCACAGCTCGCTTTTCCGCACATCGGCAAGCTTGCGCCCTGCGCCGAGCAGTTCAAAGGCGACCGACTGGACTTTGCCCTTCTTCTGCTCCGCGAACACCCAGACGCCCTTGAAGTCGTCCTTGTTTGCCGCCCCCCTGCGCTTCACGTCGATCTTAAGCGCATCGAATTTACAGGCCGGCACACAGGCGCCGCAGAGCGTGCATTTATCAAGATCCACGACGGCGAGCTTTTCGACGACATGTATCGCGTCGAACGGGCACGCCTTCTCGCACAGTTTGCATCCGATACACTTCTCATTGACCATCAGTGGCATAGACGTTCTCCGATGCGGGGCCGCGCAAACAACGGCTTCAATCGCCCCTATACTATGTGTTTTTCCCTAAGTTCTCCAACCAACTCGGTAACGATCTGCACCGCGTCGCCCTTCATGATCCTGCCTCCCGCCTTCTTCGGCGGAGTGAAGATCCTGTTGACGATAGTCGGGGACCCCGGCAAACCGATCTTTTCCGGGTTCGCGCCGATATCGACGGCGGTCCACTTCGCGATCTGAAGGCTCTTCGCTTTCATCTTCCCTTTGAGGGACGGCAGGCGCGGCTCGTTGATCTCTTTAACGACCGTCAGCAGTACCGGCAGCGAGGATTCTATCGCGGTAAAGCCTTCTTCTGTCAGCCGCTCAACCCTGATAAACCCCGGCTTGATATCTTCGATCTTCTTCACGTAGGTGATCTGAGGGATGTCGAGGAACGTCGATATTCCCGGGCCGACCTGCGCCGTATCGCCGTCGATCGCCTGCTTGCCGCAGATAATAATGTCGAAATCCTTGATCTTCCTGATCGCCATGCTGAGCGCGTAGCTGGTGGCCCACGTGTCCGCCCCGGCGAACGCCCTGTCGGTAAGGAGCACCGCCTCGTCGCAGCCGAGCGACACCGCCTCACGGAGCGCGTTCTCAGCCTGGGGCGGGCCCATCGTAATGACGGTCACCTTGCCGCCGTGCTTTTCCCTGATCCTGATCCCCTCCTCGATCGCGTACATGTCGAAGGGATTGACGATGCTCTGGACACCGTCGCGAACCAGCGTGTTCGTCTCGGGGTTGATCCGGACATCCGTCGTCTCGGGCACCTGCTTGATGCATACAAGTATGTTCATTGTCATCCTCTCGTCATCATCCGCGCTCTGCTGCGCGGCCTCAAAAGCCTGTTAGACCTTCGCCGTTTCCTTGCGCGCGGCGCCCTCTTTGATCAGGTGCGCGGCAATAACGCTCCGCTGGATCTGGTTTGTTCCCTCGTATATCTGCGTGATCTTCGCATCGCGCATCCTCTTCTCGACCGGATACTCCCGCATATAACCGTACCCGCCGAAGAACTGGACCGCATCAACGGTAACCTGCATCGCGACGTCAGACGCGAACAGCTTCGCCATCGCCGACTCCTTGGCGAACGACTGCGCGCCGCCATCGACCGCGCGGGCCGTCGCGTAGACCAGCGCGCGCGCCGCCTCAACCTGCGTCGCCATGTCGGCCAGCATGAACTGCAGCCCCTGGAACGAAATGATCGGCTTGTCGAACTGATGGCGTTCCCGCCCGTATGCCACGCAATCGTCGATCGCGCCCTGCGCGATACCGAGCGCCTGCGCCGCCACGCCGGGACGCGAATGGTCGAATGTCCCCATCGCGACGATGAAGCCGCGGCCTTCTTTGCCGAGGAGGTTGTCCTTGTGGATCTTCACGTCCTCGAAGATCACCTCGCGCGTCATCGACGCGCGGATGCCCATCTTCTTCTCTTTCTGGCTGAACGACAGGCCCGGCGTCCCCTTTTCGACGATAAATGCGCTCGCGCCGCGGGCTCCCTTGGTCTTGTCGGTCATGGCGATCACGGTGTACACCTCGGCCTCGCCGCCGTTGGTGATCCACTGCTTCACGCCGTTCAGAATGTAATAATCACCGTCCTTGCGCGCGGTGGTCTTGATCCCGCCGGCGTCGCTTCCCGCCCCCGCCTCCGTGATACAGAACGCCGCAAGCCTTTTGCCGCGCGCGATGTCGGGGAGGAACTTTTTCTTCTGCTCTTCGTTACCCGACAGCAGGATCGGGTATGTCCCCAGCGCCGTTGCCGCCAGCGACAGCGAGATACCGCCGCACGCCTTGCTCAGCTCCTCGACGGCGATGCACAGGTCGAGACAACCGCCGCCCAAGCCGCCGTACGCCTCGGGGATATACACCGAAAAGAGGTCAGACTCGCCGAGGAGCTTCACGATCTCCCACGGCATCTCTTCCTTCTCGTCGCATTCGATAGCGATCGGCGCGATCTTCTCTTTGGCGATCTTCGCGGCGATCTCCTTGATGTATTTCTGCTGTTCGTTGAAGAAATATTCCATGGAATCCTCCTCCCGGTTATCCTCTGAACTTTTTGACGACGATTGACGTATTATGTCCGCCGAACCCGAGCGAGTTCGACATGGCGATCTCGACCGGGCACTGCCGCGCCGTATTCGGCACGTAGTCGAGGTCGCAGGCCGGATCGGGGTATTCGTAGTTGATCGTCGGGGGTATGATGCCGTCGCGGATCGCCAGGGCGCAGGCGATAAACTCGATGCCGCCGGCCGCGCCGAGGAGATGTCCCGTCATAGACTTGGTCGAGCTGACCGGCACCTTTTTCGCATAGTCCTTGAAGACCGTCTTGATAGCCATCGTCTCGAACTTATCGTTGTATTCGGTCGAGGTCCCGTGCGCGTTGATATAGCTGATCTGGTCGGGGCGCAGACCGGCGTCCCTGATCGCGATATCCATGCACCGCGCCGCCCCCTCGCCGTCCGGCGACGGGCTGGTCATGTGGTACGCGTCGCCGGTCATGGAATAGCCGACGACCTCGCAGTAAATATTCGCGCCGCGGCGCTTCGCGTTCTCAAGCGTCTCAAGGATAACGATGCCCGCACCTTCGGCTATCACAAACCCGTCGCGTTCCTTGTCGAACGGCCTGCTCGCCCGCTGGGGCTGGTCGTTTCGCAACGACAGTGCCCGCAGTGCGCAAAAACCGCCGACCCCGAGCGGAGTCAGCGCGCTTTCGGTGCCGCCGCAGGCGATCGCGTCCGCTTCACCGTTTTGCAAATGGCGGAACGCCTCGCCGATCGCGTGCGTCGCCGTCGCGCAGGCGGTCGCCACCGCGAGGTTCGGCCCCTTCAGCCCGTACTGGATCGACACCATGCCGGGAGCCATGTTCACGATAAGCATCGGTATAAGGAAGGGTGAAAGCCTGTCGGCCCCTTTTTGCATGAGAACGGTATGCTGCTCTTCGATCGTATGTATCCCGCCGATCCCGCTCCCCATAATGCAGCCGATCCGGTTACGGTCCTCTTTATCGAGGTCGATGCCCGCGTCCCTGATCGCCTGTCCCGTCGCGACGACCGCGAGCTGGACGAACTTGTCCATCCGCCTGAGGTCTTTCTTGTTGATTGACGAGACGTCGAAATTCTTCACCTGGCCGGCAATGCGCGACGGGTAGCCGGTTACGTCGAACGCGGTGTTCGCAGTGATGCCGGACCGCCCTTCGCACAGCGATTTCCAAAACTCTTCCTTCGTATTCCCGACCGGAGAAAGCACGCCGACGCCGGTCAGCACTACCCTGTGTTTGCTCATAGTGGCCCCTATACAAAATAAAACACGAATCATCGGTCGTCATTGACTTGCAGAGACTGATGGCGACCAGAATAAATTCGTGTTTTATTCGTGCGCCGCTTATGCCTTCGCGGCTAATTTCTTCTCAATGAAATCGATCGCGTTACCGACGGTCTTCAGCTTTTCGGCTTCTTCGTCGGGGATCTCCGCCTGAAACTCCTCTTCGAGCGCCATGACCAGCTCAACCGTATCTAAAGAGTCGGCGCCGAGGTCTTCGATGAACGACGCTTCGCGCGTCACTTCATCGGCGTTGACTCCCAACTGTTCGACGATCAGGTCTTTCACTTTCTGCTCAACATTTACTGACATCGCATCCTCCCTTACGTTTGTTAGCTTCTCCGTCTGTCTTCCGTATATACCTTCACATTACCATACCGCCGTCAATGGTAATGACCTGCCCGGTTATGTACCGCGAGAGATCGCTTGCGAGGAACAGGACCGCATCGGCAACCTCGTCCGGCGTCCCCATCCGCCCGAGCGGGATGTTCTCGAGCATCTTCTTCTTGATCTCTTCCGGGATCACGTGCGTCATCTGGGTATCGATAAACCCGGGAGCGACCGCGTTCACGTTGACGTTCCGCAACGCAAGCTCTCGGGCGGCCGACTTCGTCAACCCCATCAGCCCGGCCTTGGACGCCGCGTAATTCGCCTGACCGATATTCCCGATCAACCCGATGATCGACGCGATGTTGACGATCCTGCCGCTGCGCGCCTTCATCATCGGCTTGGCGACCGCCTTGGTAAAGGTGAACGCGCCTTTCAGGTTGACGTTCAGGACGAGATCCCAGTCTTCTTCCTTCATCCTGATCAAAAGTCCGTCGCGCGTCAGGCCTGCATTGTTGACTAGTATATCGATGCGTCCGAAGTTGTCAATAATTTTGTTAACGCAGTCATTGACCTCTTTTTCATTGACGACATTGACCTTGTACGCCGCCGTTTTAACTCCATTCGATGCAGCCAGTTCCGCCGCCGTACCCTGCGCCGCAGCCTCGTTGATATCGCATATCGCCAGATGAGCGCCTTCAGCGGCGAACCTCGCGCTGATCGCCTTGCCGATCCCCTGCGCTCCGCCCGTGATCAAAGCTACCTTTTCTTTAAGAAGCATACGTCCCTCTTTTTCTTAGGTTTTTTCAGTTCACGCCCGGCGGCCATCCGCACCCGCCCGACCATTACCACTTAATGACGCATGAACCCCACGTCAACCCGCTTCCGAAAACGACCATCAGGATGATATCCCCTTTTTTCAGCTTGCCGGACCTGATCACCTCGTCCAGCCCAACCGCCGTCGAAGCTGACGACATGTTGCCGTATCTGTCGACATTCTTATACACTTTCTCGTCGGGGAGCTCTAGCCGTTTCGCGAGCGCGCTGATGATCCGCATGTTCGCCTGATGCGTTATCAGCCATGTGATATCGGCCGTCTTGAGGCCGGCGCGCTTGAGCACTTCTCCGGTCGCCTGCTCCATAGCGGTCACGGCGCATTTGAAGACCTCCCTGCCTTCCATCTTCAAGAAATGCAGCCTGTTCGCGATCGTATCGACTGTCGCGGGGATCTTCGACCCGCCGGCCGGCAGCATAAGGAGGTTCGCCGAAGACCCGTCGCTGGCAAGATAGGTCGTGACGATGCCGCTCTCCGACTTGTCGGCGACGAGGACCGCCGCTCCCGCGCCGTCGCCGAACAGGATGCAGGTGCTCCGGTCGGTCCAATCCACGATAGACGATAATTTCTCGGCGCCGACGATGAGCGCGTTCTTGTACGCGCCGCTCTTGAGGAACATGTTCGCCACTTCGACGCCGTAGATGAACCCGGAGCAGGCCGCGCCGATGTCGAAGCAAAAAGCGTTCTTCGCGCCGATCTTTTCCTGCAGGAGACACGACGTTGACGGGAACTGCATATCGGGAGTGATCGTCGCGACGATGATAAGGTCAAGATCGAGCGGGGCGAGCTTAGCTGATTCCAGCGCGCGCCGCGATGCGACGACGGCAAGATCGCTGGTCGACTGATCGGGGGCGGCTAAATGGCGCTCCTTGATGCCGGTCCGCGTCATGATCCACTCGTCCGACGTGTCGACCATCCGCTCGAGGTCAGCGTTCGAGAGCACCTTGTCAGGGACATACGAACCGGTGCCGGCAATCCTCACACGTATAGGCTTCGTCATACGCTCACCTGAACCGATTTGGACGCCTGGGCCAAGATCACGTTGTTGTACTGCTTTACGATGTTGATGATGTGCCTGTCGACGTTATGATCGACAAACTCCCGTGCGACCCGGAGCGCGTTCTTGATCGCCTTCGGGTTGGACCGGCCGTGACAGATGATGCAGGTTCCGTTCACGCCGATCAGCGGCGTGCCGCCGTACTCGGCGTAGTCGGCCTTCCTGCCGATCGCGCGGAACGCGCCGGACAGCAAGAGGCCTCCCAGTTTGCGTATCGGGTTTGCGTAGATCTCTTTTTTGATGATGTCCACCAAAAAGGTCGACAGGCTTTCGCTCACCTTCAAGACAACGTTGCCGACGAAACCGTCCATGACGACCACGTCCGCAGTCCCTGAATAGACGTCCCGGCCTTCCACGTTCCCGATGAAATTGATGGGCGCCTTTTCGAGCATCTTGAACGCCTCGCGGGTAAGGTCGTTGCCTTTCGATTCCTCCTCGCCGATGCTGAGGAGGCCCACGCGGGGAGATTCGAGGCCAAGGATATCCCTGGCGATGATATTGCCCATGAGGGCGAAATGGACGAGCTGCATCGGCCGGCAATCGGTATTCGCGCCGAGGTCGAGCAGCACCGTCTTCCCTTTCCTGTTCGGCAGGATGGTCGCGATCGCGGGACGCTCCACCCCTTCCAGGAACCTGAGCTTCAGCTTCGTCGCCATCACGACGGCGCCGGTATTGCCCGCACTGACCACGGCGTTCGAGCTTCCCTCCTTGACGAGCTGAGCGGCAACGCTGATCGACGAATCTTTCTTCTTGCGTAGGCCGAAAAGGGGCGATTCCCCCATCTCGATCGTTTCGGAGGCATGGTGGATGGTGAAATTGAGACTGGCGGCGCCCAGCCGGTCCAGCTCTTTTTCGATCTTCGACCGGTCGCCAACCAGAATAAGAGAGGTGCCGGTCTTATCTTCACGCAAAAACTGTACGGCACCTTCAACGATCGCAGCGGGAGCGAAATCGCCTCCCATTGCATCTAACGCTATCTTCAAAGTGATCACCTCTAAACCGGATAAACCGGAAATGACCAATGACCAATTTCCCAACGTCCGACATGTAACGAAACCGTCCCGGGATCTGGCTCATTGGACATCGGACATTACGCAACGCGTATTATGCTTTCTTCTCGACGATCTGCTTTTCGCCGTAATAACCGCAGTTGCCGCAGACATGATGCGCCACCTTGGGCTGGCCGCAATGAGAGCATGCTCCCGCGTCAGGCTTGTACAGCTTTATCTGAGCGCGTCTGGTACGGCCGCGCGTCTTTGAATGTCTTCGTTTAGGTATACCCATACACACCTCTCGTTGGTTACTGTCGTTTGTTCCGGTTACCGTCGGATACCGCAGGGCGCCGCCGTGCGTAACCAGTATCAACCGGCTGCCCCTGCCGGTGCCTATTCGAATTTGAGCTTATCCAAGCCTCCGAAGCGCGGGTCGACCCACTTACTGGAACAGTCGCAGGCAGAGACATTTAGGTCTTTTCCGCAATGGGGGCAGAGCCCCTTGCACTCCGTCGTGCAAAGCCTCTTCATAGGAAGCGCGATGATAATATATTCCCTGATATTTCCTGTCAAGTCAATTGTCTCCCCTTCGGAAGCGGGGCCGTCGAAAAGATAGTCGTCGATCACGACCGGCTCCCGGATCTCTTTTAGGCACCGGGAGCAGTCAGCCGCCGTTTCGATCGATATGCTCCCCCGGACAAGCAGCTGGCCCGAAATGAAGTCGGCATGAACAGAAATATGGACCGGCGAAACAAACCGGCTGAAGACCGGCTCGATATCATACTCCTCTACCGGCTCGTCAACCTCGATATCCATACCCCCGTCAGGAATACGGTCGATCTCGATTTTCATACTATGGTTTCCTTTTGGCGACCGGCCGGAGACGCGCCCGTCAGGACCGGTTCGCGGCGGAGAGCTTTCTGCGGAGCAGGGCGGCGACGCAGGGCGGGACAAAACGCGCCACGTCGCCGCCGAGGGTTGCGATCTCTTTGATGGCCCGCGAACTCAGGTACGAATACTGTTCGCTCGACATGAGAAAGACCGTCTCGATCCGCTCGTCGAGCTTTCGGTTCGTCAGCGCCATCTGGAATTCGTACTCGAAATCGGATATAGCCCGCAGCCCCCTGACGATCACATTCGCTTTGTTCTGGCGGACAAAATTGACGAGGAGCCCGTCGAACGTATCGATAGAAATGCCCTTGATCCCTTTCGTCGCCTGTTTGAGCATATCGACGCGCTCTTGCAGCGTGAAGAGCCCCCGTTTCTCGGGGTTGAGCACGATGGCAAGTGTCAAATTGCCGAAAATACTGACCGCCCGCTTCGCGACATCGATATGCCCGAACGTAACGGGGTCGAAGCTGCCCGGATAGATCACTTTTCTCATACAGATGACCTCTTTGGCAATAATGCCCTGCGCCATGCGCGTATCATTCGGGCTGTTTGTCGAACCGGTAGACCGCCAGGCAGGTGTCGCCGTACTCCTTTTCCTTCAGGAACGACAGCTTCCTGCCGAAAAACTCGAACCGGTCTTTCTTGAAACGCTCTATCACTACCAACCCGCCCGCCTCAAGGATATCCGAATTGTCTATGATATGCAACAAATTTTGGTTCGGCGACACCGTGTGCGCATCAGGCTTTTTATGATACGGGGCGTCGATAAAGACGATATGGAACTTCTCGCCGGTACGGGAGAGCTTTTCGACCGCCCTGAACGCGTCGATCATCATGATCCGGGAGCGCCCGGCGAGCCCCAGCGCGTCAAGGTTCTCCCTGATGATATCGGCGCAGCGGCGGTTCTTCTCGACGAATACGGCCGAGACCGCGCCCCTGCTGAGCGCCTCGATGCCGAGCCCGCCGAAGCCGGCAAACAGGTCGAGAACTCGCGCGCCGGGCACCGCGCCCGCGATCACGTTGAAGAGAGATTCGCGAACCATGTCCGAGGTCGGCCGAGTCCCCTCGACCTTGCCGGTCTTGAGTATCCTGCCTCTGAGCTCGCCTGCGATAATCCTCATAACGCAAAGTCTCCCCTTGAATAAACAGCGGCTTCTTGCGTCAAGCAGTGACTATTCATACCTCAGCGCGTCAATAGGATTGAGGTTCGCCGCCTTCTTGGCCGGCCAGAGGCCGAAGACCAGGCCGACGGCCACCGAGAAACCGATCGCGATGACGATCGATCCTGCCGAAACCCGCGTCGCCCACCCCGCCACCCTCGACAGCGCGACCGCCGCCGCGGCCCCGATCGCCATGCCGATCACCCCGCCCGTAATCGTCATCACCACCGACTCGATCAGGAACTGGTGCATGATGTCTTTTGCGCGCGCGCCGATCGCCTTGCGCAGGCCTATCTCGCGGGTCCGCTCGGTGACCGAGACGAGCATGATGTTCATGATCCCGATGCCGCCCACCAGGAGCGATATCGCGGCAATAAAGCCGAGGAGCGTCCCCATGGTGCGCGTCGTGCTCTTAAGGGTTTCCTGCAGGTCCTCCATGTTCCGTATCTCGAACTTGTCTTCGTCCTTCGGGTCGAGGCGCTGGCGCTTGACGATCAGGTCCCGCAACGACTTTTCGACCGAATCCATGAAGGTCTGTTCTTCAACCTCGACGTCTATCGAATCGACATAATCCTTCCCCAACAGCCGGTACATCGCCGTCGTGACGGGGATAACGACCATGTCGTCCTGGTCGAACCAGCCCGTCGCCCCCTTCTCAGGGAGGACGCCGATGACCTCGACATTGATCCGGTTGATCTTGACCGTTTCTCCGACCGGGTTCTGGTCGCCGAAGAGTTCGCGAGCTACCGTCCTGCCGATCACCGCCACCTTGTGGCGGCCGCGCACGTCATCCTCGGTGAAGAACCTGCCGACCGCAGGGACGGATGATTTCATCTGCGCGTAATTGACGCCGGCCCCCTGCAGGGTGGTGCTCCAGTTCTTATTCTGGTACACCGCCTGGCCGCGGCCGCGCACCGTCGGCGAGACCCGGGAGACATGCTCCAGTTTCGCCATCGCCTCGGCGTCCGCAAGGGTGAAACGGGTCACGGCGCCAGCCTCCAGCGCGACGCCGTGCAGCCGCATCGAGCCAGGACGCACCATCAGCAGGTTGGTCCCCATCGACGAGAGCGCCTGCGCTATCGCTTCGCGGGCCCCCTCGCCCAGGGCGACCATGGCGATCACCGCCGCGACCCCGATCAGGATACCGAGCATCGACAGGATCGACCGCATCTTGTGCGACAGGACCGCGTGGAACGCCTGCCTCACGTGGTCGAGAAAATGGGCCCTGCCAAAAAGCCGGCGGCCCGGCGACAGGTAGTCGCGCAGCGAGTAGGGCGTATCCGCCGCCCCCGCGGCTGCGGCGCCGCCCCCGGCCGCCGTATCGGAGACGATCGCGCCGTCACGCATCCGGATAACCCGCTTTGCGTGCGCCGCGACGTCGTCTTCGTGCGTCACCATGATGACCGTCTTCCCCTGGGCATTCAACCGTTCGAGAACGGCAAGGATCTCGTTCTGGCTCTTCGTATCGAGGTTCCCGGTCGGCTCGTCAGCGAATATGACGATCGGGTCGTTGGTGAGGGACCGGGCGATGGCGACACGCTGCTGCTCTCCTCCTGACATCTCGTTCGGGCGGTTCAGCGCCTTCGCGGCAAGGCCGACATCGGCCAGCTTCTCCCTCGCCCGCTGTTTGAGGTGGTGTTTCCCCGCGTAGATGAGCGGCAGTTCCGCGTTCTCGAGCGCGGAAACGCGGGGCAGGAGGTGGAACTGCTGGAAGACGAACCCGGCGACGTGGTTCCGGAGGACGGCGAGCTGATCGTCGCTCAGGACGGTGATGTCCTGGCCGAAAAACGTGTACGAGCCGGCGTCCGGCCGGTCGAGGCATCCGAGGATGTGCATCAGCGTCGACTTGCCCGATCCCGACGCGCCCATGATCGCGACGAACTCGCCCTGGGCGATCGACAGATCGATGCCGTGGAGCGCCTGGAAGGCGACCTTGCCGGTGCGGTAGGTCTTGGTGATACCTTTGAGTTCGATCATGTGAAATCCGAAGCACGAAATTCGAAATACGAAACCTCAAACTCGAAACAATTACACGTCGTTTCGGATTTCGATATTCGAATTTCTGATTTTCACATCAGCCTGACGGAATCGCACATTCTCCGACCAAGCGGTGTTACCCTATTGATCTTTCTTTTTCCTGCGCTCCGGCATGAAGGGGTTCTTGCCCGAGCTCTGGCTTTTCGGCAGGACCTTCAGCTTCTCTTTGACAAGGATCTTGTCTTCGGGAGATAGCCCGGAGACTATCTCCGTGCTCTTGTCTTCGCTGATGCCGATCTCGATCTCGCGGCGCTCGCCCTGCTTTTTCAAGCCCCGGCTGACCGTGACATAGTGTTTGCCGCCTTCCCTCGTGATCGCCTCGTCGGGCACCGTCAGGACATGCTCTTTGCTCTTCGCGATGACGCTGATGTTCGCACTCATCCCCGAGCGCATGAAGTCGGGGCGCTCATCAGGGAGAATGTCGACCTCGTACATCGTCACGTTGTTGACGATGACCGACTCGTATGCGATATGGTCGACCTTCCCCTTGATCGGCTTGTCAGGGTAGGCATCGAGGCTGATCGAGGCGGTTTGCCCCACCTTGACCTTCCCGATATCGACCTCGTCGAACTGCGCCTTCACGATAAGACGGTCCGACAGGACGAGCACCGGGTCGCTCGTCATGACCGTCTGTCCCGGCTCGACCGCCCGCACGATCACTTCCCCTTCTATCGGCGCGATAAGCGGGGCCGGCTTGTAGACGTCTTTCCAATAATTCGATTCTTTCTTGTCGCGCGAGCTCGCGGCGTCGACCAGCGCGGCGCGCTCGGTGGAGCTCATCCATGCCAGGGTATCGCCGACCTTTACCATATCACCCTCTTTGACCAGGATCTCGTCGATCCGGCCGCTGATGGGCGGCTTGATCTCAAGGCGGTTCTGGGGATCCACCTTCCCGGTGGTGGTGATCAGGACCTGGATATTCCTGTATGCGGGCGCGATCTCCGCATAGATATCGGTCGCCGCCTTGCCGCTCATCTTCCGCATGTAGAGATGCCCCGCGACGATCCCCAGCGCAACAAGCACTGTCAGTGCGCCGGTCATCAGCTTCTTATGTTTCATAACGTATCCCTTTGGCTCGCTATCCTTATTGCGGATTGTCGGTCTCCAGCGTCCCGCCCTTCGCCTGGATCCAGTTCGCCTCTGCGACGAGCATGGCCGCCTTCGCGTCGAGAACCGCCTGTTTCGCCTTCACCAGATTGTCCTCGATAATGATCCAGTTGTCAAACGACATAAGCCCGATCGAATATTGCGCGTTCGAGATCTTCGACCGCTCGGCGGCCGCCTCGAGGAACTTCTCCGTGACCTTCTCGTTCTCCATCGCGTTCTGGAATTTCGTCCAGGTATCCTCCAGCGTCAGGATGACGCCGTCGCGGCCGCTCTTCTCGTCGGCCCGCAGCTGCTCGAGCACGGCCTTGGCTTTATCGACGTCGCCGATCCGCAATCCCCCTTGAAATATCGGCCAGTTAACGCTGACGCCCGCCATCCATCCCGACTGATCGGGCATCAGGTAATCGGCAGTTTCATTAAAAGACGCTTTCGCGAATACCTGGGGAAAGAATTCTGCCTTCGCGGCCTTGAGGCTGTACTTAGCAGACTCTTTGCGAGCCATGATCTCCTGGAGGAACGGGATACTTTCCGCCATCGGCTCGAATGCGGGCCTTTCGAGCGCCGGGTCCTTGACCCGGAAATCCCCCACGGCGTTCATCCTGATCAATTTCGATTCCCCCAGCGTCTTGGTCAGGCGCCGCTGGGCCAGCCCGATATTCCGCCCGGCCTGCACCACGTCCTTCTCGGCCTGCGCCTGGTTGGCATAGGCGGTAAGCAGCGCGCCCATGTGTTCGCGCCCCGCCTTGTAACGCATGTTGATCAGGTCGCTGTCCTGTTTCCGGATCTCCATAATCTCGCTTGCGATCGTCAGGAATTCCTGCGCGCGCATGAGCTCGACGAACGCCTGTCGCAGGTTGAGCCGCACGTTTGACGAAACGACGTCGTAATTATACGCCGCCGACCGTATCTTTTCCGCTTCGGCGTTCGTGCTGTTCCATGTCTTGAACCCGTCGAAAAGCAGCTGCGAGGCCGTGACCCCGTATTGGTACGTGTCATTCGCATTCGCCTTCAGACCGGAGGCCGATGTCTGATACGGTATCGCGTTGCCGATAAACTGCGGCCACAGGGCGCTCCCCACGATCCGCTTCTGGGCGTCCGCCTGCATGATCTTCTCGCGCGCCGACACGAGCTCGGGGTTCCTCTTTTTCGCATGGAGGACGCAGTCCTGCCAGGTCATGGGTTCTTCGGCTCTGAGAGACGCCCCACTGAAAAATAACGCAACGACCATCATGCAATACATAGCTTGTGGCTGCTTCATGAGATTGTCCTATACATTGTTACTCATCCACCCTTTTCAGCGGGTGACAGGGTAGCATCCTTTCGGCACATTCCTACTACCCCACCGAAATGAGATTCAATTTATCCTTATACAGTTCCCGGAACGCCCTGCGCAGCGGCTCGTAACGCGGGTCGGTCTTGACGCCGGGATCGGCGAGCAGCGCCTCCGCCTCTTTCCGGGCGCGCTGCATCTCCGCGAGATCGGTGATGATGTTGCCAACCTTCAGCTCGGGCATGCCGTGCTGACGCTCGCCGAAGAATTCGCCGGGGCCGCGGATCGCGAGATCCTCCTCGGCAATGACGAACCCGTCGGAGGTTTTCTTCATGATCGAAAGTCTTTTGACGCCGTCCTCGGTCTTCGGGTTCCCTTCTAATATGCAAAAAGATTTATGGCTGCTTCGCGCGACGCGCCCGCGGAGTTGATGGAGTTGGGCAAGGCCGAAGCGCTCGGCGTTCTCGATCAGGATGACCGTGGCATTGGGGATGTCGATCCCCACCTCTATGACCGTCGTCGATATCAGGATCGCGATCTCACCCCGGTTGAAACCCTGCATTATCGCCTCGCGCTCCTCGGTCTTGAGCTTCCCGTGGACCAATCCGACAGGGATCCCCTTGAAGGCGGTTTTCGCCAGATGGTCGGCCATCTTGACCGCGGCCTTCAACTCCGCGTTGACAGACTCGTCGATGACAGGGTAGATGATATACGCCTGGCGCCCCTCTTTCACCTGTTTCGAGATAAACCCGTACGCGTCGGCAAGCTTGTTCTTGCCGATCCAATAGGTCATTACCTTTTGGCGGCCGGGGGGGAGCTCATCGATAACCGATATGTCGAGGTCGCCGTAGACCGTCAGCGACAGCGTCCGCGGGATCGGCGTAGCCGTCATCACCAGGACGTCGGGCGTCTCCCCTTTCCCCTTCAGCGACGCGCGCTGGGCAACGCCGAATTTATGCTGTTCATCGATCACCACGACCCCGAGCCGTTTGAACGCCACCGACTCTTCGATCAGCGCGTGCGTGCCGATCAGGATGTCGATCGTGCCGCCGCGCAGCTCCTCCAGCAGCCCGGTCCGGTCGTTTTTCTTTTTTTCGCCGGACAGGAGCGCGATACGAACCGGCAGGCCGCCCGCGAGTTTTTTGATATTCCGGTAATGCTGCTCGGCAAGGACTTCGGTCGGCGCCATCAGCGCGCCCTGATATCCGCCGTCGACCGCCGTAAGCAGCGCGGCGACCGCCACGATCGTTTTCCCGCAGCCCACGTCCCCCTGCACGAGCCGGTTCATCGGCTTCGGCTGCGCCATGTCCAGCCGGATCTGCTCGACAACCCGTTTCTGGGCACCCGTCAGCGGGAACGGGAGCGACCCGATGAATGTACGCTGCAAATCACCGTCAACCGTATGCGCGATCCCCTTCACGTGCGCCGTTCGGGATTTCCTGAGGACAAGCGCCAGCTGGAACAGGAAAAATTCTTCAAAAACGATCCGGTCGCGCGCGCGGCCCTGCGCCGCAAAGCTCCCGGGATAATGGAGATTCTCCAGCGCGTCGCGCAGCCCGATCAGGCGAAGACGCTCGCGCATCTCATCGGGCAGCGTCTCTTCGATATGAGGGCCGGAGGCGTCAAGCGCATGCCTGACGACCGACCTCATGAGGCGCTGGTTGAGCTGCTCGGTGAGCGGATAGACGGGAACGATGCGCCCCATATTCAGGCAGTCTTCGCCGTCGGATTCGATAAGCTCGTATTCGGGGTTCTGCATCTGCAGCTTCTTGCCGTACAGCTGCACCCTGCCATAGATTATCACGTTGTCACCGGCGTGAAACCGCTCGTCGAGATAGGGCTGGTTAAACCAAACGGCGTAGACGACGCCGGTATCGTCGCCGACCGCAAGCTGGAAGATCCAGAGCCCGCCCCTGACACGGCGCTTCCCTTTCGCTAGCACGGTCCCGCGGATCGTCTCGAACTGCCCGACGGAACGGATCTCGCCGATCGCCTTGAGCCGGCTGCGGTCCTCGTAGCGGCGCGGCGCCAGATAGACCAGATCTCTGACGGTATGGACGCCAAGCTTCGCGAGGAGCTCTCCCCTCCGGGGACCGACCCCTTTCACGAACTGCACCGATGATTGAAAAAAATCCTGATCTGTTTTCAGCATCATAAGTATATGATAGTATACTATTCCGACATCGATGAAAACAGCCAATACGCCAAAACTGTTTCTTCTTATCGCTGCCTGTTTCGCGGCGGTCATCCTCACCGCCGTCGCATTCCTCCCCTGCCTGAACAACGGCTTCACCAACTGGGACGACAACGTCTATATCACCGAGACGCCCATGGTCCGGACGCTGGCGCCGGACAGGGTCGGGGATTTCTTCACCGCGCGGTTCGTGAACGACTATCACGACTATCACCCGCTCACCCTGATCAGCTACGCGGTCGATTACGCGATCGGCGGGCTGAACCCCTTTGTGTATCACGCAACGAACCTCATCCTGCACCTCGGCAACACGCTCATGGTCCTGTGGCTGGTCCTCGGCGTCTCCGGATGCCTGCCGGCCGCCTTCCTGACGGCGCTCTTCTTCGGGATCCACCCTCTTCACGTCGAATCGGTCGCCTGGGTCGCCGAACGCAAGGATGTCCTGTCGACCTTCTTCTATCTCGGCTCATGCATCGCGTACGACGCCTATGCCCGAAACGGGAAGCCGCTCCCCTACGCCGTCGCGGTAGTCGCAACGCTCCTGTCGTTTCTCTCGAAATCGATGGCGATCACGATCCCGATCGTCCTCTTCCTGTACGACTACCTCCGGGGCAGAAAGCTGACCGCCGCGACCGTCGCGGAGAAGATCCCCTTCATAGTCCTGGCGGCGGTTTTCACGATCGTCACGACCCTGATCCATCATCCTGAAGGGGGCATCACGCTTAAGAGCGAATACTCCTATTCGTTCGTCAGGAGCGTCTTCGTCGCGGGGCACGCCCTCATCTTCTACCTCTGGAAGTCGCTGTATCCGGCGGACCTCTCGTGCCTCTATCCTTATCCGCCGACGATCGAGAGCGCGATCCCGTTCGCCTACCTCATATCGCCCGTCATCGCCGCCGCGATCGCCGGAATATTCCTGTGGCGCTGCAGCAGCGACAGGCGTCTCCTCTTCGGTTTCTTCTTCTTCCTGATCACGATCGGGCCGCTCCTGCAGATCGTGCCGACGACCTGGACGGTCGCCGCAGACCGGTATATGTACCTTCCCTCGGTCGGGCTTTTCTATATAGGGTGCGCCGGGTATGTATGGATCACCGCACGAGCCGGAAGATTCCGTAAAGTTTGCCATGCTGTATTGTGCGTTATCATCGGCACGTTCATCGTTCTCACTCAGCAGCGGTGCTCTGTATGGAAAAACAGCGTGACGCTCTGGACCGACGTCATCAGGCAATACCCGTTCGTGCCGAACATCTGGAACAGCCGTGGCAGCGCCTACTCGGAATCAGGCAGCTACGCCAAGGCGATCGAGGATTTCACCGCGGGGATCCGTCTGCACGAGAACTACCCGAGCGCATACCATAACCGGGGCAACGCCTGGTATGCCCTGGGGCAGTACGATAAAGCGTTGGCGGACTACGCCGCGGCGATCATGTGGGAGCCGTCATACGTCAGCGCATACAACAACCGCGCGAACGTCTACGTCGCCAAGCGTATGTTCGACGAAGCGCTCGCCGACTATTCAAAAGCGATCGAGCTCAACCCGCGATACGCGAACGCCTACGCGAACCGCGCCTATCTCCGCCAGCTCACGGGCGATATGGATGGTTCCATGAATGACCTCGCTGCGGCGATCGCCGTCGAGCCCGCCAATCCCGACACCTATTTTAAACGCGCCGCCGCGTTCTTCCGGCAGGAAAAACACGCCGAGGCGATCGCAGATTATTCGCGGGCTATCGAGCTGGGAATGAGGTCGCACATCGCGTACGTTAACCGCGGATACATCTTGCACCTCGCCGGCGATCGGGATGGTGCGATGCGCGACCTCGACCACGCCCTGCAACTCGCTCCCGACGACTTCAACGCTCATCTGAACCGCGGCATCGTCTTTCACTCGCGGGGAGAATTCGCCAAAGCGTCCGACGACTTCACGAAAGCGATCCTGCAGAACCCGCTTTCGTCACTTGCCCTCAACAACAGAGGCAATTCTCTGGTGGCGCTCGGAAGGCTCGACGAGGCGATCGCAGATTATTCGCGGGCTATCGAGCTCAACGGCGCCTATCCCGACGCCTACAACAACCGGGGCATCGCCCATCTTCTCAAAAAGGAATACGGCAAAGCCTCGGCGGACTTTCAAGAGGCCCTCCGCCTCGGCTTTCGCGTCAACCCCGCTTTCATCGAAGAGTCCCGCAGGGCCCGGCAATAAAAAAGGAAGCGAAGATGCCCCTCACCGGCATCTTCACTTCCTTCCCTTATGAAGCAGCGCTGCGCGATCCGGTTAATTACCGGCAGGCGCCTCAGTGCTCACAGCCGGAGCAGCTTCCTCGACAGCCACCCCTTCATCCGCGGTGACCGCAGGCGCGGGTGCTGTCGTCTCATCAGCCGGAGCCGCTTTGTCTGTCGCTGCAGCGGCCGTCTCAGCCGTATCCGACTGCTCAGCAACGGCTCCGCCGCCCGACAACGGACAACCCGCCCCACCGGCAAAAACCACACCGCCATATACAAGCAACGCCGCAAAACCAATCACCACAAACAGCCAACGAACCATATAAACCTCCTTTACTAAGTAAGTTACGGTTCATCCATGGTGAACGCCACACATGGGTTATTGCTTACTGATTTAGACGTATTACCCCTAAAGGCGTTCCATTGGTATTCATCATTCTGCCTGGGGCGGCAGGCGGGGGCTCCTTGTTTCAGCATCAAGGATCCCCCGCCTGCCGCCCTTATGCAATCAGATATGAAAATATATTTTGCATTTCCGTGCGGTTTTGGTATAGTGTCCCCCACAATTTCAAAAGGAGTATCCTATGTCTCGCGTATGTGAAATGTGCGGAAAGGGACCGATGGCCGGGCGTCAGATCGTGCGGCGCGGTCTTGCCAAGAAAAAAGGCGGCGTCGGGCGGAAGATCACCGGTATCACCCACCGGAGGTTCCTGCCGAATCTTCAGAAGATCATGGTCACCATCAAAGGGTCGACCAAGGCCGCGAAGGTGTGCGCCCGTTGCATCAAGTCGGGCAAAGTGCAAAAAGTTTGCTAGAGTAGCGCAAAGGCTGAAGTTAAGGAAGCTATCTACACCTTGACTTCGGCCTTCGCCTTTTTCACGTCGGTTAACTCCAACTGCAACCGCTCTTCTCCCCTAAACGTATTCATCACCGGGCTGTAGACGATATCGATCTCATCGCCCTGTCGGACACCGAGGCCGTTAACCTCATCGGCAAGGCCGAAACCGATGACGTCGATCTCGGCCCCTCCTCCGTTGACTTGAAGCTTTATATGGCCGACCCCGACGGCGCGCGGCGGCCGGGAGAGCCGAGCGCGGCGCGAAAGAAAGACAGGATACGGGTTGCCGAACCCAAAGGGCTCGAGCCGCGAGATCTCCTTCATGACCCCTCCCGTCAGCTCATCCAGCGCGATCTCTGCGTCTATATCGATAGCCGGTATCAGGTCGTCGGCTGACAGGCGATCTGCGGCGACCGCGGCAAGGCGTTCCCTGAAACGCGCTAAACTGCCGCGGCTGATCGCCATCCCGGCAGCGCCCGCATGTCCGCCGACATGATGGATATCATCCTGGCACGCCCGCAGCGCATCCAGAATATGGAAATTCTTGACGCTCCTGGCGGACCCTCTGCCGGTATCGCCATCGAACGATATTACCACCGCCGGCCTGTTGTAACGCCTCACGATGCGGCTCGCGACGATCCCGATAACGCCGTGGTGCCACCCATCGCCTGCGGCGACGATGATCCTCGATCCCGCGAGGGCCCCGTCCCCGTCGATCTGCGCGAACACCTCTTTCATGACCTCTGCCTCGATCTTCTGCCGGTCGCGGTTGTGGTTCTCGAGCTCCAGCGCGAGCATCTCCGACTCGACCTCCTCGTCCGACAGCAGCAGCCGGGCCGCCTTGTGCGCGAGCGCGACGCGCCCCGTCGCGTTGATCCGGGGGGCGAGGCGGAACGAAACATGCCCCGCATCGATCTCGCCGGTCAGCCCCGCGACGTTCTTGAGCGCGCGGATGCCGCGGCGGTCTCCCCTTGCGATCTTCTGAAGGCCGAACTTGACGACGATCCTGTTCTCGCCGACCAGCGGGGCGACATCGCCGATCGTCCCCATACAAACCAAGTCGAGATAGTCGCGAAGGTCGATGTCCTGAGGGAATTGTGAAAGCTTTTCGTTCCTGCACTTTTTGAGTATACCGTGCGCGAACTTGAACGCCACGCCAACACCGGCGATCTCCGTATGGGGGAACGTTGAATCGCCCCGCTTCGGGTTGATCACCGCACAACATGAGGGGGAGGGGCCTTCCGGCTCGTGATGGTCGGTCACGACGACGTCGATGCCGGCCTGCGCCGCATAGTCGATCTCTGCGGCGGCCCCGATGCCGCAATCGACCGTTATGATCAGCCGCGCGCCTTTCTCCCGGCAGGCGTCGATCGATCCCTTTTTGACGCCGTAGCCGTCGACGCGCGACGGCAGGAAATAATCGACGTCGGCGCCCATGCGTTTGAGGAAGTCGGCGAGAAGAACCGTCGCGGTAATGCCGTCGATGTCGTAATCGCCGTGGATGACGATCTTCTCTTTCCGGTCGATCGCGCGCAAGACGCGGTCGACGCCCTGCGCCATATCGTTCAGGAGAAAAGGGTCGGACAGCTCTTTCAGGAGCGGGTTGAGGAACTGCTGCGCGCGCGCGACGTCGCAGACCCCTCGGTTAACGAGGATCTGGGCGGCGACCGGGCTGATCGTCAGTTTACGGGCGAGCTGAAAGGCAAGCGCCCTGTCGCCTTCTCTGATGATCCAACGTTTCTGCATAAACGACCCAAAAAGGAAACGGAGGAACGGGCATCATTATTACCCCGTTCCTCCGTTTTCCCCTTCTCTGCTTGAGCTTCTTAGAGTTTCTGATTACCGCGCCACCAGAGTACCAGAGGGCTCGCGATGAAGACTGTCGAATAGGAGCCCGCTATCGTGCCGATCAGAAGCGTGAACGCGAAATCGTTGATCACCTGACCGCCGAAGAGATAGAGGCAGAGCACGACGAAAAGCACCGTCATCGAGGTCAGGATCGTCCGCGACAGCGTCTGGTTCAGGCTGACGTTAAAGACGTTCTTGAGGTCCGTCTTGCGCATATACTTGAGGTTCTCGCGCACGCGGTCGAAGATGACGATCGTATCGTTCACGGAGTAGCCGATGATCGTCAGGAGCGCCGCTATGACCGCAAGCGACAGCTCCCGCCCGGTCAGCGCGAGGAACGCCATCGCGATCAGCACGTCGTGGAGCAGCGACAGGAGCGCGCCTACCCCGTAGCTCACGTCGAAACGGAACCACAGGTACACCATGATCCCGATCAGCGAGAGGATGAGGGCGATGACCGCCTTCCTCTTGAGGTCGCGCCCGATCGCGGGGCCGACATCTTCGGTCTTGAGGACCTCGAACGCGTTGCCGGCGAACTTTTTCTCGATCTGGCCTTTGATCTGGTCCTCGACGTTCGCGACCGTCTTAATGATGACGTCGCTGTCGCCCGACTGCTGGATCGTGCTCGTTCCGAGGTTGACCTCCTCAAGCGCCTTCCGGACCGCGTCGATCTGCACCGGCTGCTTGAAGCGCATCTCGATCAGGGATCCTCCGGTGAAATCGATCCCGAAATTCTTACTCCCCTGATGGACGAACGCGACGGCGCCGATCACCATGATAATGAGCGACAGCGAGATCGCGATAACCCCTTTCCCTATGAAATCGATCTTGGGGACGCCGATCACCTTCATCATCGTCAGCTTGTGAAAATGCTTGCTGAGCGACAGGTAGTCGAAGATGTTGCGGGTCACGACGAGCGCGGTGAACATGCTGGTCGCGATACCGATCGACAGTGTCACCGCGTACCCTTTCACTGCGCCGGTCCCGAACACGAACAGGATCACGCCGCTCAAAAGCGTCGTCAGGTTCGAGTCGAATATCGCCAGGAACGCGCGGTCGTACCCGTTCTCGATGACGGTCCTGATCTTCTTGCCGAGCGCCTGCTCTTCGCGCATCCGCTCGAAGATGAGGACGTTCGCGTCGACGGCCATACCGATCGTGAGGATGATACCGGCGATACCGGGCAGCGTCAGCGTGAACTTGAACCAAGCCATGGCCCCCATCAGGATGATCATGTTGAGCAGCAAGGCGACGTTCGCGATCAAGCCGCCGACGTGGTAATAGACAACCATGAAGATCGCGACGAAGACCAGGCCGGCCAGAGAGGCGTAGATCCCCTGGCGGATCGAATCTTTCCCCAGAGCCGCGCTGATGGTCCGGTCCTCGATGAACTTCACCGGCGCGGGAAGCGCGCCGGCACGGAGCAGGAGCGCGGTGTCCTTCACTTCCTCAACGGTAAAGTTCCCCGTGATCACGCCGCGCCCGTTCGGAATGACGGTCTTGATCACCGGCGCCATCAGGACGTCGTTGTCGAGCAGGATCGCCAGCTGCCTGCCGACATACCGCTCGGTGACCAGCGCGAATATCTTCGCCCCTTCGTTGTTGAACGTGATCGATATCTGCGGCTCGTTGAACGCCGACCCGAAATCCGGCTGGGCGTCTGCGAGATAGGCGCCGCTCAATTCCGCCTTGGTCTTCACCAGTATCGGCACCTTGTAGCTCTGGATGCCTCCCTCGGTCGGCATATAGGCCAGCTCATAGCCCGGCGGCGGGTTCCCCTCCATGGCGTTCTTGATCTGGTCCTGGTCGGTGCTGACCAGCTTGAACTCGAGCAGCGCCGTCTTGCCGATCAGCTTGCGCGCGCGGTCCTTGTCGGTGATGCCCGGCAGCTGGACGACGATCCGGTCCTCGCCTTCGGGGACGATAACCGGCTCCGATACGCCAAACTCGTCGACGCGCTTGCGTAT
The DNA here is from genome assembly GCA_022711655.1 of Candidatus Auribacterota bacterium. Classification (GTDB taxonomy): domain Bacteria; phylum Auribacterota; class Ancaeobacteria; order Ancaeobacterales; family Ancaeobacteraceae; genus JAKLEM01. The sequence goes on from JAKLEM010000003.1 coordinate 66,160, forward strand.
GATCTCCAGCGCGCGCTCGCGTGCGCCCTTTTTCGCCGAGGGCTCAAGCGAAGAGGTGTCGACTTGAAGCACGACATGCATACCGCCGCGCAGATCAAGGCCGAGGTTGATCGGGTTAACCGGCTCACCCGTCTTCGGGTCGGTCCCGTGCGGGAACAGGCTCCATATAGCGCACCCCGTAAGGGCGGCGATCAAAAACGACTTCCATCTCATGTTCGAAAGCATCTCTTCCTCCTGTTATCGTACAGCGTATTGCGTACCGCGTGCTGCGCGACACACCCCGCGTTCCATGCGACGCTGTACGAGGAACGCTGTGCGCAGAAAGTTTCTATTACTCGGCGTCACCCTCTTTACCCTTTTCGACCGAAACGACCGCGCTCTTCGAAAACTCGATCTTCACATTGTCGGCAACCTTGATCAGGACCGAATCGTCCTTGAGCCCCGCGATGATGCCGTGGATCCCCGAGCTCGTTATGACCTTATCGCCTTTCTTTATTTCGGAAAGCATCTTCTTGAGCTCTTTCTGCTTCTTCTGCTGCGGTCGTATCATCAGGAAATAGAGAATCGCGAACATCAAAACCAGCGGAAGCATCGAAAGGATAGGATTCCCCTGCTGCCCCGCCGCCCCGCCCCCGGGCATCGCCATAAGAAATTGCAAACTATGCATCGGTTGCTCCTTGTTATTGTATAAACCCGAAACCGGCCTTTTCGAAATTTCGCGTTTATGGTTGATTGTTACCGTTGTACACCTTCAAAAAATCGCGCTTGAACTCCCGGAACGTCCCGCCCGCTACCGCGGAGCGGATATTTTTCATCATGCCGAGATAGAAATAAAGATTGTGATAGGAAAGCAGCCGGAGTCCGAGGATCTCATTCGCGTTGAAAAGATGGCGGATATAGGCCCGGCTGTACTGCCTGCAGGTATCGCAGGAGCACACCGGGTCAAGCGGTGAAAGATCGTTCTTAAACTCGCCGTTCTTTATCGGGATCTTGCCGACAGAAGTGAACGCGGTGCCGTTCCTCGCGTTACGCGTCGGCATGACGCAATCGAACATGTCGATGCCGAGCTCGACGCAGTTGAGTATGTTTTCCGGCGTCCCGCACCCCATCAGGTAGCGGGGACGGTCCGCGGGAAAAAGATCGACCGAATCGCCTATCACATCGTACATGACCTCTTCGGGCTCGCCGACGCTTAAGCCGCCGAAGGCATAGCCGTCGAAGCCGATCTCAACGAGCGATCCGATACTCCGTCTCCGTAAATCCTTGAAAACAGAACCTTGCGTTATGCCAAAGAGCAACTGTGACGTATTGACACGGTATTCCTTGCAAAATTTTTCCCATTGTAATGTCAAAGCGAGGGAATTGCAAGCATAATCATATTCGCACGGGTACGGCACGCATTCGTCGAAACACATCATGATATCGGAGCCGAGGTCCGCCTGGATCTGCATCGCCTCTTTGGGCCCCAAAAACCTTTTGGAGCCGTCGATATGAGACTGGAACATCACCCCCAGCTCGGTGACCTTGCGTATCTCGGTCATGCTGAAGACTTGATACCCGCCGCTGTCGGTCAGGATCGGCCCGTCCCAGCCCATGAAGCGGTGAAGCCCCCCCGCGGCGCGGATGATCTCGGTCCCGGGACGCAGCGACAGGTGGTAAGTGTTGCCCAGTATGATCTCCGCCCCCGCCTCGCGGAGGTCCCGAGGGCTGAGGGTCTTCACAGTCCCCTGCGTGCCGACCGGCATGAAGGCGGGCGTATTGACGACCCCGTGAGCGGTGGCCAGGCGCCCGACGCGCGCCTTTGAATCCTTGTCTGTTGCGGTAACAACGAATATGCTCATACGATCCAGAACTCCCGGCTCCAAACTCCGCACTAAACGATCAGCATCGCATCGCCGTAACTGAAAAACCTGTACTGTTGCTCGACCGCTTCCCGGTAGGCCCTGCGTATCAGCCCGTGGCCGGCGAACGCCGAGACCATCATGAGCAGCGAAGATCGCGGCAGGTGAAAATTGGTCAGAAGCATGTCGACCGCCTTGAACCGGTACGGCGGATAGATAAAGATGCCGGTCTCTCCCGACCGGGCGCATACCGCGCCCGCGCTGTCCGCAACCGTTTCCAGCACGCGCGCGGCAGTCGTGCCGACCGCGCACAGCCTGCCGCCCGATGCGCGCGCCGCGTTGATCGCCGCCGCCGCCTGCGGCGAGACGTCGTACGCCTCCGTATGGATCCGGTGATCCCTTATATCCCTCGCCTCGACCGGTTTGAACGTGCCGTACCCGACATGGAGCGTCACCGCGACATGCCCGACGCCGGCGCGGCCGAGTTCCCCGATCAGGCTTTCGGAAAAATGCAGCCCCGCGGTGGGCGCCGCGACCGCCCCCGGCCGTTTCGCGTAGACCGTCTGGTATCGCTCGCGGTCGTGCGCTGAGCGGGGATCGTTCAGGGAGCGCCGTATGTACGGCGGCAGCGGGACCTGCCCGATCGCGTCCAGATATCTTTCTACCGGCTTATCGAATGTGACAAGGCGCGCGCCATCGGGCAGAACCTCCTCGACGCGCGCGGCAAGCTCCCCGCCCGCGAACAATATCCTCCCGCCGGCCGCAACACGTTTCGCCGGACGGATCAGCGCTTCCCATACGCCGCGCGACCGCTCTTTGAGCAGAAAAAGTTCGATCTTCGCGCCGCCTGTCGATAAGCTCTCTTTTCGGCCGGTCAACCTGGCGGGAATGACCTTCGTGTCGTTCACGACAATGCAGTCGCCGGCTGAAAGATACCGGCCAATGCGGGCGAACGACTCGTGGATTATATCCCCCGTCGTTCGGGAGACGACCATCAGCCGCGACTGTTCCCGCCTCTCCGCCGGCTCCTGCGCGATCAGCGCCTCAGGAAGCTCGTAATCGAAATCCGAAAGCGAATATGACGGGTCACTCATGGTTGCGCGGATGGCTTTAATCAAGTTTTTTTATCTCAGAGCCGGGATAATAGAACCTGAGTATATCCTGGTAATTACACCCTTCCTTGCCCATCTCCGCCGCCCCGGCCTGGCACAAACCGACGCCGTGCCCCCACCCGCGTCCTGCGAAGACCGCTTTGCCGTCCTCCATCGCAACGCTGAAATTCGTGCTGCGCACCTGGTCGGATCCCAATGCGTTCCGCAGCCAGTTGCTCCGGGCATGCGTGATCCCTTTCGAGTGCCGTATGACAAGCTCGGTCACCCGCTCGGACACGGCGCTCTTCTTCTTCGGGTCGATCGAGCTGATCTCGCCGATCTTCATCCCGCCCTTGTTCAGCTTCTTCTTCAGATTGGCGAGCGATATGGAGTATCGCCATTCGATCTCCGGGGCGTGCCTGCAATACGGGCATTTGATCGTCTCCGGCAGCTCGAAATCCAGCTCCCAGACATTGCCGGAAAACTCGGTCTCGCCGCCACACACCGCAGAAAAATAGGTCGGAAAGACGCAGTTCTTATACGTCAGGATGACCCCCTCCGTCTCTTTGACGGCGCGCGCGTAACTGGACGTCTGTTTCAGGAAGATCGGGCGGTAGGCCTGCGGGTTCGTCATCGTCATCTGGTACTTGCTGTCGGGGTTGCGGAGCAGCGAGAAAACGGCGAAGGTCCGGGAGATGACCGCCTGCGCCTTCATCGCCTCCAGCGGCGTATCATCGTCGATCTCCCCTGCAAGGACGCCGATAAGATACTTTTCCAGCTTGATACGGTTGATCGCGCTGAAGGTGCCCTTTCCGTTTATGGAGAACTCCATGCATTCCCCGAACGGATTGCCGTTCAAAAAAATATGCACCCCGCCATATGTCTTGATGGTGATACGGTCGGCTCCGATCATGTGGTTTGCAAGAAAGAACTGATCGAGGCGGGCGATCAGCTTGGCCTTCGTTATGCTGGTTCCGACCTGGATGATCTTTCCCTCTCCGTCGAAGATCGTATATTCCCCGTCGATCTTGACCGTCACCGATTTGGTCTTGGAAAAGACCATCATATTGACGACGATCGGCATGCCGAGCTGGATACCCTCCTGCGCGGCGGCAGGGACGATCGCCAGGCACAGAAACAACATGACGCAAAGAGAACGCTTCAAAGTCTGCATAATGGGTTACCGACGTTATTTCTTTCCGAACAGCCAGAAAACCAACGATAGTATAAGGCTACAGATGAGGCAGGTGGCAAGCGGAAAATAGAATGTGACGCCCTTCTTCCGGACCGCTATGTCCCCTGGAAGCCGGCCAAACCAGAGAGTGAGTTTCGGCGAAAGCCAGAACAGCGTCCCCGCAAGGATAAGGAACGCGCCGAGAACGATGAGTGTCTTCCCGAGAAATCTGAATTCCATGATGGCGGCACATGCGGCCTTTGGTCGCTTTCTTCGGTCAGCTACAGCAGTTCGCCTTCCGCCCTGCCCCTGCGCGCACCGCCGAAAAGCTCCATCGCCAGCGGCGTCGCTTTACGACCGCTGGGGGTGCGCTTGATATACCCCTGCTGGATCAGGTACGGCTCATACACCTCTTCGATAGTCCCCACCTCTTCGCCGACGGCCGTTGCGATCGTATTGACCCCCACCGGGCCGCCGCCGAACTTCTCGATAATGGCGTGTATGATCTTCTTGTCCATATCGTCGAGGCCGAACTCGTCGATGTCGAACATCTTCAGCGCCTGGTCGGCGATATCCCTGGTTATCACGTTGTCAGCCTTGATCTGCGCGTAGTCGCGCACGCGGCGGAGCAGGCAGTTCGCTATGCGCGGCGTGCCTCGCGACCGCTTGGCGATCTCTCGCGCGCCGTTTTCGTCAACCGTGACCTTGAGGATCCGCGCAGAACGGCCGATGATATCGTAGAGATCGTCCGCCTCGTAGTAGTCGAGCCTGTTCGCGATGCCGAAACGGGACCGGAGCGGCGACGTCAGCAGGCCGCTGCGCGTCGTGGCGCCGATGAGCGTGAACCGGCACAGCTTGAGACGGACCGAGCGCGCCCCGGGCCCCTTGTCGATGACGATGTCGAGCACGAAATCCTCCATCGCGGGATAGAGATATTCCTCGACAACCTTGTTCAGCCGGTGTATCTCATCGATAAAAAGGATATCGCCCTCCTCCATGCTCGTGAGAAGCCCCGCGAGGTCGCCCGCCTTTTCGATCGCGGGGCCGGAGGTCGTCTTGATGTTCGCCCCGACCTCTTTCGCGACGATATTCGCCAGCGTCGTCTTCCCCAGCCCGGGGGGGCCGGAGAAAAGCATGTGCTCGAGCGTCTCCTTGCGCATCCTGGCCGCTTCGATGAAGATCTCGAGGCGCTCCTTTACCTTTCTCTGCCCGACGAATTCCTTCAGCGAGACCGGCCGCAGCGGCAGCTCGTACTGCAAATCGCGCTCGTTCAGCGTCGTCGATATGATCCGTTCTTCCATCTGTTTTCCATTCATTTAAGGGGCCTCCGCAGCACGTCCGCAGACCGGCTCTTACACATACTTCAAAGCTTTGCGGACCAGGTCCTCGGCGGGAAGTGCCTTTCCTTCCTGGTCGGCCATCACCTTGCGCGCCGCGTTCTCTGCGATAAACTGCTTGTAGCCGAGCGCAACGAGGGCGCCGGCCACGTCGCCGAAAAGCGATGCGCCTTTCATCGGCGGCCGGCCGGCAGACACCGATGCCGCGGCCGACACATCCACCTTGTCTTTCAGCTCGAGGATAAGCCGCTCCGCGGTCTTCTTGCCGACACCGGGAACCGACGAAAGCCGCTTGGTATCATGGGCAGCGATCGCCTCGTAGAACTCATGCTGCGCGATCCCGCTCAGGATGCCGATGGCGACCTTCGGGCCGATACCGGTAACGCCCAACAACGTCTTGAAGAGATCCCGCTCCCCCGCGGTCAGGAACCCGTACAGGTCCAGGACATCCTCCCTCACATGCTGGTAGATCAAGACCTTGACCTTGCCGTTGAGGTCGGGAAGGTTCTCATAGCTGCTCAGCGGGATTGCCACGTCGTAGCCGACGCCGCCCACCTCGACGGTGATCCGGTTCGGGCTCGACTCGGCCAGCGTCCCTGTCAAATAGGAAATCATATCCTACACCTTCTTGAGCTGCATGATCGCCGCCGCCGGCATCGCCTGCGCATGGCATATGGCGACCCCCAGGGCGTCGGACGCGTCTTCCGGCTCCGGCACGGCCGGCAGCCCCAACAAGGCCTTTACCATCTTCTGGACCTGGAGCTTTTCCGCGGCGCCGTAGCCGACGACCGCCTGCTTGACCTTGCGCGGGGTATATTCGTATATGTCGAGGCCGTGCTGGGCGGCGGCGACGATCGCCACGCCCCGCGCCTCACCGAGCTTTATCGCGGAGTTGACATTCTTGCAGTAGAAGATGTCCTCGACCGCCGCGACGTCGGGATGGAACCGCATGATGACGTCGGTTATGCCCCGGTGGATGTTCAGAAAACAGGTCGAAAGGCTGTCGCGTGCGGCGGTCTGTATGACGCCGTAGGTGATCGGTAACAAGCGGCTTCCCGACGTCTCGATGATGCCGTAGCCGGTCGTCCTCGTACCGGGATCGATCCCCAAAACCCTCATGCAAAACCTTCTGCCCAATTTTACAAATTACATTTCTTCTCGAAACGAACCCGTTTCACCCGAAGGGTGAAATACGAAATGGCGAAAAACGGCCCGGATGCAAGGCGCCCGCCAGCGACCGCGGAGGCGTACTGGGAAGTACGCCGCACAAGGAAGCGGTGGCGGGCAACGCCGCAGACGGGCCGTTATCCGCCATTTCGGGGTCAACTGCCCGATATACGCTGGATCTCTTCGTCGGAGATATCGAAGTTCGCGTACACGTTCTGCACGTCGTCATGATCTTCCAGATCTTCGACGAGGGCGAGCACATGCTCGGCGTCCTTGCCCGACACCTTGACGGTGTTCTGCGGGAGCATGGTGACTTCGGCTACCGTCGTCGGGATACCCGCGTCGGCGAGCGCTTTCTTGACCTTCTCGAAACTGTCCAGGGGTACGGTGATCTCATAGGCCGATTCCTCGGCGACAAAATCCTCGGCGCCCGCCTCGGTCGCGACCGAGAACACCTTATCCTCTTCGGCCGCGTTCTTCGCCACCTCTATGTAGCCCTTCTTGTTGAACATCCACGCCACCGCGTTCGCGCCGGCCATATTTGCGTTGCGCTTCGAGAAGACCATCCGGATCTCGGCCGCGGTCCGGTTCTTGTTGTCTGTCAGGACGTCCACGATGATCGCGACGCCGCCCGCGCCGTAGCCTTCGTATGTCTGCTCTTCGTACGAAACACCGGGGAGCTCGCCGGTCCCCTTCTTGATCGCCCGCGTCACGTTGTCAGAAGGCATATTCGCCTCTTTCGCCTTCTGGACCAGCATGCGGAGCTTCGCATTGGACGACTGATCGCCGCCGCCCATCTTCGCCGCAACCGTCAGCTCTTTCGCCAGCTTGCTGAAGACCTTGCCGCGCTTGGCGTCGGTCGCCGCCTTCTTGTGCTTGATCGTCGCCCACTTGGAATGCCCGCTCATTACTGCCTCCTCATCCGGATTATGAAATGTAGTCTATTCCTTCGCCGCCAGCTCGTGATCCTTCTTCGCCAGATCGATCACCTTCTGCGCTATCAGCGCCGGCACCTCTTCGTAATGCGAGAAGTCCATCTCGAACGACCCGCGCCCGCCGGTGATCGAGCGAAGCTCGTTGGAGAACTTGAACATCTCGGCGATCGGCACCTGCGCCGTTATCTTCTTCAGATCGCCCTCTTCTTCCATCCCCATGATCCTGCCGCGTTTCGAGTTGAGGCTTCCCGTTATATCGCCCATGTACTGGCTCGGGATGTGAATGTCAACGCTCATGATCGGCTCAAGCAGGATCATCTTTGCCTTGCTGCACGCGTCCTTGAACGCCTTTGAACCAGCAATCTTAAAAGACATTTCCGACGAATCGACGTCGTGAAAGCTGCCATCATACAGGATCGCCCGCACATCGACCACGTGGTTTCCTGAAAGCACGCCCTCTTCCATCGCCCCGACGATCCCCTTCTCTACCGCCGGTATGAAGTTCCGCGGGATCGCCCCTCCGACGACCTGGTCGACGAACTCGAAGCCCTTGCCGCGCTCGAGCGGCTCTACCTTGAGGAATACCTCGCCGTATTGGCCGCGCCCGCCTGACTGCTTCTTGTACTTCTCGTGCCCCTCGGCCTTGGTCTTGATCGTCTCCTTATAGGCAACCTTCGGGACGCTCATATCGATCTCGACGCCGTATCGCTTCTTGAGCCTGTCCAGCACGATCTCGATATGGAGGTCGCCCATGCCGGAGATGACGAGCTCGTGCGTCTCTGTGTTGCGGTGCGCGACGAGCGTCGGGTCTTCGTCGGTGATGCGGTGGAGCCCCGTCGCTATCTTCTCCTCGTCTCCTTTCGCCTTCGGCTTGACGGCGTACGCGACCGACGGCTTCGGATAGACGATCTTCTTGAAATCGATCGGATTCGCCGGGTCGCAGAGCGTCTGGTTATATGACGTGCCTTTGAGTTTCGCGACGACCACGATATCGCCGGCCGACGCTTCGTCGATCTGGCGCTGGTCCTTGCCGCACATGATCGCGATGTTGCCGATCTTTTCCTTGATGCCTGTCGTGGCGTTGAGCAAGTCGGTGTTGGGCCGCAGCGTACCCGAGCAGACCTTGAAATAGATGAGGTTGCCGGTATAAGGGTCGATCACGTTCTTGAAGACGAAGGCGCTGAACGGCGCGTTCTTGTCCGGGGCGCGCGTCTTACCCTCCTCGAGGCCGGCTACCGGCCCCTTGTCGACCGGCGACGGCATCAGTTCGCAGATCCCGTCCATCAGCTCGGAGACCCCGATATTCCTGTCGGCCGATCCGCAAAATATCGGGACGATCGTCCCCGCGCACACCCCTTTGCGCAAACCGCGCGCGATCTCTTCGGGGGAAAGCTTCCCCTCGTTCAGGTATTTCTCGGTCAGAACGTCATCGGTTTCAGCGGCCAGCTCTTCGAGCATCGTCTTGTATTCCTGCACCCTGTCTTTCGCATCGCCGGTCAAAGCATCGATCCCTTTTCCCGTCAGGATGCTCGCGACGCCGCTCAGGCTCTTTTCGCTGCCTGCCGGCAGGCAGACCGGAACGCAGCGGTTGCCGTACGAGTGACGGATCGCGTCGACCGTCTTATAGAAGTTTGCGTTCTCCTTATCGAGCTTGTTGACAAAGATGACACGGGGGAGGCTGTGCTTGTCCGCTTCTTTCCATGCCTTCTGCGTCCCCACTTCGATACCGCCCACGCCGCACACCAGCAGCACCGCGCCGTCGGCCACATGGAGCGCGCTGGTCACGTCGCCGAAAAAGTCGGCGTACCCCGGGGTCACGACGCCGAAAACCCCTTTACCCTTCCATTCGCAATTGATGAGCTTCGCGCTTATGCTTATCTTGCGCTTCTTCTCGTCGTCGTCAAAATCGCAGACCGTCGTCCCCTGATCGACCTTGCCGAGCCGCGTAGACGCGCCCGCGTTGAACAGGATCGCCTCCGCAAGGGTCGTCTTGCCCGTACCGCCGTGCGAGATAAATGCCAGGTTCCTGATATCCTTGACTTCAAATTTCTTCATACCGGGATCCTTTCTCTTGTCGGTCAGTTTGCTTCAGATCACTCCGGACTTTCGCGACATATTCCGATGGCTACACAGCGATTTACACTAGCAGATAGCACCGCCCCGTACAAGTTTTTTCTGAGGGGCGGGCGGCCGCCCGCCGGAAGCGTTTTCCGCACCCAAAAAAACATTGACAGGGTGGTCGTTCGTCTGCTAGTGTTTTCTAAATTTGACAGGCTTCGCCAGATGAAAAAATCGTAAAGGAGGCCCTTGGATGAAAAGACTTATCCCGTTAATCGCCGGTCTGGTGTTCGCACTTTCACTCGGAACGCAGGGGGCTGCCCATGCGGCGATCCATGAAGACGAAGTGGATCTCCTGATAAACCTTGGCAAACAGCTCCAGGAAAGCGCCTCGAGCGAGGTCGAGAAAGTGACGTCGCTGACACACAGCGGCAGGTACAACGAAGAGTCGCTGAAGACGCAGCTCAACGCGTTCCTCTGCTCGGCCAAGAACCTCAACGAACTGCTGGCGAAAGAGCCTATCGTCGAGCTCGAGGTCAAGACGGCCGTCACCGAGCTGAAGGCGATCGTGCTTGGCATCGACGACATCTTCGTCTACGAGTCCGGATACGACCATGTGCGCCGCGACTGGAACGAGTGCAAGCGCATACTCCGCCGGATCGACGGCGTTGTCTACCGCGAGGGGGCGCTGCGCAGCTTCGAGAAGATCATCGATGCGAACCAGTGGTTCAAGGAGATCGGCTATTTCCTCGGGATGCACGGCGCGCTCAGCAAAACGGAAGACACGATGCACGGCGACAAGATGTTCAAGCCGGTCAACGACATCGTCGGGCACCACGGCGGCGGCAGGAACACGACCGAGGTGTGGCAGATCCCCCAGCCGCAGTTCCACTCGCAGGCCGGGCAGGACAGGAGCGCGTTCAACGAGGACCTAAGCGAATTCTAAGCCCGGACCTTACCGGCAATAAAAAAAACCCTCCGCCTCCCGGCGGGGGGTTTTTTATTTCCGCATCTTCCGTATCTTCCGTCTTTCCGCCCTACGCTACGCCGTCTCCCGCAACATCCTCTTGAACGTCTCGACCGGGAATTTCTTGCCGGGACATTCTGTATGACGCTGGATGACCTGCCGGTGGAGGATCACGTTCCTGCTCGGGATGCTGTTCATCCGCTGGAGATACCTGACCAGCTTGCAGAGCGAGCGCAGCTGCCGTTTCGTGGGCACATACTTCTGATAGTTGCCGACCAGGCAGATGCCGATACCGACCTTGTTCATTATCTTGCTGGATGTATGCCCCCCTTCCAGCTGGGCCTTCCAGCGCCTGCCGACCTCGATACGGCCGTCGGGGCCGCCGAGCCCGCTGTCGATGACGAAATGGTACGCCAGGCCGTTCTCCATGTGCCGCTTGTAGCGGTGATAGCGATCGAAGATCAGCGCGTTGCCGGAATCCGAGCCGCTATGGTGGACCACGATATACATCCAGCGGACACGCCGGCGGGTATATATTTTGCAGAGCTGCTCTATCTCCGTGTAGTCATCGTCTGGCGCAAGGACCGTCTCCTGCACCTCGACAGTTCTCCCCGGGATGCGCAGGCGCTGCCCGACCGACAAGCGGTAGGGCATCCTCAGGCCGTTCGACTGCCTGATCTGCGCCACGGGAACGCCGTACTTGCGCGCGATCTGCCACAGCGTCTCCGAGCGCTCGACGACGTGGTACAGCGGCTTTTCGACGGCCCCCGCGGCTGCCCCGACGAACGCGCCGAACACTATACCGGCGGCGGCAAGAAAAGGAAAAATACGTTTCATGATTTTTTTTCGAGGTAAAGCGGATAACGCAGCACCGGTTCGCCGTTCAGCCTGATCTCGATCCAGTACTTACCCTGCGACTGGAACAGTATGTTGTTGAAGCGCGCGACAATGGTGTGCTTGGTGTCGCTCCCCCGCAGCGTAAAAGAAGTCTCGTCGTCCTGCGCCAGGACCGAATCGTTGTCAGGGGCGACCAGGCGCGTCTGCTGACGGAACGCCCCGTACCCGTTCACCCACCGGTTGACCACGAACAGCGTCCCGTGCGTGCACGGGTAGCTGGCAGCGCTGATCGTTTCGAACAGTCCGGCAAAAGACATCTTACCGTGATCGTCCTTGGTCACGTTGTCGCACAACACCGAAAACTGAAGGTCAGGCAGAATAACAGCCGGAGATCCCGTCATCGTCGTTTTCCTGCAGAAATAAAATGCTTCCGCCCCCGCGCTCAGGGAAGCTTTTTCAAGTTGGCGAACTTTGCCAGAAGGAGCATCGGGCCGGGCTGCGAGGAGAAGGAAACCGAGATACGCGTATCGTCGCCCTGTCCCATGATCTTGCATATCTCGCCCTTGCCGAACCGCGGATGAGACACCCTGTCGCCGGTCGCGTACGCATGGTCGCTGGGCCGCCGCGTCTGGCGGGGCAGCGCGCCTCGCTCCAGTTCCTCTTCCGGGTCGAACTTGACGACCCTCCCCGCGCCGAGGTCCTCCATCAACTGCGGGGGGATCTCTAACAGGAAAGGCGACCGCTCGTTTGACGTACGCGAGCCGAACAGCATGCGGCTCTCGACCGAGGAAAGGAACAGCGTCTTCTTCGCGCGCGTCATCGCGACGTAGCAGAGCCGCCGCTCCTCTTCGATCTCCCGCCCGCTGCTCATCGCGCGGGCGTACGGAAAGATCCCCTTCTCCATACCGACCATAAAGACCGCGCCGAACTCGAGCCCCTTCGCCGCGTGCACCGTCATGAGCGTGACCTTGTCGTCGTCGTCCTGCATGAAATCGATATCGGTATAGAGCGATATCTCCTCCAGGAACTGCGCCGCGCCCTGGGCCTCGCCGCGAGCCTCGAATTCGGCCGCCGCGGAGCGCAATTCCTTGATGTTCTCGAGGCGCATGATCGACTCGTCGGTATGCTCCGCCTCGAGCTCCCGGACATACCCCGTGACGTCGATGATCTTCGAAAGGAGCTTCGTCGCGGGCAGTTCGTCCTTAACCCGCCTGAGGCCATCGATCATCGTTACGAATTTGGCGACCGCGGCGCGCGTCTTCGCCGGCACCCCGGGCACGTCGGCGCACCGTTTGAGCGCATCGTACAGCGTGAGCGCGTGCGATTTCGCGAATGCGGCGATCGCGCCGACCGACGCCGCGCCGATACCGCGCGCCGGCACGTTGATGATCCTGCGCAACGATATATCGTCCGCGCTCGACCCCACCACTTTCATGTACGCGAGGATATCCTTGATCTCGCGCCGGCCGTAGAACCCGACGCCCCCAATGATCTCGTACGGTATGTGCGCGCGCCGCAGCCCCTCTTCGACGATGCGCGACAGCGCGTGGACGCGATAGAACACGACTATCTCGCCCAGGCGGAAACGCTTTCTATGGTACAGCTCTTTGATCATCTTGACGACGAATTCAACCTCATGGTGCTCAGCCGGAAAGTGGTGGTAGAAGATCTTGTCCCCGACCTCGTTCTTGGTCCAAAGCGTCTTGCCGATACGCTCCTCGTTGTGCGCGATCAGCCCGTTGGCCGCGCGCAGGATGTTCTGCGTCGAACGGTAGTTTTGCTCGAGGCGGTAGAGCTGCGAGCTCGAGAAGTCTTTCTGGAAATCGAGGATGTTGGTGATGTCGGCTCCCCGGAACCCGTAGATCGACTGGTCCTCGTCGCCCACCGCGAAGACGTCGCCGTTGCCCTGCCCGAGCAGCTTGATCAGCCGGTACTGCGCGTGGTTGGTGTCCTGGTACTCGTCGATGAGGATGTGCGTGAACCGCGCCTGATACTCTTCGAGCACACGGGGGTGGTCCATGAAAAGCTTCACCGTCAGGCTTATCAGGTCATCGAAATCGAGCGCGTTGCAGCGCCGGAGCTTCTGCTGGTACAGCTCGTAGACGCGGGAGATGATCGTGTCGCGGAAGTTCTCGCGGGCCTTCGCGAACTCGTCCGGCCAGATCAGGCTGCTCTTCGCGCGGGATATCCGCTCCTGGACGGCGCGGGGCTTGAACTCCTTGTCCTCGATGCCCAGCTCTTTCAGGCAAAGCTCGATCAGCGAGAGCTGGTCGTCGTCGTCGTATATGGAGAAATCGCCGCCGAAACCCAGCCGCGCGGCGTCCCTGCGCAGGATCCGCAGGCAGATCGAATGGAAGGTTCCGATCCAGAGGTCGCGGTTCCCGCCGACCAGCTTCCGGATCCGCTCCTTCATCTCGGCGGCAGCCTTGTTGGTGAAGGTGACGGCGAGTATGTTCCGCGGTTCGATGCCGCGCTTGAGCAGATAGCATACGCGGTAGGTCAGCACCGTCGTCTTCCCGGACCCCGCTCCGGCGATCACCAGCGCCGGGCCGTCGCCGTGCTTGACCGCTTCGTTCTGTGACAGATTAAGATTTTTCAGGAAATCCTTCATCACACCTCTTGCGAACCGCCGCAGTACCCGCCAGGCCGGCACAGCTATTTCAGCGACGTGTATTCCCGCTCCTTAAGCGGCTCCACCCGGAAATGGAACAGCAGCTCCTCGCTGCCGATCTTCAGCGTCAGGAGCGTGCTCAGCCTGGTCAGCATCAGGCGGTACGGCACCAGCACCTCGTGCCCGCGCACGGTGATCCCGACGTTCGTACTGCCGAGGATATCCTCCGCGTCCTTGACGGCCCGTATCAGGTTGTCGAACTTCCGTATCTTGGCGATCAGATCCTCGTTGAAGACGTAATCGTTATGGCAGGCGGGGCACGTCAGCTTCCTGCTCCGGTCGATCTCCTTGACCGAGAACGGGATCAGCGTCCCGCAGTTGTCCTTGACACACCGGAATTCGATATCGCCGTCTTTTGTCCCCACAAAACTCCTCCTTTACCGTAGTTCCCGCCGTAAATCTTTTAGTGAATAGCAACCGCCGGGCCGATAACGCCTTATTCGGCACGTCATACGTGCACGATATACTGCTTTTCACCGGCCTGCGCCGCCTCGAACTCCTTCTTCTTTTCCTCAAACCCTTTGCGCCCCATCACCCCGTAGGCGAACCGCTTGCCCTCCTCGACGCCAGGCTGGTCGAACGCGTTGATGTTGAACAGCTCGCCGGCGTACGCCGTCTGCATCTCGTAGAAATAGATCAGCGCGCCGAGATAATAGGGCCTGATCTCCGGGATGCTGATCTTGCAGCTCGGGCGGGCGCTTTTCCTCAGCGCCAGCTCGGTCGAGCGCAGCTCGACGTTCAGCAGCTCGCCGATCGTATGGCCGTAGAGGTAGCTGACGTCGCTCCCCTTGAAAGGGGCGGGAATTTTGAGGTCTTCCTTGTGGCGCCCGAGCGACACGAAGGTGATCACCTTGTCGTTCGGCCCCTCGGCGTACAACTGGAGCTGCGAGTGCTGGTCGGTGGCGCCCAGCGCCTTGACCGGGGTCGGCCCTACGTGGACAACCCGCCCCTTTTTATCGACCTTCTTGCCGAGGCTCTCCGCCCACAGCTGCGCGTACCAGTCGGCGACATCCTTCAGGGCGCTCGCGTACGGC
>JAKLEM010000030.1 GCA_022711655.1 Candidatus Auribacterota bacterium
CCCGTGACGCCGAGCCTGGACGACTTCACCCTCGAGGCCGTCTGCCGCGGCGACCCGCACTTCCGCGAGGCGACCGGGCTGGTCCTGTTTTTCCGGTACGACCCGCGGGCCCGGCGCGGCTATTACGCGCATTTCCAGTGGGGCCGGGCGGAGGCGCGGGTGGTGTTCGGGACCTGCGAGCGGAACGTGTTCCAGCCGCTCCAGGAACGCCGGGCGAGCGCGCCGGGCCCGGACATCGCGGTACCGCGCGCGATCCGGCTGACGGTGTCCGGCGCGCGCATCCTCGGCATACACCTTGAAGGGCCGTTCATCAACCCAAAGAAAGCGGGGGCGCAGGAGCCCGCCGAGATACGCATGCCGAGCGTCGATCTCATGCGCGGCTTTATACGCACGTCGCGCGGGCTGATCAGGATCGTGACCTGCGCGCCGGAACTCGAGGGCGGCGCAGCTTTCGGTAAATTCCTCAGGAGTATGGGTATCGTGCCGGCGATCGGCCATTCGGACGCGGACTATGCAGAGGGGATAGCCGCGATCGGACGAGGAGTTCTTTATGCGACGCATCTCGGCAACGCGATGAACGGGCTGCACCACCGCGAGCCGGGAGCGGCGCTGGCGTATCTCGACGACCCGAGGCCGTATGTTGAGATCATACCTGACGGCGTCCACCTGCATCCTTCGTTCGTGCGGCTGGCGGTCAGGTTGAAAGGGGATAAGGCGGTCGCGATCACCGATGCGCTCGAAGGCCTGCCGCCCGGGGTTGGCTCGCATGCGTTCGGGGGGCGGCTGATGAAGGCGCTGCGCGACAGGTACGCGTTCGCGGACGGAACGATCGCGGGGAGCAGGCTCACGATGGACAGGGCACTCAAGAATCTCATCGAATTTACTGGAGAGGATGTCGTTTCTTGTGTAAAATTACTTACCGTAAACCCGGCGAGCGCCATAGGTCTTTCGGCGTCGAAAGGGCTGATCCGGAAAGGGTACGACGCGGACATCGCGGTTCTCGATCGGGATCGCAATGTCGAGATGACGGTTGTCGAGGGAAAAATTGTCTATTGCAAGAGGGAGGCCTGATGGCTTCCCCTGCAACCCTCAGGCATGAGATCAGGCATCAGGGGAAACCTTCAGGTTTCCCGCGACGGAATATGTAAGGAGAAACAGACATGTGCGGGATCATCGGATACATCGGCAAGAAGGACGCGGTGCCTATCATCATGCGCGGCCTTCGGCGGCTGGAGTACCGCGGCTACGATTCGGCGGGGGTTTCCGTCCTCAACCACGGCTGCGCGATCGAGATGCGCAAAGCGGTCGGCGTCCTTGACAACCTCTTCAGCGCCGTCGATAAGAATCCTCTCGCAGGCCCGCTCGGCATCGGCCACACCCGCTGGGCGACGCACGGCGTGCCTTCGAGCGAGAACTGCCACCCGCACTTCGACTGCACCGGCAACATCATGGTTGTCCACAACGGCATCATCGAGAATTTCAAGGAGCTGAAGGACGAGCTGATCAAGAAAGGGCATCGGTTCAGCTCGGAAACCGATACCGAGATAACGGCGCACCTGATCGAGGAGGCGCTTTCCGCGGGGGCGGCTGACCTCGAGGCGGCGGTGCGCGCCTGCATCGCGCGGATCGAGGGGTCGTACGCGCTCGGCATCTTCCGCAAAGACGAGCCGCACACGCTGATCGGCGTCCGGCAGGGGAGCCCGCTTGTCGTGGGTATCGGCAAAGACGAGTATTTCATCTCGAGCGACGTCTCTGCGATCGTCGAGAGCACCCGGCAGATCATCTATCTCGACGACGGCGAGATCATCACGATGAAGACCGGGGGGTACCATATCACCGATTTCAAGGGCAACAAGGTCAAAGGGGTCGTCAAGAAGGTCACGTGGGACGTCGAAGCGCTGGATAAGGCCGGGTTCGAGAAATATATGCTCAAGGAGATCCACGAGCAGCCCAACATCATCAGGCAGAACCTCCGTATGCGCGTCACGAAGGACAAGAAGGGCGTCGCGTTCGATGATTTCACCATCTCCGACGATGTCCTGAAAAAGATCTCGAAGATCTATATCGTGTCGTGCGGAACGGCTTATTATGCAGGCTTCACCGGCAAGTACCTGATGGAGCATTTCACGTCCCTGCCGGTCGAGATAGACCTCGCCAGCGAGTTCCGGTACCGCAAGCCGAAGCTCCTGAACGAGAACACGCTGATCATCGCCGTGTCGCAGTCCGGCGAGACGGCCGACACGCTGGCGAGCGTGTACGAGGCGAAGGGCAAAGGGTGCAAGGTCCTCGCCATCTGCAACGTCGTCGGCAGCACGCTGACGCGCGAGAGCGACGGGACGATCTACATCAACGCGGGCCCCGAGATATCGGTCGCGTCGACGAAGGCGTACACCGGCCAGCTCCTCTCGATATATCTCTTTACGATCTACCTCGCCAAGCTGAAGGGCGAGATGACCGCTGCCGCTGCCGCAGCGCTGATCAAGGAGCTTGAGGCGGTGCCGAACAAGATGGAAAAGATCATGCGCGGCGAACAGGAGATCATCGAGATCGCGAAGAAATACTGCAAGGCGAAGAGCGCCTTTTACCTCGGCCGGGGCTTCAACTACCCGAACGCCCTCGAGGGAGCGCTGAAGAACAAAGAGATATCCTACATGCACGCCGAAGGGTACGCGGCCGGCGAGATGAAGCACGGGCCGATCGCCCTGATCGACGAGAATTTTCCGGTCGTCTGCATAGCGACGAAGGGGAGCACTTACGACAAGATGATCTCCAATATGAAAGAGGTCGAGGCGCGCAAGGGCCGCATCATCGCCATCTCGTCTAACGGCGACAAGAACGTCCCGCAGATCGCCGAGACAGTGATCTCCGTTCCGGAGACGGCGGAAGAGGTCTCTCCGCTCGTCAACATCATGCCGCTCCAGCTGCTTGCCTACTACATCGCGCAATATAAAGGCTGCGATATCGACAAGCCGAGAAACCTTGCCAAAAGTGTCACTGTCGAATAAAGGATCTGTAGATGCACGCCTGTCTGCGGCGTTACGCCCCGCTCATCATTCGTTTCCATTTACACCGGTCCATGATATAATTCAAATATACAGTTCGAGCAGCACCCGATGCGTCCACTATTCCGGAAGCCGGACATGGAGGGAGCGGCGAAATGCATGAAGCGGGGATCGTGAAAGACCTGATACGCGCGGTGGAAACGGCGATGACGGCCGAGGGAGGCATGCGCGCGGTGCGGAAGGTTTATATTCGTCTGGGTAACGATGCGCGGATCGGTAGCGAGTCTCTGCGCATGTGGTTTGAGGTCCTTTCCAAGGGGACTGCGCTTGAAGGCGCTGCCGTTGACATCTCTCTGTCGAATGGCGCCGACATAGTCGTCGAGTCGATCGAAGGTACATGATTGAGCTGGAGGTTGCATGGCCGGCACGATCGGGATCTTTATCTGCGAATGCGGCACCAATATCAAAGACGCGCTTGATCTCTCCGCCGTTGCGCGATACGCCGCGGGGCTGCCCGGCGTCTTGTTCGCCGACCGGCTGGGACTTCTGTGTTCCGCGGATGGCCGCGCGGCGGCCGCCGCGAAAATCCGGGAGAGCGGCGTATCACTGGTGGTCTTCGCCGCCTGTTCACCCAAAGAGCATGAACCGACCTTCCGGCAAATCCTCGCCGACGCCGGGCTCAACCCGTTTCTGATGCAGATCGCGAATATCCGGGAGCAGTGCGCCTGGTCCGGGAATGACCGTACGGCGTCGACCGGGAAAGCGCAGCGCCTCATACGCGCCGCCGCGGCGCGCGTCCTCCTCCACGAGCCCCTGACGCAACCTGAGATCGTGTGCAACCCCGATGTCCTGGTGATAGGGGCGGGCGTTGCCGGTTTGACCGCCGCTTTGACGCTGGCGCAGGAACAGCGGAAGGTCTATCTCGTCGAGAAATCACCCTGTATCGGCGGTAAGGTCGTACGCTTTGGCGAGGTCTATCCCCACGGCGAATGCGCCCCCTGCATGCTCGATCCGCTGATGGACGAGGTGCTGCACCACCCCCGTATCGATGTCATCACGCTCAGCCACGTTGCCAAGGTCCTCGGCTATTACGGCAACTTCACGGCGACCGTCGCCACGGCGGCGCGGCTCATCGATGAGAAGGCGTGCGTCGGCTGCGGGATGTGTGCAGGCGTCTGTCCCGTCACGGTTCCCGACGAGTACAACGAGGTTTTGAATGAACGGAAAGCGGCATACATCCCGTTCGCGGGCGCGCTTCCGCATACGGCGGTGATCGACCGGGAACACTGTATCTATGTCACATCGAAGGGATGCACGGCATGCCGCGATATATGCCCCGCCCAAGCGGTCCGGTTGGACGGGCGCGACGAGGTCCGCGAGGTCAAGGCAGGCGCGATCGTGGTGGCGACGGGGTTCGATTTGTTCGACCCGCGCCGCGCGCCGCGATATGGCTATGGGAAGGTCCCCGGGGTTTATACGCCGCTTGAGTTCGAACGGATCCTCAACCCGACGGGGCCGACGGAGGGGACGGTCCGTGCGGCAGGCGGCGGTGCGCCGAGGAAGATCGTGTTCATCCACTGCGCCGGTTCGCGCGATCACCGGTACATCGGCCATTGTTCGGGGATATGCTGTCTCTATGCGCTCCAGATGAGTTCTGAGGCGGGCAAGAAAGTGCCGGCGGGGACCTCACGGATCCACCTTGTCGCCGACTGGTGCCTTCCCGGAAAGGATGCGCAGCGGTTCTGCGATACGGTCCTGGGACAGAAAGGGACGCGGGTCTATCGGATGAAAGATCCGGCGTCGGTCCGGGTTGCCGCTCGCCGGGGGAAACCCGTTGTCTGTTTCACCGGACGCGACGGCAGGAAACAAACGATCAATGCCGATATCGTTGTCCTGGCGACCGGCCTCGAGGGTGCGTCCGGCAGCGAGGCTCTCGCGGGGATCCTCGACGTCCCGGTCGATGCGCACCGGTTCTTCATTGAGGGACATCAAAAAATGGCGCCAGCGGCATCGCCGTTGAAAGGCGTCTATATCGCCGGGTGCGCGGGAGGTCCGCGCGATATCGCCGGAGCCGTCGCGCTCGGACAGGGGGCGGCCGGCGTGATCCTGTCGGCGCTCGTCCCGGGAAAGACGGTCAAACTTGAGGCAGCCACGGCTGAAATTGACAGCGATCGCTGTTCCCGATGCAAGATATGCCTCGGTCTGTGCCCGTTCGGGGCGATCTACGAAGATAGCGAAACAAAAGAGGTCAGGATACAGGAGGCGTTGTGTACCGGGTGCGGGATCTGCGCCGCCGCCTGCCCGAGCAGCGCCATCCGCGCGAAACAGTACACCGATGCGCAGATAGGTGCGGAGATCGAGGGGGTTCTCGATGCGCGAAAAAGAGAAGGCGAAAAAAACGCCGAAGGCCGTTGACGGGTTCGAGCCGCGGATCATCTGTTTCCTGTGCAACTGGTGCTCGTACAGCGCCGCCGATGCGGCGGGCCGCGCGCAGAAGGCGTACCCGGCGAATGTCTCCGTTATCAAGGTCATGTGCAGCGGGAGGGTCGATCCGCAGTTCATCATGAAGGCGTTTCACGATGGCGCCGACGGCGTGATGGTGCTGGGGTGCCACCCCGGCGATTGCCACTACAAGAAGGGGAATTACCAGACGCAGAAGAGGGTTTTGCTTCTCAAGAAGGTGCTCGGCCAATTCGGGATCGAGCAGGAGCGGATGGAGCTCGATTGGGTATCAGCCACCGAGGGAGACCGGTTCGTGGAGACCGTCACCCGGATGGTCGAACGAGTCCGGCAACTCGGTCCGCTCGAACGGCGGGCATGACGCGGCGGAAGGAGCGATGCGCGTGAAACCGAAAATGGCGTTCTACTGGTGCTCGGGGTGCGGCGGGTGCGAGGAGTCGATCCTTGACCTTGCGGGGTCATTGGCCGATCTTCTCGCGCGGATCGACGTCGTGTTCTGGCCGGTCGCCTTTGACTATGATTATGCCGATCTCGAACGGCTTGCCGACGGCGAGATCCTGGCGAGTTTCATCAATGGCGCGATCAGGACCGAAGACCATGCGGAGAAGGCGCGGCTGCTGCGGCGGAAATCGCGGTATGTGGTGTCGCACGGCGCATGCGCGCAGACGGGCGGCGTGGTCGGCCTCGGCAATTTTTTTACCACCGAAGAGATCGTCGCGCGACTGTACCGGGAGTCACCCACGGTGGCGAACCCGGCGGGGATCGTGCCGCGCGAGACCTCGATAGACGGCGGCCATGAGCTGCATCTCCCGCCGCTGTGCCCGTCGGTGAAGCCGTTGAACGGGGTGATCGATGTCGACTATTATGTGCCGGGGTGCCCGCCGACGCCGGAGCTGATGCAGGCGGCGCTGACGCTGGTGATCGAAGGGATGCTTCCTGCGAAAGGGAGCGTTCTCGCGGAGAAACGGTCACTCTGCGACACCTGCGCGCGGAGGGATAGCAAGCCGGAGAAATTGACCGTCGCCAGGTTCCGGCGGCTGACCGATACCGCGATTGACCCCGCGACCTGTTTTCTTGCGCAGGAGATCATCTGTCTGGGGCCGGCGACGCGCGGAGGATGCCGAGACCGGTGCATCGGGGCAAATATGCCCTGCCGCGGCTGTTTCGGCCCGCCAGACGGGGTTACCGACCAGGGGGCGCGGGCCATTTCGTTTATCGCATCGTTGATCGGCTCAAACGACCCGGCCGAGATCGCGCACGCGATCGGTACGATACCCGACCCGGCGGGATTATTCTACCGGTATACGCTGGCCGCGTCGACGCTGCGCGGGCGCGCACAGGGGAGGACCGATGGGTAGGCGTATCACCATCAACCCGATAACCCGGCTGGAAGGGCACGGGAAGATCGACATCTTCCTCGATGACGGGGGGAATGTCGAACGCGCCTATTTTCAGGTCCCTGAATTCCGCGGGTTCGAGAAGTTCTGCGAAGGGCGCGCGGCGGAAGAGATGCCCGCGTTGACGGCGAAGATCTGCGGCGTTTGCCCGACCGCGCACCATATCGCGTCGGTCAAGGCGTTGGACGCCCTCTACAATGTTGAGCCGCCGCCCGCCGCGCGGCTTATCCGCGAGCTCATGTATTGCAGTTTCATATTCGAAGACCACCTCTTGCATTTCTATTTTCTCGGCGGGCCCGATCTGATCGCCGGCCCGCAGGCGGGAAAGGCGGGGCGGAATATACTGGGCGTCCTTGATAAGATCGGCGCCGAGGCCGGCCGTGCGGCGATGGCGATGCGTACGAAGGCGCGGCGGGTCAACGCCATTATCAGCGGCAGTGCGCTGTATCCTGTGTGCGGTGTGGCGGGCGGCGTCCTGAAAACGGTGTCCGAAGCGGAACGCGCGGAGATACGGGGGATCGCCCGGGAGGCGGTTGCCTTCGCGGAATCGACGCTGGCCCTGTTCGACGAGCATGCGATCCGCCGGGGCGCATACGCCGATTATGCGCGCGATGAGGACGCGTATGCGGAGCCGACCTATTATATGGGGCTCGTCGATGAAAAGGGCCGGGTTAATTTCTACGACGGGAAAGTCCGTGTCGTCGGTCCCCGCGGGAAAGAATTCGCGCTGTTTCCAGCGCGCCATTACGCGCGGCACATCGAGGAGCGGGTCGAACCGTGGAATTACATGAAGTTCCTTTACCTGAAGGATATCGGGTGGAAAGGTTTTAGGGGCGGCGCGGATAGCGGGGTGTACCGTGTCGCGCCGCTGGCGCGGCTTAACGCGGCGGCGGGGATGGCGACGCCGCGCGCACAGGCCGCGTACGAACAGCTGTTCGGTTATTTCGGAGGGAAGCCTGTTCACACCATTATGGCGTATCACTGGGCGCGGCTTGTTGAGGTCCTGTACGCCGCCGAACGGATGGCGGAGATCGCCGGCGACCCCCGGCTGACCGATCCGTGTGTCCGGACGATACCTGCGGCACAGCCCCGCGAAGGCGTCGGCGTCTGCGAAGCGCCGCGGGGGACGTTGTTCCATCACTATACGACCGATAAAGAGGGGATCATACAAAAGGCGAACCTGATCGTCGCGACGCATAATAATGCGGCGGCGATCTGCATGTCGGTCCAAAAGGCGGCGTCGGCTTTTATCAAAGGCGGCGTTGTGGACGACGGCATTCTTGCCATGATCGAGATGGCGTTCAGGGCGTACGACCCCTGCATGGCGTGCGCTACGCACGCCATCGGAGAGATGCCGATGCGGTTGTCGATCTACGACAGCGGGAAGGTGCTGGTGAGGGAGATCGTCAGGGGTGCGCCGTGACGCGGTCCCGCAGGAAACCGTTGAACCGGTCTCCGGTTCCGGTTCTGGTCGTCGGGATGGGAAACCCGATCCGTTTCGACGACGGGGTCGGCATAGAGGTGGCGAGACGGTTGAAACGCGAGGTGCGCGCAGACGAGGCCGAGGTCGTGGAGACAACGGAGGCCGGCTTGGCGCTCCTGCCGCTCTTCGCCGGGAAGAGCCGGGTTATAATCGTTGACGCGATACGGACCGAGGGCGGGGCACCCGGCGCTATCCGGCAATTCCGTCCCGAGGACCTGCCGGCGACGCAGCGCGTGTGGTCAGCGCATGGTGTCGGCGTACCGGGGCTCGCGCAGGTGATGGATGTGCTGACTGCCGGCGGTATTTGTGATATAGTTATATATACAATAGAGGTCCATCGATGTGATGAGTTCGGCGAAGGATTATCTCCTCTGGTCAGTGAGGCGGTTCCTCGTGCGGTTGCTTTGATAAAAAAGGCAATAAAGAAAGAGAGGTGAGGTATGGGCGTTGAAGTGCTCGATGCCGTTGGGATGAAGTGTCCGGAACCGGTGATCAAGATTGCAGTCAAATCAATCTCGATGAAGCCAGGCGATGTGTTGGAGGTCATCGGAGATTGCTCCACGTTCGAACGGGATGTCCGTTTGTGGTGCGAACGGCTCCATAAGGTTTTGCTTTCGGTGAAGGACGAGGGGGGCGGGAAGAAAAGGATTCAGATTCAGTTTTAGCGGATTGTTGGGCGTCGCTTACGCAGCGAACAGCGAATCAGGTGTGTCCTATGAAAATACCGACTACATTATTTGGGGGGGTTGGCGGCATATTGATCGTATTCTTGCTGATCTTTGCTTCCGAAACCTACCGTGTCGATCAACTCGAACGGTTGAGCGGTTATTGCATAGACGCGCACGAGATGAAGGTCTCTTTGCTGGAGTGCCGCCGTTATGAAAAGAACATGTTGTTGCGAGGGCATTCGACGGAGGGGTGCGTCGAGTGGATGAAACATTTCCGGACAATGACGGGTGTGCTTGACCGGCTCGAACCGGTATTTGACTCAATCGGATACAATCGGCGCAAGATGATACGGGAAGAGGTCTCGCAGTACGGGGAATTATTCAGGCGCTTTTCCGGGGACCTGGAGGGCGGCCCGAACGGCCTGGAGGAGTCGGAGCTCAGCCGGTACGATGATGATTTCAAAAGGGTCGGCGAGATGTTGTTGTATGAGATCCAATATATCGCGAATCTGGCGGATGCCCAGAGAACAAAACGCGAGCTGCTGCACAAACAGTTGTTCCCCGCATTCGTTGGTATCGGTGTTTTGCTCTCGGTCATTCTGGCGCTGTGGGTTTCCTCACATATCGTCAGGAACATGCAACAGATAGAAATACTGATGGAGGAGACGGCGAAGGTCAGCCTCGATCTGTCGATCGGGGTGTCCGAACATTTCGATGCGTTGAAGCGTGTCATGGGCGGTGAGTTGGCCGTCAGGACAAGCGAATCGTCGCCGAATGAGCTGCTGGCTAACCTTGGCCGTGAGATCAACAAGACGATCGAAAAACTTGTCGAGGCGTCCAGCAGGGAATTGGAGCAGATCTATGCGATGTCTCCGTCCGGCATGCGGCTTATTACGTCAGACTACCGTGTTGTGAAATCGAACCAGGCGATGAGGGCCATGTCGGGCATTGCCGACCCGATCGCCGGGACGACGTGCCATGAGCAGTTAGGCGGGGCTTTTTGCGGCAAAGAGCAGTGTGTTTTGCAGCGGATCCTCAAGGGAGACGCATCGGTCGAACTGACGGTCGACGCCCGGGGGGCCGGCGGCACGGAAGGGCATTATCTTTTAAAGGCGATCCCCTTGCGTGATGATGACGGCATGTTGATAGGGGTTATCGAGAACTTTACCGATATCGGCAGGATCAAAGAATCTGAAGACGAATTGTCTCGGACAGTCGTTGACCTGGCGGTCAGCGCGTCTGAGATCTTTACTACACTCCAGGCAGCTACGGAAGGGGATTTGACCGCCCGTGTCCGGCTCAGCACAGAGAATGAATTGCTTTCCCAGCTCGGCACCATGGTGAACGGCATGATCTCGCGGGTCGAAGGGCTGGTGCGCGATTTAAAATATTCCATGAAAGGTATCGTGGATTCGCTGGGTGAAGGCCTGATCGTCCTGAACCGCGAACGGAAGATCGAAATAGTGAACCCGTACCTTGAGACCATGTTCCTCTACGGGTCGAGTGAACTGCTTGGGGGGACGATCGACGCGCTGCTGACCCCGGAAGGAGCGGCGGCGATCGAGGAAGCGGGTTTTTTCGCCAAGCGGACACATGTGTCCTGCGAGATAACCATGCGGTGCAAGGCGGGTCCGGCGATCCCCGTGCTGATCAGCGGCACGGTGATCCTCGACGAGGGAGGCGCGGTCGCCCGCACCATCATCTTGTGCCGGGATATCGGCGACCGGAAAAAGTTCGAGACCGCTTTGCAGGAACAGAAGGATTGGCTCGAGGTCATCCTGTCAAGTATTGGCGATTGCGTGGTGGTTACCGACAGCATACAGACAGTCACTTTTGTAAATCCGGTGGCGGAACGTACGATCGGATGGTCGAGCCGCGATATGCTCGGGAAACCGGTGTGCGACATCATCAGTTTTATCGACGAGAGGACAGGGGAGATGATACCCAGTCTTATCGAGGGGGTGATCGCGGAAAGGGTCGTCAAACGGGTACACACAGACGTTGCGCTTAAGACAAAGCAGGGGATGCAGATTCCCGTATCGTACAGCATCGCGCCGGTGACCGGGCGCTCCGGTGTTTTTTACGGCGCGGTCATCGTGTTTAGGGACGTCAGCGAGCGGCGGCAAATGGAACGGCAGTTGCAGATGAACTACGACGAACTGAAAAAAACGCAGGTGCAGTTGATCCAGATGGAAAAGATGGCATCGGTCGGCACGCTGGCGGCGGGGGTGGCGCATGAGATCAATAACCCCCTCGCGTATGTGATGAGCAACCTGCACGCGCTGGCCAGATACAAGGACCGCTTGACCGAATTCACGACGGGGATAAAAGACGAATGGATCGTCGGCGATAAACGCGCGGCGATCGCCGAGCTGAAGGATCGCTTGAAAATAGCCGCCCTTATCGACGACATGCCGAGCCTCATCGCCGAGACGCTCGACGGGGCGGACCGCATCAAGCGTATCGTGCAGGGGATCAGGAGCTTTGCCGATTCGGAAAGGAGCGAGATGGAGGATGTCGATATCAACCGGAATATCGAACTCGCGTTGACGTTGGTTGTCAAGGAGATTAAACACAAAGCGAGTGTGGTGAAGGAATACGGCGACATCCATCTCGTCCGAGGGTATGCGAACCAGCTCACGCAGATGTTCATGAACCTGCTGGTCAACGCCGCACAGGCGATCGAACAGTACGGCACGATCACCGTCCGGACGTACGAGACGCAAGACGCGATTGTTGCCGAGATAAGCGATAACGGGATCGGGATCCCGGAAGTTGTCAGGGGGAAGCTCTTTGACCCCTTCTTTACGACGAAAGATGTCGGCAAAGGTTCGGGTTTGGGGCTCTCGGTCGTGCACGGGATCGTTAAACGGCATAACGGCGCGATATCGGTGACGAGCGAAGTCGGCAAGGGGAGTACCTTCTCTATTGCCTTCCCGCTGGGCTGGAAGTAGCGGGGATGGTGCCGGCGGGTACACGGAATCGGCTTGTGCGCGATGTGTGCGCGGATATGATGAGGGTGTATGCGGAATACCGGTGAAAACAGGGAGAACGATTGGATCGGTGATCTGACGAGCGGAAGATGCACAGAGGACGTGTTCCGCACCTTGTTCGAGAGCTCCGGCGACGGCATGATGTTGATTCATCCTTTGAAGGGATTCATCCGCGGCAATGCCGCGATACTGCGGTTGTTCCGGTGTGCGACGGAGGCGGAATTCCTCACGAGATCACCCGCTGATCTATCGCCTGATAATCAGCCGGACGGGGCATGGTCGTCAGCCAAGTCGCATGATATGATGCGTATTGCATTGGATACGGGCTACCACGCATTCGATTGGCTGCACTGCCGGACCGACGGCACCACGTTCCCTGCGTTCGTCACCCTTTCCCGAATCGAGTTGCGGGGAAAGCGGTTCCTTTTTGCCACGGTCAGGGAAATCACCGAGCAGAAACGCGCGGAGGTGTTATGGAAAACAAACGAATATCTGGAAAGTCTGTTTGAATGCGCAAATGCGCCGATCATCGTCTGGGACTCGCATTCAGTCATAACACGGGTTAACCGCGTATGTGAGGAGATCACGGGGCGGCCTGCCGCTGAGATCGTCGGAAAACCGCTTGATAGCCTCATTCCCGAATCGGTGCTTGCACGGACAAAAGAGCTGATATACGGCGTACGCGTCCCGGCGAGGAACGGGAATCCATGGAGATCGATATGATTCATGCCGACGGTTCTGTCCGCACGGTCCTCTGGAACGCGGCAACGCTCTTTACCGCGGCCGGTGCGGTGATCGCAACCATTGCGCAGGGGCAGGATATCACCGATTGGAAACGCGCCGAAGCGGCGCTCAGAGAATCCGAGCGCCGTATGACCGATATCTTCGATTTCCTTCCTGACGCCACCCTTGCGATCGACCGGCATGGTATCGTTATCGCCTGGAACCGGGCTATCGAGGCGATGACCGGGGTGACGAAGGCCGAGATGATCGGCAAGGGCGGATACGCCTACGCGAAGCCATTCTACGGCGAAGTACGGCCGGTTCTTGTCGATCTTGTCTTGCGTGACCAGCGAGAAATCGCTGAAAAATACAGCCATGTGAAAAGACAAGGCGATCAGCTGTATATCGAGGTGTTTGCGCCGGCCCTCTATAACGGTAAAGGAGGATATATTTGGGCGACCGCAACGCCCCTCTACGACTGCAAGGGAGACATCCTTGGCGCGATCGAATCGATCCGCGACATCACCGCCCAAAAAAAAGAATCACAAGAATTGATGCAGGCGTACGAGGAGCTCAAGAAAACCCAGCAGCAGCTTGTCCATTCGGAGAAGCTGGCAATGATGGGCACGCTTGCCGCTGGAGTCGCGCATGAGATCAATAACCCGATCTCGTTCATTTCGACGAATCTGCATATCCTCGCCGATTATATCGAGAAGCTCGCCGCGTATGATCAGGCGGTCGCGGCCGAATGTGTCCCTGAAGAAAAAAAAGGGCGGGTGGATGAACTGGCCGCGCAATATACGATCCCGGCGCTGTTCCAGGATATCCCCAGCCTGATCGGCGGAACGAGCGAAGGTGTTGAGCGGATCAAAAAGATCGTTCAGGATCTCCGGCTCTTTTCACGTCCCGATACGGGAAAGTTCGAGAAGATCAACATCACCGAATGCATCGAGTCAACGCTCTCGATCATTTATAACGAGATCAAATACAAGGCGCAGCTCGTTAAGGAGTATGGCGAGATACCACTGGTGGTCGGCAATTCCCGCCAGCTTTCGCAGGTGTTTATGAATATCCTCATCAACGGTGCGCAGTCGATAGACAAATATGGTGCGATCACGATCAGGACGTTAACGCGCGAGGGGACGGTGGTTGTGGAGATCACCGATACCGGCAGCGGAATCCCGGAAGAGAAGATCCCTAACATCTTTCAGCCATTTTTCAGCACCAAGCCTGAAGGGAAAGGCACCGGTCTGGGGCTATCGATCGTCCAAGGGATCGTCGAGAAGCATAAGGGAACGATAGAGGTCATCAGCGCAGTTGGGAAGGGTACGATGTTCCGTGTTGTTCTTCCGGCTGCCGACGCTGGCGGGCAATAGGCTGTTCCCTATTTTTCCTGAATGCCGTAGAGCTTGATCTTCCGGTCCAGCCGGTTGCGCGAGACCCTGAGGATCTTCGCGGCGGCCGATTTATTCCACTTGAGCTCGTTGAGCACATGCTCGATGTGGATCTTTTCGGCGTCGCACAGCGGGCCGAGCTGAGCTGTCGGGATGGCGCGCGCCGATGATATCTCCGCAGGGAGGTGTTCGGGCAGAAGCATGTCGCCTGAACCGAGCACGACCGCGCGCTCGATAATGTTCTTCAGCTCGCGCACGTTACCGGGCCAGCCGTAGGCGGTCAGGATAGCCATCGCTTCGGGCGATATCGAGGTGACCTTTCTGCCGATATCGCTGCTGTGGATCGAGAGGAAAAACTCTGCGAGGGCAGGTATGTCTTCGCGCCTTTCTCTGAGCGGCGGGACGGTTATCTCAATGACCTTCAGGCGGTAGTAGAGGTCCTCCCGGAACCGCCCTTCCTTGATGGCCAGTTCGAGGTCTTCGTTCGTTGCCGCAATGATCCGTACGTCGACCTTGATCGTCTCGGTCCCGCCGACCCGCTCGAACTCGCGGTCCTGCAGGACGCGCAGGAGCTTGAGCTGGGTGTTGAGCGTCAGCGTCCCGATCTCGTCCAGGAATATCGTGCCTTTGTTGCCGAGCTCGAACCGTCCGATCTTGCGCGCGACCGCGCCGGTGAAAGACCCTTTTTCGTGGCCGAACAGCTCGCTCTCCAGGAGCGTTTCCGTCAGCGTCGAGCAGTTAACGCACATGAACGGTTTGCCGGCGCGCGGGCTGTTGTTGTGGATCGTCTTCGCGATCAGCTCCTTGCCGACGCCGCTTTCGCCGCGGATCAGGAGCGTCGTCTGGCTGTTGCGGACCTTCTCGATTATCTCGTAGACCTGCTTTATCGCGGGCGAATTCCCCGTGATGTTGTGCTTGAGCGTGAAGAACTGTTTGAGGTTCCTGTTCTCTATGTGCAGCTCCTCGTGCATCTTGGCGTTGTCGATCGCGATGGCCGACTGGTTGGCGATCATCATCAGCAGCTCAAGGTCTTCGTCCGTGAAATGGTCTTTGCCGATCTTATTAATGACCTCCACCGATCCGATGATCTTGTCGTGCAGCTTCAGCGGGACGCAGACGATGTTGCGCGTGGGAAAGTCGATCTTTTCGCTGATATCGCGCTTGAACCGCTCATCCTTGTTCACGTCGGGAACGTTCACCGGCTCTCCCTCTTTCGCGACCCATCCTGCGATCCCTTCGCCGAGCCGCAGCGTGAAGGTCTTGATCTGTTCCGACTTCTGGCCGGTGGCCGTGTCGAAATAGAGGCGGTTCGTGTCCTCGCGGAGTAGAAGTATCGAGCTGGCCTCCGCATGGAGAAGCTTGTTGGCGACGTTCATCACCGAGTTGAGGACTTTATCGAGCTTCAGGGAAGAGTTGATAATTGTTCCGACCTGGAGCATTAAGAAGACATTTTCACGGCTGAGATTATCGAGATTGCTTTCGTTCACGGACACCTCACGCAAAAAGGTTTTGATTCACATGGAGGATAGTATATACTATTAATCTATTAACTGTCAACAGGATACACAATATGATGAGCACAAAGAAGAAGATAGCGATTATCGCGGTTGCGGGCGGCGTCTTGATCTTTCTCGTTAAGGTGGCGGCCTATTTCATATCGGGGTCTATCGCTCTTTTGTCCGATGCGATGGAATCGATCGTGAACATCGTTGCGTCCGTAATGATGCTGTATGCCGTCAACCTGTCGAGCAGTCCGGCCGACCGCGCTCACCAGTACGGCCATGAAAAGGTCGAGAATATTTCCAGCCTGATCGAGGGGGTCCTCATCGCCGTCGCGGCGGTCATGATCTTCTCCAAGGCGCTGATGCGCCTCTGGTCTCCGGTCGAGCTGACGCATATTGATCTGGCGATCGCGGTATCTCTTGCCGCAACCGCCCTGAACGGTGTGCTTTCGTGGGGCCTGCTGCGCGAATCGCGAAGATCCGGTTCTCTCGCGCTCGAAGGGGATGCTAAACATATCCTCTCCGACGTCCTGTCGTCGCTGGCGGTCGTTGCGGGGCTGTTCGTTGCCCGTAGGACAGGCTGGCTGTTCCTCGATTCGGCGCTCGCGATGGGGGTCTCGATCGTCCTTCTAAAGATGGCGTTCGATCTCGTGATAAAATCGTCGCGCGGGCTGATGGACGAGTCGTGTCCGGAAGAAGAGCTCAAGATCGTTGCGATACTTCAGGGACATCATCGGCAGTTCGTCGACTTTCATAATGTCAGGACGCGCCGCTGCGGGAATACCGTTTACGCCGAGCTCCATCTGTCGATGAGGCGCAAGCAGACCGTCGAAGAGTCGCACGGGTTTACCGAGCATATCGAGGACGATGTGCGCAAAGAGATGCCGCATGTCCGTCTGAACATACATGTCGAACCACCGGAGAGGCGGCCATGATCATACCGTTGGGGCTGAAGAAGCCGCGAGTCCACAGAAGCTGCTATATCGCGCCGGGTGCCGTCGTTGTCGGTGACGTGCGGCTCGCAGAAGGGGCCAGCGTTTGGTTCAATGCCGTCCTGAGGGGAGACGTCAACCCGATCACGGTCGGCAGGAACACCAACATACAGGATTGTTCCGTGCTTCATGTCGGCGAACAGGAGCCGTGCGTTCTCGGAGAGAATATTATCGTCGGCCACGGCGTGCAGCTGCACGGGTGCACCGTCGAGGACGGGGCGCTTATCGGGATCGGCGCGATCGTCCTGAACGGCGCGGTCATAGGCAAGGAATCGCTGGTCGGCGCGGGCGCGCTGGTCACGGAGCGGATGCGGATACCGCCCCGGAGCCTGGTCCTCGGCCACCCGGCGAAGGTTATCAGGGAAGTGCGCGCCGCCGATATCGAGGAGCATTTCAAGTGGGCGAAGGGATATGTCGAGTTGTCCAAGAAATATAAAGCGCAAGACAGATGCTGATAGACCGCAAGGGAGACATTCATGTCTCGGGGCAATACAGGGAAGCCTCAATCCTCCGGTATCAAATATGAACAAGGAATCGGCGCACAAGCGCATCGAAGAACTGAGAAAGCAGATCGATCATCACAACTGGCGTTACTACGTCCTCGACGATCCCGAGATCTCGGACGCGCAGTATGATGAGCTGATGCGAGAGCTGGAAGCGCTCGAACAGCGGTTCCCTGAGTTGGTCACGCCCGATTCGCCGTCACAGCGGGTTGGCGCTGCGCCGCTCGACCAGTTCCGCCCGTTCGTCCATCCTGTGCCGATGCTGTCGCTCGCCAACGTATTCAGTTCCGAAGAGCTTATGGCGTTCCACGCTCGGGTCGTCAAGATGCTGGGGACCGCTCACGTCGAATATGTCGCCGAGCCGAAGATCGACGGGCTGGCAGTCGAGCTGATCTACGAGAACGGCGCATACGCTGCCGGGTCGACGAGAGGCGACGGCGTGACCGGCGAAGACGTGACGCAGAATATACGGACCGTCAGGGCGGTGCCGCGCTCGCTCCGGGGCGCCGATCTCGCCGTGCCGTCGTATCTCTCCGTTCGCGGCGAGGTTTTTATGCGGAAGAGCGATTTTTCCGAGCTGAACGCGTTGCGCGGAAAGGCCGGCGAGCAGTTTTTCATGAACCCGCGGAACGCCGCTGCGGGGTCGCTCAGGCAGCTCGACCCGGGCGTCACCGCCTCGCGGCCGCTTGATATCTTCTGCTACGCCCTGGGCGAAGCGAAGCCCCGGCCCTTCGCCTCGCAATGGGAGTTCCTGTCCGCGTTGCAGAAGTGGGGGCTGAAGGTCAACCCGCTGGTCAGGCTGTGCGGCTCTATCGAGGATGTTGTCGCGTATCATGCGGAAATCTACGCTAAAAGGGAGAAGCTCCCGTACGACATAGACGGGATCGTCGTGAAGGTCAACGATTTCAACACCCAGCAGACGCTCGGCATGATTTCGCGCAGCCCGCGCTGGGCGGTTGCGTACAAGTTTGCGGCGCGGCAGGCGGAGACGGTGATCAAAGATATCGTTGTCCAGGTCGGCCGAACGGGAGTCCTGACGCCGGTCGCCGTGATGGAGCCTGTCGAGGTCGGCGGCGTGATCGTCGAGCGGGCGACGCTCCACAACCAGGGCGAGATCGACAAGAAGGACGTCCGTATCGGCGATACGGTGGTCGTGGCGCGCGCGGGCGACGTGATACCCGAAGTGGTGCGTGTGGCGACGGAGAAGCGGTGCGGCACGGAAAAGAAGTTTCGTATGCCTGGCGTTTGTCCGGTCTGCGGCTCGAAGGTCTGCCGTGAAGAAGGGGAAGCGCAGAGCCGTTGCCTCGGCATCTACTGTCCTGCGAAGCTCAAGGAGACCATCAAGCACTTCGCATCGAAGCGCGCGGTCGATATCGACGGGCTCGGCGATAAGCTGGTCGAGCAGCTTGTCGACAAAGGCGTTATCAAGGACGCCGCTGATATCTATTATATTTCGAAAGACAGCATC